>NZ_JBHVRF010000003.1:0-490659 GCF_042885955.1 Microbacterium sp. NPDC058021
CGAGGTCGAGAACGCGTACTACGCTGACCTGGAATCAGCCCAACCGGCATCTGCCGGACAAACAATCCGATAGGAACGAAACCCAGGCCGATTCACATATGAGACACATCTCCCGGGACATTACACAGTGCCCCTGGAGGTGTCTGGGTTCACGGCATAGGCGAAAGGTGATCGGCGACACGTGAGTCGCGTCATAGGCGACACTCGTGCATGCCGTCGAAGCACAGGGTCGTGGTGTTGAAGATCGTCTCCGGGCAGCCCACCGTCACCGCGGCGGCGGCCGAGTACGGGCTCAGTCGGCAGTATCTGCACAAGCTCCTCGCCCGCTACCGACAGGACGGGCTGGCCGGGCTCGAGCCGCGGTCCCGGGCGCCGGTGACCTCCCCGCAGCAGGTCACCGACCGGGTGCGGCAACGGATCCTCACGCTGCGGGCGGCGTTGGTGGCCGAGGGGCTGGATGCGGGGCCGGTCACGATCGCCTGGCACCTGCGCGGCGAGAGCCTGCAACCCCCGTCGACATCCACGATCCGCCGGATCCTGCGCGCGTCGGGCCTGATCGTCCCCGAACCACGCAAGCGCCCGCTCTTCCTACGTCCGGTTCGAAGCGGCGCAACCCAACGAGACCTGGCAGTCCGACTTCACCCACTGGTGCCTCATCGACGGCACCGACGTGGAGATCCTGAACTGGCTCGACGACCACTCCCCGGTATCTGCATTCCTGCACCGCCCACCGCCCCGTCACCGGCCAGAACATCGTGGACCACCTTCCTAGGCTGTGTCGACGATTACGGCCCACCCGCGTCAACCCTCACCGACAACGGCCGCGTCTACACCGCCGGCCACGCCCACGCCCGCAACGCGTTCGAGCACGCCCTCCCCGCCCTCAACGTGATCCAGAAGAACCACGCCCCGAACCACCCGCAGACCCAGGGGAAGATCGAACGGTTCCACCATTCGCTGAAACGCTGGCTCACCGTCCGCCCCGCGCCACCATGATCACCGAACTCCAAGGCCAGCTCGACACGTTCCGCGACCGCTTCAACCAGCGACGCCCGCACCGCGCCCTCAAACTAGGTCTGGTACCGCCGGTCTGCTGAGGCTGGTTCCGTTGGCTGGCCGGGATAGATTATCGTGCCCTCGCGTTCTCGCCGGATTTTCGTGAACGTGCGTTCACGATCCTCGAAGGACCAGCTCCTGAACATCGGGCGAGAGTCGGTGTCTCGTATGACAACACCCTCGTGGAAGCCGTTATCGGACGGATGCTCGCGAGGAAGTCGCCGATCGCTATGCTTCGGCCATGGAAGTTCTCATACCATTCCTGGTCGTCGCCGTACTTGTCGGGGGCGTGTGGTGGAGCCTGCACGTCGCGAAGGAGCATTCCGCTGCAGACAACGAGGCCGCTGTGCTCGCTACCCTCGCCATCCCCGGAGGTATCGTGCTCCGGCTTACGCGAGACGAACTTATCGAGGGATATGGGGAGGGCGCTGCGCGGCACCCAATCGCGGGTCTCGTTGCCCGAGTAGAGGAGGGGGGGAGCGTCAACCGACGGTTTACCGTTACTCGCATTGTCGCGCTTGGCGTGTTCGCCGCAGGTGTGCCGAAGAAGATTGATGACCGACAGCTGTATCTCTCCATCGAGGGGCCCACCACGATCATCGTACATGCGATCCCGGTCGCTAAGTCAAAGACGATCACCAGTAGCGCGCGCGAGTTCGCGGCGAAAGTAAACCAGGTAAGCGGTTCTTCGGCCAGCACGGCGGAGGAGAAGCAGTCAACCCACGCCGCGCCGCCGACGCCGGTACCCGCGAGCCCAGATAACGAGATAGCGGACAAGATCCGCCACCTTGCACGACTCCGTGATGACGGCCTCATCACTTCCGAGGAGTTCGAGGCCAAGAAAGCGGAGCTATTGTCTCGATACTGATGCGGTGCCCGCGTGAGACGTTTTGGTGTCGCTTCAGCCGCCCCACCCGCTCAGGTCACGCCTGATCGGCGGCATCACGCCGGGGGAGCTTGTGCAGATAAAGCCCAGATCAGAAGACAAAACCGCTGGTGCCCCTGGAGGGACTCGAACCCCCAACCGTTTGCTTAGGACGCAACTGCTCTTCCATTGAGCTACAGAGGCTGGCTGATCGATTCTAGCCGCGACCAGCCGACGCCCCGGGCCAGCAGCGCCCGCCAGCGCCGGAACCTCCGTATCCGGTGGGAGTCCCGCTCGAAGGTGCGTCGCGGGTTGCATCCGCGGCCGGTTCTCGGAATCGTGGCCGTCTTCGCCGCAATCCACGGAAGGGAGCATCATGCTCACACTCACCGAGAACGCCACCAGTGCCGTCAAGACGCTCACGTCGCAGATCCCGACGGAAGAGGGCGGCCTGCGCATCCGCGGTGCGGACCAGGCCGAGGCCGGCTTCGAGCTCGCGCTCGTGTCATCGCCCGAGCCGGAGGATGCCGTCATCGAGACCGACGGCGCCCGCGTCTTCGTCGAGCAGGCGGCCGCGCTGCCGTTGGACGACCGGGTGCTCGACGCCCAGATCGGCGACGACGGCTCACTGAGCTTCGCCCTCGGCGTGCGCGCCTGACGCGCACCACGAGACACGACAGGCCCCGGGTTGCGACCTGGGGCCTTCGTCGTGCCGGGGAGGGAGCCACGGCCCGCGCAGGCGTCGCCTCACCGGAAGTCGCGCGACCGGTGCATCACCCCCACGCGCAGATCCTCGAAGGCATCCGCCACCAGGTTCGTCACGCCCTCCGGCGAGCGCTCCAGCAACCCCCGGGCGATGAGTGCGGGCGCATCGCGCAGCACCCGGCGATAGCGGTTCCACACCCCCACCGAGCAGACCACGTTCACCAGGCCGTGCTCGTCCTCGAGGTTGAGGAACGTCACCCCGGATGCCGTCGCCGGCCGCTGCCGGTGTGTCACCAGGCCCGCGACCTCCACCCGGCGCCCGGTCTCGTGGTCACGTAGGTCACCGGAGGTCAGCACCCCGCGGGCGTCGAGCTGCGACCGGTAATGGGTAAGCGGATGGTCGTCGGTGGAGATACCGGTGGCCCACAGATCCGCGGCGAGCACCTCGTAGCTGGTGGGGTCGGCGAACAGCGGCGGCTGCACCGACACCAGCGTGCCGGGGAGGAACTCGGCCCGGTCCTGCGCCGCGGAACCGGCGAGCCAGATCGCCTCGCGGCGACTGAGCCCGAAGCATCCGAACACCCCGGCGGTGGCGAGGGCTTCGAGCTGCGCGGCGGTCGCCCCCGTGCGCCGCACCAGGTCGCGCAGGTCGCGGTACTCCCCCGACGCCTCGCGCTCGGCGACGATGCGCTGGGCGAGCGGCTGGCCGATGCCTTTGACGGCTGCAAGACCGAGGCGCACGGCGAACGCGCCGTCGCGGCGGTGGGCGGCGGATTCGTCGGGGGCGGTGGGGTCGAACTCGGGGACTGGGGGTTGCTTGCGGTCGGTGCAGGCATCCCGGCCGGTGGGTGGGCGTTTCGTCTCGTCGCTGCGCTCCTCGCTCAACGACCGGAAGGCGGGGCGTTTCGTCTCGCTTCGCTCGCTCAACGACCCGTGGGTCCCGCTCGGCGACCCGTCCACCGGCTCCAACAAGGCCTCCACTCCGGAGCGGTGGAGGTCGGGGCGGAGGACCTCGACGCCGTGGCGGCGGGCATCGGCGGTGAGGGTCGCCGGCGAGTAGAACCCCATCGGCTGCGCGCGCAGCAGCCCGGCGAGGAACGCCGCCGGGTAGTGCAGCTTCAGCCACGAGCTGGCGTACACCAGCAGCGCGAACGACAGCGAATGGCTCTCGGCGAACCCGAAGTTCGCGAACGCCTGGATCTTCGCGTAGATGTCGTCGGCGAGGTCCCCGGTGATGCCGTTCTCGGCCATGCCGGCGTAGAGCTTCTTCTTCAGCGAATCGATCCGCTCGATGCCGCGCTTGGAGCCCATCGCGCGGCGGAGGACGTCGGCATCCGCCCCACTCAGCCCGCCCACGGCCATGCCCATCTGCATGAGCTGCTCCTGGAAGACGGGAATGCCGAGGGTCCGCTCCAGCACCGGCTTCAGCTTCGGGTGGGGGTACGTGACCTTCTCGTGCCCGAGCTTGCGCCGCACATACGGGTGCACCGCCCCACCCTGGATGGGACCGGGCCGGATCAGCGCGATCTCGATCACGAGGTCGTAGAACCTGCGCGGCTGCAGGCGGGGCAAGAGGCCCATCTGTGCGCGGGATTCCACCTGGAACACCCCGATCGAATCGGCCCGGCACAGCATGTCGTAGACGGCCTGCTCCTCCTTGGGCAGGGTCGACAGCTCCCACCGCTCCCCCGTGGCATCCGCGATGAGATCGAAGCTGTACTGCAGGGCGGCGAGAATGCCGAGCCCCAGCAGGTCGAACTTCACCAGCCCCATCCACGCCGCGTCGTCCTTGTCCCACTGGATGACCGTGCGGTTCTCCATGCGCGCGTGCTCGATCGGCACCACTTCGCCCACGGGCCGGTCGGTCAGCACCATGCCGCCCGAGTGGATGCCGAGATGTCGCGGGGCCTTCAGCAGCTCGGTCGCATACTGCAGCACCCGCTCGGGGATGTCGTGCATCTCGGCGGCGGCATCGGCTTCGGGGAGCGGCCCCCAGTGCTCCACCTGCTTCGACCAGGCATCCTGCTGCCCCGGCGAGTGCCCGAGCGCCTTCGCCATGTCGCGCACGGCGTTCTTCGGCCGGTACTGGATGACGTTGGCCACCTGCGCCGCCCGCTCGCGCCCGTAGGTCGCGTAGACCCACTGGATGATCTCCTCACGCCGATCGCTGTCGAAGTCGACGTCGATGTCGGGCTCCTCATCGCGCAGGGCCGAGAGGAACCGCTCGAACGGCAGGTCGTAGGCGATGGAGTCGACGGCGGTGATGTCCAGCAGATAGCAGACGGCGCTGTTGGCGGCGGAGCCCCGACCCTGACAGAGGATGCCGCGGCGGCGCGCCTCTTGCACGATGCCGTGGACGATGAGGAAGTACCCCGGGAAGTCCTTCTGCTCGATGACCCCGAGCTCCTTCTCGATGCGGGCGCGGTCGGCGTCGGTCGCGTCGGGGTACTTGCGGGGTACCGCTTCCCACACCAGGTGACGCAGCCACGACATGGTGGTGTGCCCCTCGGGGACGGGAAGCTTCGGCAGCGCGGGCTTGGCGCGCCGCAGCGGAAAGGCCAGCTCGTCGGCGAGCGCGACGGTGCGCGCGACGGCGCCGGGGTAGCGAGCGAAGCGCTGCGCCATCTCGCGGCCCGAGCGCAGGTGCGCGCCGGAATTGGCGGGGAGCCACCCGTCGAGCTCGTCGAGGCTGCGGTTGGCGCGCACCGCGGCGACGGCGGCGGCGAGGTCGGCCCGCTCGGGGGCGGCGTAGTGCACGTTGTTGCTGGCGAGCACCGGCAGGCCGCGTTCGGCGGCGAGGGATGCCAGTACGTCGTTGTCGCGGGAATCCGTCGGGGCGCCGTGGTCGATGAGCTCCACGTTGACCGCGTCGGGGCCGAAGACGTCGACCAGCAGGTCGAGTTCGCGGGCGGCGCCGGCGGGTCCGTCTTCTGCGAGTGCCGTGCGGACGGCGCCCTTGCGGCATCCGGTCAGCACCGCCCAGTGCCCGTCGGCGCGGGCGGCGAGGTCGTGCAGGTCGTAGACGGGGCGGCCCTTCTCGCCACCCGCCAGCTGGGCGTGGGTGAGGGCGGCCGCGAGGCGGTGGTAGCCCTCCTCGCCGCGGGCGAGCACGAGCAGGTGCCGGCCGTGCGGGTCGGGCTCGCCGTTCTGCGGGCCGGGGAGCCCCAGCGACAGCTCGGCACCGAACACGGTCTTGACGCTACGGGCCTCGGCGGCCTCGGCGAACCGCACGATGCCGTAGAACCCGTCGTGGTCGGTGACGGCGAGGGCGTGCAGGCCCAGGCGCTCGGCCTCTTCGACGAGTTCCTCCGGCGACGAGGCGCCGTCGAGGAACGAGAACGACGTGTGCACGTGCAGCTCGGCGTACGGCACGACGTCGTCGGGGCGGGCGATGGGCGGGGGTTTGTAGGCGCCGCGCTTGCGCGACCAGGCGGGGCTGTCGCCGCCGTCGGCGCCGGCGGGCTTGCGGCCGCTGAGCAGGCGCTCCATCTCGGACCACGACACCGAGGGGTTGTTGAAGCCCATCAGCGGTTCACCCCGGTCGTTGAGCGAGGGAGCGCAGCGACCGAGACGAAACGCGGTTCCGACTGCGGGGTCGGGCGTTTCGTCTCGCTGCGCTCGCTCAACGACCGGCTAGTCATAGCGGCCCTCGGCAGACCAGTCGCCGGCCTCGCAGACGAGCAGCCACGCCGACTGCTCGGCATCCACCACCTGGAACCGGTGCGCGCGCCGCGCACGGGCGGCATCCCACCCCCGCTCTCGCACCGGCCACGGGCCCGCCCACGCGTCGATGCGCCGGCGCCGCCCGCTCTCGACCAGCACCGCCGGCGGCGCGGTCAGCGCGTCGCGGGCGCCGACGGCCACCGCGTCACCGTCGGCATCCACCACCGTCACCGGCCGCGGCGGGTCGAACACCGTCGACGGCAGCGGGTCGGGCAGGCTCCCCGGCCACGGCCGCTCGCGGGGCCGGGGCAGCACCGCGCGGTCGCCCCACGGCACCAGCACCTGCCGCTCGCTCAGCCAGCGGCCGCCCCCGACGACGGGGGTCACCACTCCGCGATGCCCGAGCATCGCCTGCACCCGCGACAGCGCATGGTGCACGCGTTCGTCGGGTCCGCCGCCGAAGAGGGAGCGCACATGGTGGGAGGCGGCATCCACCGTCTCGGGAGCGATGCGCACCCGCGTGACGGCGCTGCGCAGCCCCGCCTCGCCCAGCTGCCAGCGCACCCGGTCGACCACCTCGCCGGCGGTGAACGCCCCCGGATGCAGCCACACCCGCTCGCTGTTCTCGGCCCGGTCGCCGGTGATCTGCACGCGCAGCTCGGTGCACACGAGGCTGTGCTCGCCGAGACCCGCGATGAACTCCTCGGCGGCGACGCGCATCGCGAACGCCACCTGGTCGGCGATCTCGAGTGGGGGCTCGAACGACACCTCGCGCTCGAGCTCGGGCGGCGGCGTGCGCGGCTGCACCGGACGGGAATCGCGCCCCGAGGCGAAGGCGTGCAGTCGGATGCCACGCTCCCCCAGCCGCTCGCCGACGCGCTCGGCGGGGAGGGCCGCGAACTGCCCGAGGGTCTGCACGCCCAGCCGCGCCAGCAGATCGACGACGTCGGCCTCGTCGAGGGCCGTGATCGGCAGCGGAGCGAGGAAGGCGCCCGATTCGCCCGGCGGCACGATGCGCACCGGGGCATCCGGATGCGTGAACCGCGCCGCCTGCTCGGCCGTGAACGCCCCATCCGCCACGGCGATGCGCGCGTCGGTTTCGCCCAGCGCCTCGCGCAGCACGTGCGCGGTGCGCTCCTCTCCCCCGTAGTACCGCGCCGGTCCCTGCGCGCGCAGCGCACACAGCCCCGCCCGAATCAGCTGCACCCCCGGCGCGAGCTCTTCGATGCGGGCCACGAGCGGCGCGAACACCCGCTGGTCGCGGGTCTGGTCGGCATCGACGATCGTCAACTGCGGGCAGCGGGCCTGCGCATCGCGGCGCCGCTGCCCGCGGCGCACGCCCTCGGTGCGGGCGGCGGCGGAGCAGGCGACCACTGCCCCCTTGTCGAGCACGGCGACGGGAGCGGCGGCATCCACCCCCTGCTCCTGCGCGAGGGCGACCACGGGCCAATCCGGCAGCCACAGCACGAGCGTGCGCTGCGGGGCGGTGGGGTCTGCGGCGTTCATCCCGCCGCCCGGATGGGAAGCGGCATCGGTGCGGAGCCGCGCGTCGTGGTGTCGGTGGCGGCGACCTGACCGGATGCCGCCGGCAGCTGAACCCGCGCGCGACGCGGGACCGGGCTGCGGCGGCTGGAGACGGTGACGGTCAACTCCCGCGCGGCGAGGTAGCCGTGGCCGTCGCCGACGCCCGTCCACTCCGGGTCGCTGACGTCGATCATGGCCTCGGTCTGCGGCCAGGTGCCCTGCACGAGCAGCACGGCGCCGCGCTCGCGCAGGCGGGCGGCGAGCCGCGTGACGTCGCCGTCACGGGCGCGCGACGGCGGACGCACGGCCACGACGGGCAGCACCTCGGCGATCGTCGCCGTGACCGCCAGCCACCGGCTGCCGGGATCGGGGATCAGCACGGTGCGGTCGAGCTCCACGCCCACGCGCGCAGCGGCCTCGGCGCCGAATTCCGGCATCCCCACCACGCCGCACCAGGATCCCGCCTGCGACGGCGGTGCCAGCAGCGCGAACAGCAGCGTCAGTGACGGACCCAGCGAATACGCCGACCCGGGCCGCAGGCCGCGCCCCGGCAGCAGCCCGGCCAGGGCGGGGTGGGCCGGCAGCACAGGGGCATCCATGCGCCGCCCCTGCACGCGCTCGAGCTGCGCGCGCAGACGCTGCACGTCTTCGGCAGCAGCCCGGTTTCGCACGATCGACCTCACCAACACAGACTAGAACGGATGTTCTATCTCAACAACATCACGGTCGAAGATACGCTCGGCATCCGACACTGCCCGCGGGAGCGGGCTGGCGGCCGCGGGAGCGGGCTGGCGGCCGCGCGCGCCCGCGGCGTGGGCCCACGCGCCCGCGGCGCGGCCCCACGCGCCCGCGTTGCGGGCCTCATTTCCGCGAGAAACCACTTCTCGGCGGGGAAACACCGCAATGCGTGGTGTCTCACCCGGAAAGTGGTTTCTCACCGCGATGGATGCCGCGAGTCCGCACCCGAGCCCGCACCCGAGCCCGAGCCCGCACCCGCATCCGCACCCGCCGCGACCGCGGCATCCTCCTCGCGGGCGACCATCCCCGCCCGCGTGGACAGCCGGATCTCGCGCATGAAGAACGCCACGATGAACCCGATCAGCCCGAGCGGCACGAGGTACCAGAACGAGGGGGCGAGGGCCTGGGCGTAGGCATCGACGACGGCGTTGCGCAGATCCGCGGGGAGGTCGGCGACGTTGGCGGGCGTGAGCGAGCTCGCACCGAAGGTCGACGGCACTTCGGATGCCGGGAGCTGCTTCGTATCCTCGGCGATGGTCGTGACCAGCCGCGTCGTGAACGCGGTCGAAAAGACACTCGTGCCGACGGCCGCACCGATCTCGCGCAGGAAGTTGTTGGTGGAGGTCGCCACACCCACCTGTTCGGGCGAGACGGAGTTCTGCGCGGCGATGACGATCGTCTGCATCACCAGGCCGAGGCCGAGCCCCAGCGTAAAGATCATCGTGCCGAACAGCACCATCGACATGTCCGCGGTGATGAGCGTGAGCCAGGCCAGCGCCACCGTCGCGATGCCCATCCCCAGGATCGGGAAGATCTTGTACCGGCCGGTGCGCGTGATGATCCGTCCGGAGGCGATGGTGCTGATGAGCAGGCCCACCGTCATCGGCAGCATCAGCAGGCCCGATTCGGTGGCGCCGACGCCGAGGGACATCTGCAGGAAGGTCGGCAGGAACGACAGTGCCGCGAACATCGCCATCCCCAGCACCAGGGCGATGGCGGTGGATGCCGCGAACGTGCTGCTGCGGAACAGACGCAGCGGCACGATCGGGTCGCTCACCCGCGACTCGACGACGAGGAAGGCCAGCAGCGCGGCGAGGGTCGCGGCGGTGAGGGACAGCAGCCAGGGGTGGCTCCAGTCGTAGCCCGAAGATCCGGTGAGCGACGTCCAGCTGGTGAGCAGCACGATGCCCGAGGTCGCCGCCGCCAGCAGCACGGCGCCGCCGATGTCGAACCGGCGCGACGGCCGCTGCGATGGCAGTTTGAGGGTGAACCAGGCGATGCCGAACGCGAGGATGCCGAAGGGCACATTGGTCCAGAAGCACCAGCGCCATCCGGGTCCCTCGGTGAACCACCCGCCCAGCAGCGGCCCCGCGACGGTCGCGATGCCGAACACGGCGCCCATCGGGCCCATGAACTTGCCGCGATCCCGGGCCGAGACGATGTCGGCGATGATCGCCTGCGACAGGATCACCAGCCCGCCCGCGCCGAGGCCCTGCACCGAGCGCCAGGTGATGAGCTCGATGAACGACCCCGACAGTGCTGAACCGGTGGAGCCGACCACGAACAGGGCGATCGCGATGAGGAACGGGATGCGTCGGCCGACGAGGTCACCGACCTTGCCGTAGATCGGCATGACGATGGCGATCGCGAGCAGGTAGGCCGTGATGATCCAGCCCTCGTTCTCGGCGGCGCCGAGGTCGCCGACGATCGTCGGGAGGGCCGTGCCGACGATCGATTGATCCAGCGCCGACAGGAACATCGCCGCCATCAGGGCGACGAAGATGACGTAGACGCGCCGGCGCGAGGGCCCGACCTCCGGCTCGGTGCCCGCCGCCGCTGGTGTGCTCATGCCCCCGGTGTACCCCGCTCCCGCGCGCCCCACCAGTCCCCTTGACGCGCCCCGCCGTCGGCGCACCGCCAGCGGCGAGCGGGCGCGACCACGCAGCCCCGCCCCACCCCACCCGCGTCAGGCCGCGAGCGCCAGGTACGGCTCCCACCGCGGATCGGCGCGCTCGGTGCCGCGCACCGTCCACTGCGCGCCGCGCGGCGGCCGCGGGGTGAGTCGCAGCTCCCAGTTCATCTCCTGCGGCGTGCGGTTGCCCTTCAGGTTGTTGCAGCGCACACACGCCGCCACGAGGTTCTCCCATGTGTCGGCGCCGCCGCGCGACCGCGGCAGGATGTGGTCGATCGTCGCCGCGGACTTGCCGCAGTATCCGCAGCGGTGCGCATCGCGGCGCAGCACCCCTCGGCGGGTCACCGGCACCCGGCCGCTTCCCGGCACGCGCACGTAGCGGGCCAGCAGGATCACGGCGGGCCGGTCATACGCGCCCCGCGCGCCCCAGACGGGATCGTCCGCGACGTGTTCGACGACGGTCGCCTTGTCGTTCATCACGAGCACGAGCGCCCGCTTGAAGGAGACCACGGCCAAGGGCTCGTAGCCCGCGTTCAGCACCAATGTGCGCATTTCCCAGTCCTCTCGAACGGCCGAGACGGATTCCCGGATGTTCGGCGCGATCGATGATCGATCCGCGGAGGGGTATGAAAAAAGGCGCTGTCTCATAGACAGCGCCTGAGCGCAGCGGCAGAGCCGCAGCATCCGATCTCACGATGCCGGAGGACGAGCAACCCGAGCGCATCCATGGTTCGGATGCGTGGCGTGCCGTCCATCGGCGTCCCTCCGCTTCTCTCTCAGCGTCGGGATCAGGGTAACGCACGCATCCGACACCACCGCCCGATCTCGGGTGAACGGCAGGTTGCGCGTGTCGTCAGCCGGCGTTGGCCTGCAGCCACGCCAGCGGGTCGACGTACGACCCGTTGACCTGCACCTCGAAGTGCAGGTGCGGTGCGGTGGCGTTGCCGGTCTGGCCGACCTGGCCGATCAGCTGCCCGGCCGTGACGCTCTGGCCGGCCGAGACGACGCGGGTGCCGTAGCTCATGTGCGCGTACGTGGTGCTGACCTGCTGGCCGCCGACGACCGAGTCGATCATGACGACCGCGCCGTAGCTGCCGCCGCCATCGGTCGAGGTGCGCACGACACCGGATGCCGCGGCGAAGATGGGCGTTCCGGAACCCGACATCATGTCGAAGCCCTTGTGGCCGGCGTAGCCGCCGAACAGGTTGTAGCTCTGGTAGTTGAACGCCGTCACGGGCCAGCGCACCTCGCCGGAGCCTGGAGCCGTCATCGACAGGTCGACCGAGGCGACCGCACCGGTGCGGGCGGAGGCGGTCACGGCCGAGGCGCGGGCTGCGGCGGCTGCCGCGGCGGCTTCTTCGGCCTTCTTCTTCTCGATCTCTTCCGGCGTGGTGGCCGAGTAGCTGTAGCGGTCGAGCGCCTGGGGCGATGCCTCAGAGGCGACGACGAGCGACTGCGCGTTGTCGGCGGCGACCTGCTGCATCGTCTGCACTTCTTCGCCGCTGCCGGCACGGGTGGCGGCGTAGGCGGGCAGGGCGACGGTGGCGAACATGCCCGCGACCGAGGCGACGATGAGCAGATTGCGCACCGACTTGGTCTTCTCGTGGCGGGGCAGCGCCGAGGCGGATGCCGGGGCAGCCGCGGGTCGGCGACGCATGGGCAACCGCGCTGCGGCCTTCACCGTACTGAGTCGAGTGCTGCGACGCGTCCCAGCGGTGGGAGCGATCTCATCACGTGACGAGTCGATGTCTTCGGTCAATTCAACCTCCGGCGCCTCCGCGCCGGGGTGGACGCTGGCTCGTCGGCATTCGGTGTCGGGGCACAGATATGCGGGTCAGCCACGAGAACGACGAGCCGGAGAGGCAATCCTCGTGGTATCCGTGGCGGGCTTCTCGCCGTTGGACTCTCCCGAGGCTACCCGAAGATAACGAACAAGTCACGCTGCTGTGCACAACCTGTTGCCGCCCGGTGACCGGATGGGGTACGACTCAGGAACGACCGTCGATGAGGAAGATGTGGGATGCCACCTCGACGGGCAGCTCGAGCGCTTCGTCGTTGTCGTCCATCTGCACCAGCACGTAGCCCTCGTTGTAGCGGAAATCGCCGGTGCCGCCGGGGACCACCCCTGCCATGCGCAGCTGGGTGAGCAGCTCCGGATCGACCTGGGCGGGCTCAGCCAGGCGCCGCACCGTGCCGCGGATGGGCCCGTCGGCCGCGTTCAGCCAGCGCACGAGGCCCACGACCCCCTGGTCGAAGGTCGTCGCCGGCACATCGCCGAGCTGGTCGAGACCAGGGATGGGGTTGCCGTAGGGGGACTCGGTGGGGTGCCCGAGCAGTTCGATCAGGCGACGCTCCACCTGCTCGCTCATGACGTGCTCCCAGCGGCAGGCCTCTTCGTGCACGTACGACCAGTCCAGGCCGATGACGTCGCTGAGCAGGCGCTCGGCGAGGCGGTGCTTGCGCATGACGTCGACGGCCTTCTGCCGACCGGCATCCGTCAGTTCGAGTCGGCGGTCCTCCGACACCACGACGAGACCGTCGCGCTCCATGCGTCCGACCGTCTGCGAGACGGTGGGGCCGGAGTGCCCGAGCCGCTCCGAGATGCGCGCGCGCAGGGGGATGATGTCCTCCTCCTCGAGCTCGAGGATGGTGCGCAGGTACATCTCGGTGGTGTCGATCAGATCGGTCATGGCAGCCTCGATGTCGGGGGCGGATTCAGCGTCTCCCAGCCTATCCCGCGCCCCCGACCCCAGCCTCGGTCCCGGCTCCGGTCCGTGTCCCGGTGGACATGGCTGCCCCCGCGCGCGGCCCTACAATCGGCACATGGCCCACGTGACGCTGCCCCGCGAGATCCTGCCCACCGACGGACGCTTCGGCTGCGGCCCCTCGAAGGTGCGCGCCGACCAGATCGCCGCGCTCGTCGGTCCGGGTCTGGCCGTGCTCGGCACGTCGCACCGCCAGGCGCCGGTGAAGAATCTCGTCGGGAGCGTCCGCGCGAACCTCGGCGAGGTGTTCCGCCTGCCCGACGGATACGAGGTGATCCTCGGCAACGGCGGCTCGAGCGCCTTCTGGGATGCCGCCGCGTTCGGTCTCATCGAGCGCCGCAGCCAGAACCTCGTGTTCGGCGAGTTCGGCGGCAAGTTCGCCGCCGCGGCCGCAGCACCCTGGCTCGACGCCCCCGACGTGCGCAAGGCCGAGCCCGGCACGCGCGCCGTGGCCGAGCCGGTCGAAGGCGTGGACGTCTACGCCTGGACCCACAACGAGACCTCCACCGGTGTCGCCGCCCCCGTCGAGCGCGTCCGGGGCGACGAGGGAGCCCTCACCGTCATCGACGCCACGAGCGCCGCCGGCGGCATCGACTTCTCGGTGACGCAGTCCGACGTCTACTACTTCGCACCGCAGAAGAACCTCGGCTCCGACGGCGGCCTGTGGTTCGCCCTCGTCTCCCCCGCCGCCGTCGAGCGCATCGAGCGCGTCGCGGCATCCGGGCGCTACATCCCCGAGTTCCTGAGCCTCAAGAACGCCCTGGACAACTCGCGCCTGAACCAGACGCTCAACACCCCGGCGCTCACGACCCTCTATCTGCTCGACAACCAGCTCGACTGGATCATCGGCAACGGCGGTCTGCAGTGGGCCGATGCCCGCACGCGCGAGTCGTCGACGGCGCTCTACGACTGGGCCGAGGCCTCGTCGTTCGCGACGCCGTTCGTGGCCGACCCCGCCGACCGCTCCCCCGTCGTGGTGACGGTGGACTTCGACGACTCGGTGGATGCCGCGGCCGTCGCCAAGACCCTGCGCGGCAACGGCATCGTCGACACGGAGCCCTACCGCAAGCTCGGGCGCAACCAGCTGCGGATCGCGACGTTCGTCTCGATCGAGCCCGACGACGTGCGTCAGCTCATCCGCTGCATCGACTACATCGTCGACCACCTCTGAGGCGGGGTGGGGGTCGCGGCGGCGCCGGCGCTTCGGTCGTCGCACTAGTCCCCGCCGCGACCCCGTCGAGGTCGTACGCGACGACCGAACTCGGGGCGCACCGGCATCCCCAGGCTTCAGTCGTCGCAATCGTCCCCGGCGCGCTCGTCAGCAGGGTCGTTTGCGACGACCGAACCCTCGTGCTGGGTCGACACGCGTGCGCCCGCATCCGCCGCGACCTCAGTCGTCGCAAACAGCCTCTCCGACGCTAGCTGTAGGGCCCTACGCGACGACCGAACGCCGGGCGCACCGGCATCCCCAGGCTTCAGTCGTCGCGAACGTCCCTGGCGCGCTCGCCAACACGGGCGTTCGCGACGACCGAACCCTCGTGCTGGGTTGACACGCGTGCGCCCGCGCCCGCCGCGACCTCAGTCGTCGCAAACAGCCTCTCCGACGCGCGCTGTAGGGCCCTTCGCGACGACCGAACGCCGGGCGCACCGGCATCCCCGGGCTTCAGTCGTCGCAAACGTCCCCGGTGCGCTCGCCAACACGGGCGTTCGCGACGACCGAACCCTCGTCAGCGACGGGGCAGGGTGTCAGTGGTCGGAATCCTCGTCATCGGAGTCTGCGTCGTCGTCGTCTGCGTCGTCGTCGTCGGACTCTTCGTCATCAGACTCGTCGTCGTCGGACTCTTCGTCGTCGGACTCGTCGTCATCAGAGCCTGCGTCGTCGTCGCCCTCGTCGTCGACATCCTCCTCGACGTCGCCCGCTTCGGAGTCCTCTTCGGAGTCGTCGTCGGCGTCCTGCTCGTCGTCTTCGGAGTCGTCGACGTTGCCGCTCTCGTCGAGCTCGTCGATGTCGACGCCGTCGAGGTCGCCCCCGTGCAGAATCGCCGACCCGTCGTCGTCGAAGTCCGACGCGTCGAGATCGTCGAGGTCATCGACGTCGTCGGCATCCTCGTCGTCGTCATCGTCGGATGCCGCGCCCTCGCCGGATTCGGCGGCGCGGGCAGCCTGCACCGCCTGCGCGGCCTGGTACTCGGCCAGACGCACAGCCCACGGCACCCATTCCGGTGCCAGCAGCGCGCCGTCACCGGGGAGCAGCTCCACCTCGAGCACGGTCGGCTCTGCGCCTTCGACGGCCGCGACGCTGACGGTCCAGAACCAGCCCGGGTAGCCCGCGAGGCGGTTGTTGAAGCGCAGCGAGACCACTCCACCCTCTTCCAGGGTGTAGCCGGCGGCGTCGCCGATGGTCGATTCGGGGGTCACCTCACGCAGCGCGGCGCGGGCGAGGTCGTGCGCGCCGAGCAGCCGCTCGTCGGCGGGCTCAGGCTTCGAAGTCATCAGCGACCTTGCGCAGCACAGCGGCGATCTTCTTCGCGTGGGGTCCGCTGGGGTAGCGGCCGCGACGCAGGTCGCCACCGATGCCGTCGAGCAGCTTCACGAGGTCTTCGACGATGATCGCCATGTCGTCGGCCGGCTTGCGGGTGCGCTTGGACAGGCTCACCGGAGCCTCCAGCACGCGCACCGACAGCGCCTGCAGACCGCGCTTGCCGTCGGCGACGCCGAACTCGAGACGCGTGCCGGGCTTGAGCCCGGTGGTACCGGCGGGGAGGGCAGTGGCGTGCAGGAACACGTCCTGACCGTCATCGGCGGAGATGAAGCCGAACCCCTTCTCCTCGTCGTAGAACCTGACTTTGCCGGTGGGCATGCGAACCTCGTTGAAGTCGGGCCTGCGCGGGGGCAGGACGCCAAAAGCGGGCCGATCGGACCCCACAACAGCCTACGGCACCGGCCACCCAGTAGGCTGGCGATGATGAGCACACGCACCCCCGGCGAGGACATGCCGATCCGCCGTATCGACCGCATCCTCGCGTTCATGTCGTTCGGGCTCCTGCTGCTGTCGATCGTGAGCTTCGTGGCGATCATGATCGGCTCCGCGACCGGCGGCGACATGCGCGAGGGGATCTGGCCTACCGTCGGCGCGCTCGTCTGGTTCGCCCCGCCCCTGGCATTCGTCCTGCTGATCACCCTCGTGATCATGAGCTTCGTGCGAAGGGCACGCGCCAACAAGGCGAGCTGACGTGCCATATCCGGCAGATTCCCGCGCCCTCGCGACCTGGCTCGCGACGCAGGACGACGCCGCCCTCGCGGCCCTGCTGGCAGAACGCGGCATCGCCCCCACGGCCTCGTGGAGCGACTTCTTCGATGCCGCCGAAGCGCTGCAGGACACCCCCGCACTCACCCGCGCCCTCGCGGCCCTGCCACGCTCCCTCGCCGACGCGCTGCTCGCCGCCGGCGACGGTCAGGTCACCGAGCCCGCGCGCGCGGCGCTCAACTCCCGCGCCCTCGTCGCCCCCGACGGCACCGTGTACCGCGCGGTCGCCGAGACCGTCGCAGCGCTCGCGCCGGCGGCGCAGCCGGCCGCGGCATCCACCGCTGAGCCCGAATCGGATGCCGCAGCCGCCGAACGCGCCTTCACCGCCGCCGCGACGCTCGCCGACATCCTGCAGCTCGCGCTGGCCTCGCCGCTGGCCCGCATCGGCTCGGGCGCGCTCGGCGCCACCGAGCGGCGACGGCTGATGGAATCGGGCATCGTCGACGATCCGGCGACCGCCGACGAACTCGTCGCCCTGTCGGCGGTGACGGGACTCACCGCCCCCACCGACAAGGAATGGCTCGTCACCCGGGCCGGGCTCGCCTGGCTGCAGGCGGGCACCGTGGACCGCTGGGGCGAGGTGGCCCGGCGCCTGCGCGATGCGCTCCCCGCGGCGCTGCGCTCCGACGACGGCGGGTGGATCGACCCATCCGAGTGGCCCACGGCCTACCCGTTCGACCCGGCGTGGCCGCCGCACGCCGAACGCTGGCGCGGCCTGATGCACCGCTGGGCGCTCATCGCGTCCGACGGCGCGAGCGCCCCGTGGGCGCACGGCCTGGCCGCCGGGGCGGACGCCGACCTCACCGAACTGCGCGCGCTCCTGCCGTCGGAGGTCGACCGCGTGTTCCTGCAGAACGACCTCACCGCCATCGCCCCCGGCCCCCTCGCACCGAACCTCGACATGCGGCTGCGCACCATGGCGGTGCGCGAGTCCCGGGCGCAGGCCTCGAGCTACCGCTTCACGTCGGAGTCGATCGGGGCTGCCATCACCGGCGGCGAGACCGCCGAGACGCTGCGCGAGTTCCTCACCGCCCTCTCACTCACCGGGCTGCCGCAGCCGCTGGCATACGAGATCGAACGCACCGCCGCGCGGCACGGGCTGATCCGGGTCATCGACGACCCGGCATCCACCCACACCCTCGTGCGCAGCGACGACCCCGCCGTGCTCGACACCCTCGCCGTCGATCAGGCGCTGCGAGCCCTCGGGTTCATCCGCGACGCCCAGGGCCTCGCCTCGCGCTCGAGCGCCGACACCGTCTTCTGGATGCTCGCCGACGCCCGCTACCCCGTCGGCATGCAGGATGCCGCGGGCCACAGCCGCACCGTGATGCGCCACCGCCTGGCATCCGAGCCCGTCGCCGAGCCCGAGAATCCCTACGCGCCGCTGCTGGCGCGGCTGCGCTCCGCGCACGAGTCCGACTCGGATGCCGCGTGGCTCGGCCGCGAACTGGAGCAGGCCGTGCGCGCCAAGGCGGTCATCGTGGTGACGGTGCGCCTGCCCGACGGCACGACCCGCGACTTCACGCTCGAGGCCAGCGGCCTGGGCGGCGGACGCCTGCGCGGCCGCGACCGCGCCGCCGACGTCGAGCGGACGCTGCCGGTCACGAGCATCGAAGCCGTGCATCCCCTGGCCTGACGGCCGCGGACGCCCCACAGCGGGCTAGACTTGCCCGTTATGGCTGACGGCCCCCTCATCGTGCAGAGCGACCGGACGGTGCTGCTGGAAGTAGCCCACCCGGATGCCGAGACCGCGCGCCACGAGCTCGCGATCTTCGCCGAACTCGAACGCGCCCCCGAACACATCCACACCTACCGCATCACGCGCCTGGGGCTGTGGAACGCGCGCGCGGCCGGGCACGACGCCGACGACATGCTCGCCACCCTCGACCGCTGGTCGCGGTTCCCGGTGCCGGCATCCGTGTCGATGGATCTGCGCGAGACCGTCAACCGCTACGGCCGGCTCGTCATCGAGCGCGCCGACGTCGAGGGCTTCGGCGAGGGCGTGCTGGTGCTGCGCTCGACGGATGCCGCGGTGCTGGCCGAAGTGTCGCGCAACAAGCGCATCCACCCGCTGCTGATCGGGCGGCCGGCCCCCGACACGTTCGTCGTGGACGCGTGGGCGCGCGGTCACATCAAGCAGGAGCTGCTGAAGATCGGCTGGCCCGCCGAGGACCACGCCGGGTACACCCCCGGCACGCCGCATCCGATCGACCTCGCCGAGAACGGCTGGACCCTGCGCCCCTACCAGCGCACCGCGGTGGACATCTTCTCCGACGGCGGATCCGGCGTCGTCGTGCTCCCCTGTGGCGCCGGCAAGACACTCGTCGGCGCGGGCGCGATGGCCGCAACGAAGACGACGACCCTCATCCTCGTGACCAACACCGTGAGCGCCCGGCAGTGGCGCGACGAGCTGCTCAAGCGCACGACGCTGACCGCCGAGGAGATCGGCGAGTACTCCGGGCAGGTCAAGGAGATCAAGCCGGTCACGATCGCGACCTACCAGATCCTCACCGCCAAGCGCGGCGGCCAGTACGCGCACCTGTCGCTGCTGGACGCGCTGGACTGGGGACTCATCGTCTACGACGAGGTGCACCTGCTCCCCGCCCCCGTGTTCAAGCTCACCGCCGACCTGCAGGCGCGGCGGCGCCTGGGCCTCACCGCGACGCTCGTGCGCGAGGACGGCCGCGAGGGCGACGTGTTCAGCCTCATCGGGCCCAAGCGGTTCGATGCACCGTGGAAGGAGATCGAGGCCCAGGGCTTCATCTCCCCCGCGGTCTGCTACGAAGTGCGCGTCGACCTCCCTGTCGACGAGCGGCTGGAGTACGCGGCATCCGCCGACGAGGACCGCTACCGGCTCGCCGCCACGGCGCCGGTGAAGATCGACGTCGTGCGCGACCTCGTGGCGCGGCACAAGGGTGAGCAGATCCTCGTGATCGGGCAGTACCTCGACCAGATCGACGAGCTCGCCGAGGCCCTCGGGGCGCCGAAGATCACCGGCGCCGTTCCGGTGGACGAGCGCGAGACGCTGTACCAGCAGTTCCGGGTCGGCGAGGTGCCGGTGCTGGTGGTCTCGAAGGTCGCGAACTTCTCGATCGATCTGCCCGAGGCATCCGTCGCCATTCAGGTGTCGGGGTCGTTCGGCTCGCGCCAGGAGGAGGCTCAGCGCCTCGGCCGTCTGCTGCGGCCGAAGACCAACGGGCACACGGCGAGCTTCTACACGCTCATCGCGCGCGACACCGTCGACCAGGACTTCGCGCAGAACCGGCAGCGGTTCCTCGCGGAGCAGGGCTACTCGTACACGATCCTCGACGCCGACCAGGTCGCCGCGGCCTGACCCGCGGGGCCGCGCGGCGGCTCGCGCGCTCTGTCGGTCGCGCCTGTCGGCCGCGCGTGTGTCGTAATTCAGTCTGTCGACCCGCCCCGCGGCGAACTGAGCGCGCCCACGCCCGCTGAGACTGAGTTCCGACACCCCGCGCCCTACGCCGGCCCACGCTCGAACCAGTCGAGCGCGAGGGCGACGGCGGCATCCGGCGCGTCGTCGGTGACGAAGTGCGCGGCATCCTCCACGAACGCCAGCTCGAACCGCGCGGCGACGCGTTCGTGGTCGCGGCACATGCGGCGCACCGTCGGCTCGGTGAAGGGGTGATCCCGCCGACCGAAGGCGACGAGCGTCGGAGGCTGCAGCCTTCGGCGCTTGTAGTAGGTGCCCACCAACCGCGGCAACTCGGGGGTGATCATGCCGAGAACCGCCGCGCGGGCCGCGCGCCGCACCTCCGGCCGCTCCTCCACGCGCAGGTAGCCGTCCAGGATCTCCTCCGTCATCGGCCGCACCGTGTACGGCGGAACGAAGAGCCACCGCAGCGACCGGTCGGGGCTGCTCATGATCAGCGACGGGTAGTGCCGGAACGCCGGGATGATCTTCGGGGTGAACCTCATGAAACCGGGCGGCACCGCGAGCTGCACGAGCGTGCGCACGCGCTCCGGGTGGGCATAGGCCAGGTGCATCCCGGTGATCGCTCCGAGGTCGTGCGTCAGCAGGTCGGCGCGCTCGATGCCAAGCACATCCAGCAGCGCGAGGACATCGTGCATCCGGGTCTCATGACGGATGCCGGGAGCATCTGCCGCTGTCCACCCCGCTCCGCGCAGGTCCGGGCAGATGACGCGGTAGCCGTGCCGCGCGATCGCCGGCGCCACCTGCCGCCACTGCCACCAGTGCTGCGGGAAGCCGTGCAGCAGCAAGACGGGCGGCCCTTCCCCCACGATCGCCACGTGACTTCGCAGCCCCGGTGTCTCGACGACGACGTGCTCGAACCCTTCAGCTTCCGGCAGCGGCGGCATCCACGCCACCGTTCCCGCCGACGGCTTGCCGACGTGCGACCCATCCATCGCGCGCCTCCTTTCGCGATGGCCCCGCGAGGGGCGGGGCCTTTCCCCTGCCCGCAGGTTACTACGTTCGTAGTGCCGTGTCACTAGAAACGTTGTAGTACCCTCGGCCCGTGAGCAACACCCGACGACGCGCACTGCAGGCCGCCGTGGAACTCGTCGGCGGCGAGGGCATCCGCGCCCTCACGCACGGGCGGGTGGATGCCGCCGCGGCGCTGCCGCCGGGATCGACGTCGAACCATTTCCGCACCCGGACGGCGCTCGTCACCGGCGTCATCGAATGGATCGCCGCGGAGGAGCGCACCGACGCGGGCATGCCGCGCATCGACACGCGCGACGACCTCATCGCCGGGCTCACCCGCATGATCGATGTGCAGTCCGGCCCCCAGGCGTTGCGCACCCGCGCGCGGTACGCACTGTTCTTGGAGGCCGACGCGCAGACCGCGCAGCCGCTGCTCGAGCAGCGGACGGCGTTCGAGTCGTGGGTGCGCGGCATCCTGCACGACCTGGGCGGCCCGTCCGCCGGGGAGCAGACCGGCTTCCTCATGGCCACGGCCGACGGGCTGCTGCTGCACCGGATGACGGTGGACCCCGATGCCCCGGTCGAGGCCGTGATCGCCCGCGCCGTGGATGCCGCTCTGGCTCCCTAGCCGCTCGGCCGGGCCCGTCGGCTACTCCGCGACCGTCACGCTCCCGAAACAAGGGGATCCGCCCAGATGCGGACGCAGGGCCCGCGCCCGTCCGCATTTCGGCAGATCTCCGCATACCGGCAACGCCCGGCCCCCACCGGCCCGCCCCGCCGCAGGCACAGCCTGAATTCCGACAGCACAGCAGTCCGATCGGGGCCGCTCCGCCCGGCATCCAGACAGCGCATGGGTTCGGTGGCCATAATGAGGGCATGACCGCTCCGCGCATTCTTGTCGTCGACGACGAGCCGAACATCCGCGACCTGCTCATCACGAGCCTGCGTTTCGCGGGCTTCCAGGTGCGCGCCGTCGCCAACGGCGCCCAGACCATCTCGGCCGTCCTCGAAGAGGAGCCCGACCTCATCGTGCTCGACGTCATGCTGCCCGACATGAACGGCTTCAGCGTCACCAAGCGCCTCCGCGGCGCGGGGTACACCGCGCCGATCCTGTTCCTCACGGCCAAGGACGAGACCGAAGACAAGATCACCGGCCTCAACGCCGGTGGCGACGACTACGTCACCAAGCCCTTCAGCCTCGACGAGATCGTCGCGCGCATCCAGGCGATCCTGCGCCGCACGATGCAGGCCGACGAGGAGTCGATCATCCGCGCCGGTGAGCTGACGATGGACCAGGACACCCACGACGTGCTCGTCGGCGACGTCTCGATCG
Organism: Microbacterium sp. NPDC058021; assembly: GCF_042885955.1. Taxonomy (NCBI): domain Bacteria; kingdom Bacillati; phylum Actinomycetota; class Actinomycetes; order Micrococcales; family Microbacteriaceae; genus Microbacterium; species Microbacterium sp. NPDC058021. The sequence goes on from NZ_JBHVRF010000003.1 coordinate 22,274, forward strand.
ACCTCAGCCCCACCGAGTTCAAGCTGCTGCGCTACCTCATGCTCAACCCGAACCGGGTGCTCAGCAAGGCGCAGATCCTCGACCACGTCTGGGAGTACGACTTCAACGGCGACGCCGGCATCGTGGAGAGCTACATCTCCTATCTGCGACGCAAGATCGACCCGCACTCCTCCGAGCCCCTCATCCAGACCAAGCGGGGCTTCGGCTACATGCTGAAGGCGGGCAAGTCCGCGTGATCCGGTGGCACTAGCCGCACATGCAGGAAAGAACGACGCGCTGACCCGGTGGTGGCGCGGCGTGAGCCTGCGCGCCAAGGTCACGGGGGTCACCGTCGCGGTGCTGGCCATCGGGCTCGTCTCCGCGGGAGTGGGGACCCTGGCGTTCCTGCGCAACACCATGGCGACGAACCTCGACGCCCAGGTGCAGCAGCTGGCCGTGACGGATGCCGTCAGCAGCGTCTTCACCGGATCGGTCACCGAGGACGGCGAGGACTTCGAGGTGAAGTCCGACGCGACCGCGTACTTCGTCGCCGTCTACGGCCCCGACGGCACGTTCCTCACCAGCGGCGGCGGCAACGGCGCGCCCGAGCCCGAGTTCCCCAAGACGTTCACGCTGCAACAGGCCACGATCTTCGGGCCGAACACCGTGTTCGATCTGCGCAGCAGCGAGGGCGGCGCGGGCTACCGCGCGGCGGTCGGCATCGAGGACACCTCGAACGGCATCTTCTACACGCAGCTCGTCGCGCTGCCCACGGCTCCGAACGAACGGTTCCTCGCGTCGTTCGTCGGCATCTACAGCTTCCTCGCGCTCATCACGGTCATCGCCAGCGCCTTCCTGGTGCGCTGGATCGTCACCCTCACCTTCCGCAGCCTCGGCCAGGTGGAGGCGACCGCCGACGCGATCGCGGCGGGCGACTTCAGTCTGCGCATGACCGACATCGAGCCGACCACGACCGAGGTGGGACGCCTGAAGGCCGCCATCAACACGATGCTCGGACGCATCGACGCGGCACTGTCCGAACGGGATGCCACGGTGCGCCAGATGCGGCGATTCATCGGGGATGCCAGTCACGAGCTGCGCACGCCCCTCGTGACGGTCCGCGGCTACGCCGAGCTCTACCGCATGGGCGCCATCTCGGGCGAGGAGCAGGTCGCCCAGTCGATGGACCGCATCGAGAAGGAAGCCATCCGCATGGGGGTCCTCGTGGAGGACCTCCTCGCCCTCGCCCGGCTCGATGAGCGTCGCGACCTGGTGTTCGCTCCCGTCGATCTGCGCCCCATCGCCCGCGACGCCGCCCTCGATGCCCGCGCGGCCGCACCGCTTCGCACCGTCACCGTGCTCGACACCACCGCCGTCGGCGACGTCGCGCCGCCGACCTCGGACATCGCGACGCAGGATCAGCCGCACCCGCAGCGCAAGCGCGGCGCCGCCGGCACCCCGAGCGGCCTCGCGGGAGCGACCCTGTCGCTGCTGCGCCGCCGCCCGAAGCAGCCCCCGGCGGAGGGCGAGACCCCCATCCCCACCCCGAACACCCCCGTGCCCACGGGCCCGGTCTCGCCTGTCGTCCTCGCGCCGGTGGTGCTCGGGGATGAGAACCGCATTCGCCAGGTCGTGACCAACCTCCTCGGCAACGCGCGGCGCTACAGCCCCGAGGACTCCCCGATCGAGCTGTCGGTCGGGGTGGACCGCGAAGCCGGCATGGGGTGGATCGCCGTCAGCGACCACGGCGAGGGCGTGCCCCCGCAGATCCGCGACAAGATCTTCCAGCGCTTCTGGCGCGCCGACACGTCACGCACCCGCGAGACGGGCGGCTCGGGCCTGGGTCTGTCGATCGTCGCGGCGATCGTCGAGGCGCTGCACGGCTCGATCGGCGTCGGCGACACCCCCGGCGGCGGCGCGACGTTCCGCGTGGCGTTCCCCCTCGCGCAGACCCGTGACGCGGCGGAACACCTCGACATCGAGACGCAGCCCATGCCCCGTGTGACACCTCCCGAGGCCTGACCACCGATAGAGTCACCGTTGTGCTGTCTGGAGACTCCTCGATACGTGGCCGCCTCAACGGACGGGAGAACTCCCTAGGAGCCCTACGCCTCGCCTTTGCGGCCGCTGTCATCTTCTCCCACGCCTTCCCGCTCGGCGGGCGCGCCGGCGACCCGACCTCGCAATGGTGGAACGGTCAGGCGCACATCGGAGGCGTCGCCGTATTCGGCTTCCTGGGCATCAGCGGCTACGTCGTCACGAAGTCGGCCGCCCGGCTCTCGCCCGGTCGCTTCGCCTGGCATCGCGTGCTGCGACTGTACCCGGCCTTCTGGGTCGCGCTCATCGTCGGGGCTTTCGCGATCTCGCCCATCGTCTGGGGGCTGTCCGGCCGGGACATGGGCGCGTTCTGGGCCGAGCCGAACGGCCCCCTGAGCTATGTCACCCGCAACGCTGCGCTGTGGGTTCAGCAGTGGGACATCCACGACCTGTTCGCGCCGCAGCCGCTCGGTGTCTCTCCCAGCGTCTCGTGGTTGGCCGGAGCAGTGAACGGCTCACTGTGGACCCTCGCCTATGAGCTCATGTGCTACATCCTCATCGGAGCACTGGCCGCCTGGGGCGTGCTCCGCCGCGCCCGGTACATGATCCCGGTCATCGCCGGGGTGTTCGGGCTGATGCAGATCGCCACGCGCATCCGGCCGGGCGCAGCGACCGTCTACGTGCCATTGCTGGATGACAGCATGATCACGCTGGGCTGGGTCTTCATGCTCGGGGCCACCGCCGCCGTCTACAGCGCCAGCATCCCACTTCGCAGCCGGTACGCACTCCCCGCGGCGGCGATCGCCATCGCCACGCTGTGGCTCGGTGGGTTCCACGTGATCGGCATTCCCGCATTCGTCTACGCCACCCTGTGGGCCGGAGCCGCGCTGCCGAGGCTCTTCCACCACATCGGCGCCAAGAACGACTACTCGTACGGGCTGTATCTCTACGGCTGGCCGGTCGCGCAGGTGCTGGGGTTCGCAGGCCTGCAGGAGAAGATGTGGCTGTACATCCTTCTCACCCTCGCCGGAGCGGGTCTGATGGCGTGGTTGTCGTGGCACGGCGTGGAGAAGCAGGCGATGCGATTGAAGGACGTCCAGTGGGGGCACTTGCGCGTCCCGAAACGCACGGCCGCCGTCCCCACGCCCGCCTGACCTAAGCCTCGACATCGAGACGCAGCCGCTGCCCCGCATGTCACCTCCTGAGGCCTGACGCCTCCTCCCCCGCGCCATCGGATGCCGATCCATCCCCGGATGGGGGGGTGAGCGGCATCCACGCGTCGACGGGACGCCGTAGCGTCGCGTGCATCCGCTCGGAAGGGAGCACACCATGGCCGTCTTCTCCGTCGACAGCGACGCCGTCCTCACCGCCACCGCCGCCGTTCGCGGCACCGCCGATCGACTCGCGGGCGAGACGTCCGCGATGCTCGCCCAGCTCACGACGCTGCAGTCCTCGTGGACCGGCGGGGCGGCGCTGGGTTTCCAGGGGGTGATCGACCGCTGGCGCGCCACCCAGCGCGAGGTGGAGGCGACCCTCGCCGACATCAGCACGGCCCTCGCGACCGCCGGTCAGCAGTACGCGCAGACCGAAGCCGCGACCGCGGGTCTGTTCCGGTGACCCCCACCCGGAACAGACGAAGGGCCCCTCCGCGTGGAGGGGCCCTTCGCTCAGATTCTGATCAGATCAGAAGTCCATGCCACCCGTCGGGTCGCCGGCCGGAGCCGCGGCCTTCTCGGGCTTGTCGGCGACGACGACCTCGGTCGTGAGGAACAGACCGGCGATCGAAGCGGCGTTCTGCAGCGCCGAGCGGGTCACCTTGGCCGGGTCGATGATGCCCTGTGCGAACAGGTCACCGTACTCGCCGGTCGCAGCGTTCAGGCCGTGGCCGAGCGGCAGCTCGGCGACCTTGTTGGCGACGACGCCGGGCTCGAGGCCCGCGTTGAGGGCGATCTGCTTCAGCGGAGCCTGGATCGCGACGCGAACGATGTTCGCACCGGTCGCCTCGTCACCGGTCAGCTCGAGGGCGTCGAGCGCCTTCTTGCCGGCCTGGATCAGGGCAACGCCACCACCGGCGACGACACCCTCTTCGACGGCAGCCTTCGCGTTGCGGACGGCGTCCTCGATGCGGTGCTTGCGCTCCTTGAGCTCGACCTCGGTGGCCGCGCCCGCCTTGATGACGGCAACGCCACCGGCGAGCTTGGCGAGACGCTCCTGGAGCTTCTCGCGGTCGTAGTCGCTGTCGGTGTTCTCGATCTCGCGACGGATCTGGGTCACGCGACCCTCGATCTGAGCCGAGTCGCCGGCACCCTCGACGATGGTGGTCTCGTCCTTGGTGATGATGACCTTGCGCGCACGGCCGAGCAGGTCGGTCGTGGCGTTCTCGAGCTTGAGGCCGACCTCTTCGGTGATGACCTGACCACCGGTGAGGATCGCGATGTCCTGCAGCTGGGCCTTGCGACGGTCGCCGAAGCCGGGCGCCTTGACGGCAGCCGACTTGAAGATGCCGCGGATCTTGTTGAGCACCAGCGTCGCGAGGGCTTCACCCTCGACGTCCTCGGCGATGATGAGGAGCTCCTTGCCCTCCTGGATCACCTTGTCGACGATCGGCAGAAGGTCCTTGATGTTCGAGATCTTCTGGTTCGCGATGAGGATGTAGGGGTCCTCGAAGACCGCTTCCTGGCGCTCGGGGTCGGTGACGAAGTAGGGGTTGATGTACCCCTTGTCGAAACGCATGCCCTCGGTGAGCTCGAGCTCGGTGCCGAAGGTGTTCGACTCCTCGACGGTGACGACGCCTTCCTTGCCGACCTTGTCGATCGCCTCGGCGATGAGCTCACCGATCGAAGCGTCAGCAGCCGAGATCGACGCGGTGGCAGCGATCTGCTCCTTGGACTCGACCTCCTTGGCGGAGTCGAGCAGCTCGGCCGTGATGGCCGCGACGGCCTTCTCGATGCCACGCTTGAGCGAGATGGGGTCGGCGCCGGCGGCGACGTTGCGCAGGCCCTCGCGCACGAGCGCCTGGGCGAGAACGGTGGCGGTGGTGGTGCCGTCGCCCGCGACGTCGTCGGTCTTCTTGGCGACCTCCTTGACGAGCTCGGCACCGATCTTCTCGTACGGGTCGTCGAGTTCGATCTCCTTGGCGATCGAGACGCCGTCGTTGGTGATCGTGGGAGCGCCCCACTTCTTCTCAAGCACGACGTTGCGACCGCGCGGGCCGAGCGTCACCTTGACGGCGTCGGCCAGGATGTTCAGGCCGCGCTCGAGACCACGACGGGCCTCTTCGTCGAAAGCGATGATCTTTGCCATGTGTGTGCGTCCCTCCCGGACGTAGGAATGTCTTTAGCACTCGACAGGAGTGAGTGCTAAGCCATTCTGGCACTCACCCCAGGCGAGTGCAAGCCACGCCGGGCGCGTCGACACACACGGTCACACGTCCCGCGGAGGAGTCAGACCACGCGCACGGTCTCGGCCTGCGGGCCCTTCTGGCCCGAGCCGACCGTGAACTCCACGGCCTGTCCTTCCTCGAGGACGCGGAAGCCGTCCATCTCGACGTTCGAGTAATGGACGAACACGTCCTGCCCGTCGGCGCCGGTGATGAACCCGTAGCCCTTTTCCGCGTTGAACCATTTGACGGTGCCCTGTGCCATGTGAATCTCCTGTTGCTGTGTGACGTCGTCAGCGTAACCAGCAGTTCAGGGGCGGATTCGCGAATCCGGCAACTGTTGACGGGCGTGCACCGAAGTCTTCACACGCGCGTAACACGGCACCGCCCGTGGGCGATGCGACACAGGCTCAGGATGCCGGTGTCTCCGCACCGGCCGTGGTGCGGTCCAACCCCAGGACGACGGCGAGCTGGCGGGCCTCGGGGTCGTCCAGCGGCTGGTAGACCTCGCTCTGGGCGACCTCGGCCCCGCCGATCACCTCGGCCAGCGCGAGCGCGGCCGCCTCGTCGGAGGCGAGCGGGTAGTACACCGTCGTGGTGGCGAAGTCCTGCGACCCGGCGTCGCCGGCCAGCACCAGGTCGGCCGACCACCCGGCGGCGATGATCTCGTCGCGGGCGCGGCTGGCCAGACCCGCCTCGGGGGTCGCGTTGAGCACGAGCACTTCGTACGTGGTGTCGAGCACGGGGGTCACCACCGGTGGGGCGGCCACCGTGGGCTCGGGGGTGGGGAACAGTGTCACGCGGCCGGTGACGACGAGGGTGCCGAAGATTCCCGCGGCCACGAGCACGACCGTCGCGACGGCCGCCCACAGCAGCACGACCCACCCACGCATGTGGGGGTTCTCGGCCCGGTGGGCCCCGACGCGGCCGCTCGTGGGCGGAATCTGGTCGAAGCGATCCTTCGGGTAGGTCGTTTTCGGCACTTTGGAATGCTACCTGGCCACGCGCGGGCTCATCGCAACGCGAGCGCGCCGTGCCTGTTCGCGGGCATCCCGGATGCGCCGCAGCCGGGAGATCATCATCGGGTCGTACTCCAGCGCCTCAGGGGTGTCGATGAGTCTGCCGAGCAATTGGTAGTACCGCGCCGGCGACAGGCCGAGGTGGGCGTGGATCGCCTCCTCCTTCACCGGACCGTGGCGCGGCCATCCCGACTCGAAGTCGAGGATCGCGCGATCGCGAGGGGTCAGGGGCACCCTTCCACGTTAACGCGCCGGCGCGGCGTCGACCGCGCGCCACTCCAGCCAGCCGCCGAGCGGGTCCGCGGCGGCCACGATGTCGCCGTCGAGCGCGACGGCGAAGCCCCCTGGCCCGGCATCCGGGTCGACGGGCGTCGTCCACCCCTCGTGCAGGCGCGGGTCGTCGATGGTGACCCAGCGGCCTGCGGCGCGGGCCGCGGCGATCGCCTCGTGGCGGCGCGCCCAGGGCAGGTACGCCAGTACTCCCGGGGTGGTCACCACGAGCGTCGCCTCCGGCGGCGCGAGCGCGGCGACGGAGGCGATGGCATCCGCAGCGTCGCCGGCGACGAGGAGCGCCGGGTCGGCGGCCGCGATGTCGAGCGCCGCACCGACGCGTTCGGCGCGCCCCTCCTCCCCCGGCCACACGAGGCCCGTGAGCCAGGCGCGCGTCTGCGGATCGGTCGGGTCGAGGGGGTCGAGGTCGATGCCGGCACGCCAGATCACCTGGGGCAGCGCCAGCGGCGGCATCCGTTCGCCGCGCAGGTCGCAGTGCAGCGTCACCGGCGACGGCCCGTCGGCGGGCTCGAGCGCCAGCACCTCACCATCGGGACGGTGGTAGCGGTAGCCGTAGCGATCGGGGTAGAGGCACAGCCCGGCGCTGGCGCCGACCTCGAGCAGGGCGATGGGGCCGTCGATGAGGGCGAGCGCCGGCAGCAGGGCGGCGCACCGCAGCGCCTCGTTGGTCTGCACGCTGCGCCTGCCGCACTCGGCCACCACCGCGTCGGCGTGCGCGAGCAGCCACGACGCCCACGCCGGGTAGTCGCTTTCGGGCGCGCCGAGCAGGCGGGTGACGGCGAAGACGAGCGGCGGCTGGCGATGCGAGGCCGGGATGCCGGCGAGCACCGCCTGCACGGCAGGGTCGGCCGCGACGCCCGCGGCCCAGGCGCCGTACAGCTCCGATCGCCCCGGCGCCTCGTCGCGGGCGAAGCGCGCGAAGCGGTCGCGGACGGCGGTCGCGGCATCCGGCTCTGAACTCACCCACCGATTGTCCCCGATCGGAACACACCACCGGTGCGTCGGGTTGAATAGGGACAGAAGGAGTCGAACATGACCTACGCAGTGAGCAAGAACGACGAGCAGTGGCGCGAGGAGCTCGGACCCGAGCAGTACGCGGTGCTGCGTGAGGCCGCGACCGAGCGGCCGTGGACCGGCGAACTGCTCGACGAGAGCCGCGCCGGCCTGTACGCCTGTGCCGCGTGCGGTGCGGAGCTGTTCCAGAGCGGGACGAAGTTCGATTCGCACTGCGGGTGGCCGAGCTTCTACGAGTCGGTGCGCCCCGAGGCTGTCGAGCTGGTCGAGGACAACGCCCACGGCATGGTGCGCACCGAGGTGCGCTGCGCGAACTGCGGCTCGCACCTGGGGCACGTCTTCCCCGACGGCTTCGGCACCCCCACGGGGGATCGGTACTGCATGAACTCGATCGCCCTGCAGTTCACCCCAGAGGATGCCGGGTGAGCGCACTCGAGGCGATGCGGCGCCGTCGGTCGCTGTCGAAGGTGACCGACCACGCGCCCTCCCACGAGGAACTGCTGGAGCTCGTCGGCGCCGCGGGCCGCGTCGCCGACCACTCGGAATTGAAGCCCTGGCGTCTCATCGAGCTGCGCGGCGACGACCGCGAGACGCTCGGCCGGGCGATCAACAAGGCGTCCGGCGAAAAGGGCGTCTCCCCCAAGCCGCTGCGCGCTCCGCTGCTGGTGGCCGTGGTCTCCAGCTACCGCAAGAGCGACAAGGTGCCCCGGTGGGAGCAGGAGGCGGTGGCATCCGGAGTCGCCCATGCCCTCAGCCTGCTGCTGGACGAGGCGGGGTGGGGCGTCATCTGGCGCACCGGCCACTACACCCGCGCGAAGGCCGTCGCCAAGGCGCACGGGCTGCGCAAGAACGAGGAGCTGCTGGGCTGGCTGTACGTCGGCGGCAAGCCCGAGCGCACCCGCGAATCCCGCGACAAGGTCATCGACGCCGCGGCGTTCGTCAGTCGGATGCCGCAGCCCAAGAAGGCGCTTTAGCCCGCGTCAGCGTGCGCGGCGACGCCGCCACGGCACGGCGGCGACCACGACCGAGGCGAGCGCGACGGCCACCATCGCCAGCGCCGTCCCGGTGCCCGGTCCCGCCGGTGCCGGCCACACGAGGTCGAGCACGACGGATGCCGCCAGCTGGCCGGCCACCGAGGCGAGGCCGAGCAGCAACACTCCGGTGTGCACGACGAGCGCGGCCGACAGGAAGATGTAGAAGACCCCGAGCGCCCCGCCGACGTACAGCCAGGGCTCCGTCGGCAGCGCCGCGGGGGCGCCGACCAGGGCGACGTGCACGCCGGCGGCGATCAGCAGGCAGAGCGATCCGCCGATGAAGTTGACGAGCGTCGCGGTGAGGGGCGTTCCCACCCGCTGGCGCAGGCGGCCGTTGGTCGCCTGCTGCCACGCGATGCCGACGCCGGCCGCAAACGGCAGCACCAGCATCCACAGGGGCGCATCGACCGCGCCGCCGGTGAGCGCGATGCCGACGGCGGCGAGGGCGAGCACGCCGCCGAGCACGCGCCCGGTGGTGACCGCGACGACCCCGGACGGGCCGTAGCCGAGCCGGTCGAGCACGAGACCGCAGATGGTCTGACCGGCCACGACCCCGACGGTGAACAGCGCCACCCCGATGATGCCGACGGCCAATCCCTGCGTCGCGACGGTGAGGGCTCCCGCGGCGCCGCCGCACAGCATCCAGAAGGGGATCCGCCGCTCGCGCACACCGGATGCCAGCCGCGCGAAGCCGGCGCGGCCGCCCGGCAGGGCGAGCGAGATGACAGTGAGGAGGACGAGGCCCGAGGCGAAGGAGATGAAGGCGGCGACGAAGCCGTCCTCCAGACGCACGCCGAGCTGCCCGTTGACCCTGGCCTGCACGGCGGTCATCACACCGATGAGCGCTGCGCCGCCCAACGCCACCCAGACGGGCAGGCGGCGGGACTCGGTGGGCACTCGCGGAAGTCTAGTCGCGCCCCGTTCCCCCGCCGCTCCCGAGTGAGTATTCGCGCTGCCGAGTGAGTATTCGCGCTGCCGAGTGAGTACTCGCACTGCCGATTGCGTACTCGTCGCCAATGCTCACTCGGAGGCCCGAATGCTCACTCGCGACCCCGAATACTCACTCGCAGGCTCGAATGCTCACTCGCGGGCTATGCGGTCTCGCGGATTACCACCTGCGACGGACTGTGGTGCCAATGCCCGGGATCGAGACCCAGGGCGATGCGTGCCGCCCGCCTGCCGTAGCTCTCGGCGTCGATGCGGAAGGTCGTCAGCGCCGGCCGCCACAGCCGGGCCAGCTTGCCTTCGTCGAATCCGATGACGGCGAGGTCGTCGGGCGCTCTCAGGCCCGTCGCCGCCATCGCCGCCAGCACCGCGATGGCCACGTCGTCGTCGTACGCGGCCACGGCCGTCACCGCCGTGTGCCGCGCAAGCCGGTCGACCTCGCGACACCACGCGTCATGATCGTCGTCGGCGTCGAGCCGCACGATCGAAAGCTCCAGGCCCAGTGCGTCCGCCGCGCGGGCCGACTGCGCCTCCCGGATGCGGGTGAGTTCGGTGGCCGGGGTGAGCGAGGCGAACGCGATCTGGCGGTGCCCGCGGTCGGCCAGGTAGCGCAGCTGCTGGCTGGATTGGAAGGCGAATCCCACATGAGCGCCGCCGACCTCGCCCGACACGCGATCGTCGGCGACGCTGTCGGACAGGAGTGAGGCGAGGTCCAGCACTGCCCGCGGGGCGACCGCGTCGAGTACCTCGCGGGGTACCGCACCTCCGGCCGACTCGGTGGGAGTCGTCACGATGAGGGCGTGGCCGAGGGCGCGGAGCTCACCTGCCATGCCGCGGATGAACCCGTTGAGGCTCTCCCCGATCACGACCGGGCCGGTGTTGAAGATGACGACCCGCGCCGTCCCCTCCCGCAGGGTGCGCGCCACGGCGTGCGGCAGATAGCCGAGCCTGGTCGCGGCCTCGCGCACCCGCTCGCGGGTGCCGTCGCGGATGGTCTGGCCCGGCGTCTCGTTGAGCACGTAGCTCACGGTCGCCGTCGAGACGCCCGCCTCCCGCGCGACGTCACGGATGGTCGGCCGACTCGCACCCCGCATGCCGAAAAGTTATCACTTAAACGATTAAGTGCCTAGCCTGAAAACGGGTGCGCTTCCGGCGCGCCGCGAAGAAGAAGGAGCACCAGATGAAGGCATGGCAGTACGAGGGCGACCGCAAGCCGATCGCACTCAACGAGGTTCCCGAAGCGACGGCAGGACCGGGCGAAGTCGTCATCGACGTCAAGGCGGCGGGCCTGTGCCACAGCGACATCATGTACATGGAGCTGGGTGACGCCGTCATGCCGTTCCTGCCGATGACGCAGGGGCACGAGAACGCCGGCGTCATCAGTGCCATCGGCGAGGGCGTCACCGGATGGAGTGTCGGCGATGTCGTCGGCGTGTGCTCGTCCGGGGAGCGCCCTCCGGCGGGCATGTTCACCCACGGCGGGTTCGCCGACCAGCTGGTGGCCAACGCCGCCGACCTGGCCCGGGTGCCCGAGGGCCTCGACCTCGCCCTCGCCGCGCTCGCCACGGATGCCGGCATGACCTCGCACCACGCGATCATGAAGACCGGCGGCGCGACCGCGGGCATGAAGGTCGGCGTCATCGGCTACGGCGGCCTCGGGCAGATCGGCACCCGCGCGGCGGTTCTCGCCGGCGCCGAGGTGCACGTCGCCGAGGTGAAGGAAGACGTGTGGCCGCTCGCGCTGGCCGCCGGCGTCGCCGGTGTCGTGAAGGATGCCGATGAGTGGGCGGGCCAGAACTTCGACCTCGTCGTGGACTACGCCGGATTCGACACCACCGCCAAGGCACTCGCCGCCGTGCGCCGTGGCGGCACCGCGGTGCAGGTGGGGCTCGGCAAGCCGACGTTCACCGTGCCCACCAACGCGATCCTGGGCAAGAACCTGCTCGGTTCGCTCGGCGGCAGCGTCGCCGACATCGAAGAGGTCTTCGCGTTGCTGCTGTCGAAGGAGATCGAGCCGGTCTACACCGAGATCGGTTTCGACGAGATCGGCGAGGGCCTCGAGCGCCTCAAGAACAACCAGGTCACGGGGCGTCTCGTCGCCCGCTTCGGGGACTGACCGCCCTGATCCCGACCGGCTGCCACCCACGGGTACGGCCGGTCGGGATCCTCTTCGGCGAATACGATGACGGTATGAGTCCGGTGCGCCTGAGCGGTCTGCTCGTCTGCGAGAACGAGGAGCAGGCGGCCGTCATCGCCGCCGAGCTCGGGCCGCATGTCACCTCCACGCGCGCCGAACCCGGCTGCCTCTCGTTCGAGGTCACTCCGACGGAGGACCCGCTCGTCTGGCGGGTCGAGGAACGGTTCGCGGATGCCGCGGCGCTGCAGGCCCACCAAGCGCGCACCGCCGCGAGCGACTGGGGTCGCGCGACCGACGGCATCGAGCGCCGCTACACCGTCGACGGCATCTGACCGGCCGCGCCTGCGCAGCCACTCCCGATCCGGCGGATCACTCGGCCAACAGCGCAAGTCGTCGGCGCAGCTCCGTCGACGGCGAGAAGTGCCGAGCCATGGTGGCCTCGATCCCCTCCGCGTCTCGACGACGCAGGCAGTCGATGATTTCGGCGTGCTCCAGATCGCGCTTGGCGTAGTCGCCACCGTCGGCGCGCAGCGCGGCTTCGAAGTAGAAGCGGCTGACATTGCGCAGGTTGGTGAGGATGCCCACGAGCGTGGGATTGCGGGTCGCCTCGATGATGATCATGTGGAACCGGTGGTTCAGCTCCACCCAGTCGGCGCTGTGCACCCCCGACATACGGGCATGAAGATCCTCCAGCTCGGCGACCTCGTCGGCGCTGATCCGCTCGACCGCCTGGCCTGCCGCATAAGGCTCCAGAAGCAGCCGTAGCTCGTTGATGTCGACGGCCTCGGCCGGGTCGAGCCGGCGCACGCGCGCGGCGCGGTGCGCGACCACCGTGATGAGGCCCTCGTTGGCGAGGTCCCGCATCGCCTCGCGCACCGGCGTCGCACTCACGCCGTACTCGCGAGCCAACTCCGTCTGCACCAGACGGGAACCCGGAGCACGCGCCCCTCCGTAGATCTCCGAGCGCAGCCGGGCCAGCACGCTTTCCCGGTTGGTCTGCGGGTTTTGCTTCATCGTCAACCCCGTTCTTCCCTCTTGATTCTATAGATCATCCCCACTCCGCGAAGGGTCTGCGGATAGTTCTGTTGCGAGATCGAATCAAAAGCGCGCAATTCCGCCATTTCCCGGAACCCCGCCGAAACTTTCAGGAAATGAAGCCTCCCTAACTTCTATAGAAGTTGATCCGCACCGCTTCGGCGGTCCACTGAGAGGCACCTCATGCGCAACAGACGTCACCTCATCGGAGTACTCGCTCTCACCGGCATCCTCGGCAGCTCTCTGGTCGCGTGCAGCAGCACCGCCGCCGCCGACACCGCCGACGCGCCCGGCACGACGTTCCGCACGAACGACTGGAACCCGCCCGCGCACCCGTTCAACGCCGACGGGTGGGAGCCGTTCGGCGCAGCCCTGGCTGAGGCCACGGACGGCGCGGTCGGCATCGAGCACTACCCCTCCGAGGGCCTGGGCGCCGTGGGCGACACCCTGACGATGCTCAAGAGCGGCATCGCCGACATGGCTTCGACGACCGTGGCCTACCACCCCGCGGAGTTCCCGCTGCTGCAGGTGACCGCCGGCGCCGCGTGGGAGACCGCGGCGCTGTCGGCCCAGGCGATGTGGGAGATGTGCCAGCAGGAACCGTTCGCGTCCGAGATCAGGGCGGCCGGCGTCGTTCCGATCGTGTGCACGTCGGTCTCGCCGTACGAGCTCTTCCTGCGCAACGCCGAGATCGGAGATGTCGCGACGGCCTTCGAGGGCCGTCGCATCCGCGCCACCGGCCTGCAGGGCGAGATCGTCGCTGCCCTCGGCGCGACCGCGACCACCGACTCCAGCACCGAGATCTACCTGCGCATGGACCAGGGCGCGATCGACGGGACGACGGCGGGCTGGTACACGATGCCCGCGCTGTCACTGGGCGAGGTCACCACCGACGCGACGCAGGGGCTCGCCAACTGGAACGCGGGCCTGGTGATGTTCGCGATGTCCGAGGCGAAGTGGAAGTCGCTGGACGAGGAAGTGCGTGAGGCGCTGCGCGAACTCGGCCGCGAGTACTCCCTCGCCATCGCCGAAGGCATCGACGCGGAGGATGAGAAGGCCAAGCAGGACACGGCGGAGCGCATCAGCGTCTACGAGGTCACCGAGGGCGAACGCGCCGCGGTGCGCGAGACCGTCTCGGCCGTCCTCGACCGGTGGGTGGCGCGAATGGCGAGCGAGCGCGGTCTCGGCGCCGAGGCGCAGGCGGCTGTCGACGCGCTCGACGCCCTGCGGGACATCACTCCCCAGCCGGTCGACGAGTGGACCCCGTCCACGTACTGACGTCGCTGCTGCGAGGAAAGGAACGCTCATGCTCGTGAACCGCCTCACCCGGTGGCTGGAACGGCTCGTCACGACCGCCGGCGGCGCGGCGCTCGTGGCGCTCATGCTGCTGTTCTGCGCCGACGTCATCGCCCGCTACTTCCTGAAGCGTCCGATCGACGGCGTCATGGAGATGACCACGACGCTCCTGCTGCCACTGGTGGTGTTCATGGGCATGGCCCTGTCCGTCCGCGGAGACGGGCAGGTGCGGCTGGGTGTGATCGTCGACCGGCTCCCGCCGGGCGGGCAGCGGGCGTTCCGCGGCGTCGCGCTGCTCGTCGCCGGGCTGTTGTGGGGGGCGATCGCCCTGGTCGTCGGAACCCGCGCACTGGAGTCGTTCCAGGCGGGCGAGGTCTCCACGGTCTCGTTCGGGCTGCCGGTGTTCGTGGGGTACGCGATCGTCGCCACCGGCTCGGCGCTCATGTCCGTCACGTGCCTGATCAACATCGGCCAGCCGCCCGCACCGGCAGATCCCACCGTCGACGGCGTCTGAGAGAGAACCCACCATGGAAATCGCCCTGTCTCTGATCCTGTTCGTCGTCATGCTCCTGGCCGGGATCCCCGTCGCCTGGACCATGGCCACCGCCGGCCTGGTCGGCGTGTTCCTGCTCACCGGAAGCCTGGACATCGTCCTCGGCCAGCTCGAAACGGTCGCGTACGGAGAAGGCACCAACTTCAGCCTGATCACGATCCCGCTGTTCGTCCTGTTGGCCTACGTCGTGCAGAACGCACGGCTGTCCAATGACCTGTTCGATGCCGTCGCGGCTTGGTTCGGCCGCCTCCCCGGCGGCTTGGCCGTCTCGAGCATCTTCGCCGGCGGAGTGTTCGGGGCCATGTCGGGCACGTCGGTGGCCTCCGCCACGGTCATGTCCCGCATGGCGGTCCCCGCGATGGACGCCCGCGGCTACAGCAGGGCGCTGTCCACCGGCGCGGTGGCGGCAGGCTCGACGCTGTCCACCCTGATCCCGCCGAGCGTGGTGCTCATCGTCTACGGCATCTCGACGGAGACCTCGATCGGCCAGCTCATGATGGCGGGGATCGTGCCCGGCGTGCTGCTGGCGGCACTGCTGGCCGCGCTCATCATGGTGATCGCGGTCGTGCGGCCGGGGCTGGCCCCGCGTGGCCCGCGCACCTCTTGGGAGCAGAAGCGACGCACCGTGATCGGCGTCATCCCCGTCGTGGCGCTCATCGGACTGCTGATGGTGTGCCTGTACACCGGCATCGCCTCCCCCACCGAGATCGCGGCGGTCGGCGCGCTGGGCGCGATCGTGCTGGCACTCGTGATGCGCCGGCTCACCTGGGGCGGCTTCGTCGACGCCGTCACGCAGACGTTGAAGGTCACCGTCATGATCTTCGGACTGTTCATCGGCGCCGGCTTCTTCGGGCAGTTCCTCACCCTCGCCCGCATTCCGCAGACGGTCGTGCTCTGGGTGACTGACCTCGGATTGGACCCCATCGGCATCCTGCTACTGGTCGCCCTCATCTACATCGTCGGATGCATGTTCGTCGACGAGATGCCGTTCATGCTGTTGACCTTGCCCGTCACCTTTCCGCTGATGACCGTGACGGCCGGTTTCGACCCGGTCTGGTACGGCGTCTTCTCGGTCATGCTGCTGAACATCGGACTCATCGCGCCGCCCATCGGCATCGTGACGTTCATCGTCGCCGGGGTGACCCAGACCAAGCTCGCCGAGGCGTACCGCGGCGCGCTGCTCATGCTGATCGGCATCGTCGTGGCGATCGTCGCGGTGACCGCCTGGCCGCAGCTCGCCACGTGGCTTCCCGACAGCATGCTCAACTGATCCGCCGCCGCCCCGCCTCCCCCAGACACGAAGGAATCCCATGACTGACACCCGCCCCAGGGTCGCCGTGCTGCTGACCGGCGGCACCATCGGCAGCGGAGGCCGAGACGAGACCGACCGTCTCGACTACGTCGACCTCGCCCTCGTCCTCACCGACGAGCAGGCCCTCCCGCTGTACCGCTTTCCCGATCACATCGACGTCGTCACGCGGCGGTTCACGCGGATGCGCAGCAACGACGTGGATCTCACCGTCTGGCGACGCCTGCGCGAAGAGATCCTGCGTATCGAGCGGGAGGAGCCCGACATCGTCGGCGTGGTCATCGCGCACGGCACGGCGACGCTCGAGGAGACGGCGTACTTCCTGCAGTTGACCGTCCCCACCGACCTGCCGGTCGTGCTCGTCGGGGCGCAGCGCCCGCCCACCGCGCTCGGCTCGGATGCCCAGACGAACCTGGCATCCGCGATCTGCCTGGCCGCCTCGCCCGCGGCGCGCGGTCACGGCGTGCTGGTCGCGATGGACGACCACATCCTGTGTGCACGCGACGTCACGAAGGCCGCGAACCACGCGCTCGATGCCTTCCGCGCCCGCGCGTACGGTCCGCTCGGCGAGATCGACGCGTACGGCGATGTCTGGATGTACCGCAAGGACCTGCGCGCGCACACCACGACCAGTGCGTTCAGGCACGTGCTCGAGGACCCCGCCGTCGAGCTCGCACCGACCGAGATCGTGCCGACGTGGGCCGGCTCCACTCCCCGGCTGCTCGAACGCGCGCTGGCCGACGGGGTCACCGGAGTGGTGATGGCGGCGCTGCCGCCGAGCATGAGCCCGGCACCCGTCGAGGCGGCGATCGATGCCGCAGCCGCGGCGGGGGTCATGGTCGTGCAGTCCAGCCGCGCCTCGAGCGGCCGGGTGCACCACCGCCGCGACTTCGATCGCCGCGGGTTGGTCTCCAGCGACTCGCTGTCGCCGCAGGCGGCGCGCATCCTGCTGAGCCTGTGCCTGACCGCCGGGTTCGACCTCGCGCAGACGCGCGCGGCGTTCGCCACGCACTGATGGCAACCGCACGCGCACAACGCGTCGCGATCGGCGCGCTCGCCGTGGGCGTCGCGGTGATGTCGGGGATCTACGCGCCGCAGCCGCTGCTGTCCGAGATCGCACGCGAGTTCGGCCGCAGCGCCTTCGAGGCGAACCTCGTGGTGTCCACGACGACGCTCGGCATCGCTCTCGGGGTGTTCCCGATGGCGGCGCTGGCGGCGCGGTTCGGGCGCGGTCGCTCGGTCGCGGCGGGACTGTGCGCGGCGGCGCTGCTGACGGCGGCCACCGCGACCGTGCCCGGCTGGGAAGCCCTCGTCGTCATCCGCTTCCTCGCCGGCATCGCCAGCAGCGCCGTGCTCGTGGCGGCGATCGTGTGGACCACCAGCGTCGTCGACCGCGCCGATGCCGCCCGCGTCGCGGCGATGTACGTGGCAGGCACGACCGCCGGCGGCATCACGGGCCGGGTGCTGTCGGGCATTGTGGCGGATGCGTTCGGCTGGCGCTGGGGCCTGCTGGCGGTGGATGCCGCGCTGCTGATCGCGGCGGCCGTCGGGCTGCTGCTCGTCCGGCACGCGGCACGGCGTCCCCCCGCGCCGGCAGCGGGGCACACCCGCACCGTGACGCCCCCTCCCGGTGCCCGCGCGCTGCGGTTGCGCCTGTACGCACTGGGCGGACTGGGCACGGCCGTGTTCGTCGGATTGTTCAACGCCCTGACGTTCCGGATGACCGAGCCCCCGTTCTCCCTCAGCCTCACCGCCGTCTCGCTGCTGTTCCTCACGTACCTGGCCGGCACGCTGTCGTCGATGCGCACCGGCATCCTGATCGACCGCCACGGTGTGCGCGGGGCGACGACGATCGGTGCGGTGATCGTCATCGTGGGCATCGCACTCACGCTGTCGACGATCCTGTGGGTCGTCATCGCCGGGCTGCTGGCCCTCGCCGCCGGTTTCTTCATCGTGCACGCGACCGCGAGCGGTCTGGTTCCCCGCACGATCGCCACCCCCACGACGGGGTCGGCCTGGTACACCCTCTTCTACTACGGCGGATCATCGGTCGGCGCGCTGGGCATGGGCCTGGCATGGGACGTCGGCCGGTGGCCGGCCGTCGTCCTGCTGGCCGGTGTGCTCGCAGCCGTCTCCCTCCTCCTCGCCTGGTCGCTGCCGCCGCGGCTGCTTCCCACCCTCCCCTGACCCCCATCGAAGGAGCTCCCATGTCCGATGCATTCACCGCCGCCGGTTACGGCGCCCGTCCCGTCGGCTTCGGCCGCAAGAGCGCGGTCGTCGTCGTCGACCTGCAACTGGGCTTCACCGGCGGCACCAACCCGATGGCGCAGAGCGCGCACGTCGACGCCGCCACCACGCGTGCCGGCGAGGTGCTGCAGGAGTTGCGCGCCCTCGGCGTCCCCGTGCTGCACAGCTTCGTCGCGTACCGCGGCCCGTGGGAGCTGGGGCACTGGAAGGCGGCTGCGAACCTCGCGGCGTTCACACCCGACAGCGACCTGGCCACCATCGACCCCCGCGTGCTCGCCCCCGCGGACGCCGTCGTCGAGAAGCGCTTCCCTTCCGCGTTCTTCGGCACCGACGTGGCATCCATCCTGCGGTTCTGGGACGTCGACACCGTGATCGTCATGGGATGCACGTCATCGGGATGCGTGCGCGCATCGATCATCGATTCCTTCTCGCTCGGGTTCCGCACCATCGTCGCCGAGGACTGCTGCGGCGACCAGGACGCCCAGGCGCACGCCGACAACATGCGCGACGTCGGGCGTCGCTACGCCGATGTGCTGTCGGGTGCCGAGGTGATCGCACAGGTGCGCGCGGCGGGCATCACCGTCTGAGGCGGGCGTCCGCCCTCGGTGCGTTCACCGGGGGCGGGCCTCACCCTGCCAGCGCGCGGTGCACGGATGCCACGGCGCTCGATCCCTCCCCCACGGCAGCCGCGACGCGCTTCATCGACCCGCGGCGCACGTCACCGGCGGCGAAGACGCGTGGGATCGAGGTCTCGAACGGCAGCGGCTCGCGTCCGAGCGGTCGCCACTGCGTCAGCGACTGGTGGGTGATGTCGGTGCCGGTGCGGATGAACCCGGCCTGGTCGCGGTCGATCGACTCCAGCCATGAGGTGGCGGGGTCGGCGCCGATGAAGCAGAAGAGACCGTGCGCGACCACGGGGCCGGCGGTGTCGATCTCGACGGTCTCGAGCGCCGTCTCGCCGCCGAGCCCGACGACGCGCGAGCCGGTATGCACCTGGATGCGGCCGTTCTCGGCGATGCGGTCGACGAGGTACGACGACATCCGCGCCTGCAGGTCGGGTCCGCGCACCACGAGATGCACGGGGCAGTCGTTGGCCGCGAGGTACAGCGCCGCCTGACCCGCCGAGTTCGCGCCGCCGACGACCACCACGGGCGCACCGGCTACCTGCTTGAGCTCGAGCGGGGTGGCGGCGTAGTAGATCGCGGAGTGCTCGAAGTCCTCCCACCGGTCCAGCTGCAGCCGGCGGTACGCCGCGCCGGCTGTGACGATCGCCGTGCGCGCCAGGGCGGTGCGACCGTCGGCGAGGTCCACGGCGACCTCGTCGCCGACGGCGCGCAGGCCCACCGCCTCGCACGGCGCGCACACCCGCACGCCGAACTTGATGGCCTGCAGCGACGCCTGCCCGATGAGGGTGCCGCCGCTGACGCCGAACGGGAACCCGAGGAAGTTCTCGATCCGCGCGGTCGCCGCCGCCTGCCCACCGGGGGCGACGGAGTCCAGCAGCACGGTCGACAGGCCTTCGGATGCCGCGTAGATCGCCGCCGCCAGCCCGGCGGGTCCGCCGCCGATCACGATGACGTCGGCGGTGCCCTCATCTCCGGGTTCGTAGCTGAGGCCCAGCTGCTCCGCGACGATGCCGGGGGTCGCCCGCACGATGGGCTCACCCTGGATGAACGCGATGGGCAGGTCCTCCCGCGCGTACTGGTGCAGCGGATGCGTCAGCGCCTCGCCCGGCGGCAGCGCGACGGCGGTGTGCACGAGGTCGAGCCGCTCGGCGAACCGGCGCAGCGCCAGGAACTCGCTCGTCCCTCCCGACCCGACGAACTTGAGCGTCATCGCGGCGGGACCGCGGCGCAGGGACTCCCGCCGCTCCCACAGCGCGTGCAGGATGATGTCGCCGAGCTCGTCATCGTCGGTCAGCAGCCGCCGCAGTTCGGCGCGCGAGAGCCTGCGCACCCGGCTCGGCTGGGTGGCCCGCGCCGAGAGGAAGGCACGCTGCCCGTTGAGCAGCCCCAGCTCCCCCGCGAACGACCGCGGACCGACGCTCGCGAGCACCACCTCCTCGCTCCAGCTCAGCGCGTCGCGCAGCAGCTCGATCTCGCCGTCGTCCACGAGGATCATCGGGTAGTCGCTCTCCCCGGTGCGGAAGACGTACTCCCCCGCGGGGATGTCCACGGGCTCCGCGCGGGCGGTCAATCGCGCCCACTGCTCGTCGGTGAGGCTCGGGGCGAGCCGCGGGTCGGTGACGGGT
Organism: Microbacterium sp. NPDC058021; assembly: GCF_042885955.1. Taxonomy (NCBI): domain Bacteria; kingdom Bacillati; phylum Actinomycetota; class Actinomycetes; order Micrococcales; family Microbacteriaceae; genus Microbacterium; species Microbacterium sp. NPDC058021. The sequence goes on from NZ_JBHVRF010000003.1 coordinate 42,800, forward strand.
GCGGTGGTCATGGCGCCTCCTCAGCGCTCGACGGGCGTCGACGCGGCCGCGGCATCCATCTCCCCGAGCGCGCGGATGAGCGCCTGCGCGTCGTAGGGTCCGGTGTGGCGGCGGCCGTTGATGAACAGGGTCGGCACCGAGGTGATGTTCATCGCCTCCGCGTCGAGCATGTCGTCCTGCACGCGGGCCGCGACCTCGGCCGATTCCAGGTCGCGCTCGAACCGCGCCACGTCCAGCCCGATGCGCTCGGCGATGCGCACGATGTCGGCGGGGCGCTGGTTGTCCTGATCGGCGAACAGCGCCCGCTCGAACTCGAAGAACTTGCCCTGCCGGGCGGCTGCCTCCGACGCCTCCGCCCCGGCGAGCGCGTTGGGGTGCTGCCGGGTCAGCGGCGCGTGACGCCAGACGTAGCGCAGCCGGTCGCCCAGCGCGTCGTGCACCTGCTGGATCGATCCCGACGCCTTGAGACAGAAGGGGCACTGGAAGTCGCCGTACTCCACGATCGTGTAGGGCGCGTCGGCGGCACCGAACACGTGATCACGCCTCGGATCGACCGGGCGGACGAGCACCTGCCCGCTCTCGGCGTCGGGGTGCACGGCGTCGGACACGCGGAAGATGACGGTGGCGAGCACGAACGCGATGACGGATGCCACGAGCACCCCGACCCGCGCCTCGTTCTGGGCCATCGCGTCGTCGATGGCGATGTCGACGATGAACAGCGAGATCGTGAAGCCGATGCCGCACAGTGCCGCGCCCCCGGCGATGCGGTCGAGGGTCAGCCCCGGACCGAACTCGCCCACCCGCAGCATCCGCATGACCGCCGCCGAACCGAACACGCCCACGAACTTGCCGACCACGAGCGCGACGATGATGCCCCAGGTGAGCGGCGACACCACCGCCGCCCGCAGGATCTCGGGCGAGACGACGACCCCGGCGTTCGCGAGCGCGAACACCGGAAGGATCACGTAGGCCACGTACGGCGCGTACGCGGATTGCAGCCGCTCGTTGATCGAGATCGACTCGCGCAGGCTGTTCGCCGCGGCGCGGGCGTACTCGGTGTTCGGCGACTGCCGGAAGGTGCGGGCGAGCTCGAGGGCGTGCTCCACGTCACGGCGGTTGGGGCGGTAGACCGGCACGAGCAGCGCGATCGCGACACCGGCGAGGGTGGGATGCACGCCGGAGGCGAGGAAGGCCAGCCAGACGATGATGCTGAGCGTCGCGTACACCGGCCCCCGCCCGCCGCGCAGGTAACGGGTCGCGTAGACGCCGGCGAGCCCCACCGCGGCGATGAGGAGCGGCATCGGCGAGAAGTCCTCGGTGTACACGAACGCGATGATGCTGAGCGCGCCGATGTCGTCGACCACGGCGAGCGCCAGGAGGAACACGCGCAGCCGGCCGGGGACCCGCGGGCCCACGAGCGCGAGCGCGCCGACCAGGAACGCGGTGTCGGTGGAGATCACCACTCCCCACGCGTGGGCTTGACCGCTGGAGCCCGCGACCAGCACGAACAGCAGCGCCGGCACGGCCAGGCCCGCCACCGCGGCGATGACCGGCACCATCGCACGCGACCAGCTGGTGAGCTCCCCGATGGCGAACTCGCGACGCACCTCCAGCCCGACGGTGAAGAAGAAGATCGCCATGAGCGCGTCGTTGACGAGAGCATGGAGGGTGAAGTCCAGTCGCAGGTCGCCGACCCCGATCGACAGGTCGGTCTCCCAGAACGACGTGTAGGCACCCGCGGCGACGTTGGCCCAGACGATCGCGGCGACGGTGGCGAGCAGCAGCAGCAGCGCACCCATGCGCTGGCGCCCCATCGCGCGGACCATGGCCGCGATGGACTCCCGCTTCCCCCGGCCGCGGGCGCGCGGATCGCGCGGTGGTGCGTCGATGATCGAGAGGTCGCTCATCCGCTTCTCCGCTCGCACGATGGGTTCGGCAGCCACTGCGGCACGTCTGGTCCCCGAGGATACCGCCGCGTAGAGTGCCACGGACGAAATCGGGCGACAGGAGGCACGATGCCCCAGGACCAGATCGATCCGGCCGTGCCACCCTCGGGCACGGGATGCCGCGAATGCGACGACATCGGCGGCTGGTGGGTGCATCTGCGGCGGTGCGCCGCGTGCGGCCACGTCGGATGCTGCGACTCGTCGCTCGGCACGCACGCCACCGCGCATTTCCGCGCGACGGGCCACCGCTACATGCAGAGCTTCGAGCCGGGCGAGGACTGGTTCTGGGACTTCGTCGGCAAGGAACTCGTCGACGGTCCGCCGTTGGCGCCGCCGACGAGCAGGCCCCTCGATCAGCCGTCGCCCGGGCCGCGAGGCCGGGTCCCCGGCAATTGGCGCGAGCTGCTCGAGGCGCGCGCCCGGGGCTGACATCGCCCGTGCAGCGCGCCCCGACGCTCGTTAGGGTCGGGCTATGACCTCCCTGCGCCTGCTCTTCCTCGGCGGCACCGGCACCATCAGCACGGCGTGCGTGCGCGCCGCAGTCGCCGCCGGCCACGACGTCACCGTGCTCACCCGCGGTTCCCGCGACCGCGATCTTCCCCCGGAGGTGCGGCGGCTGACCGGCGACGTGCGAGACGCCGAGTCGATCCGCGCCGCGATCGGCGACCAGCGCTTCGACGTGGTCGCCGACTTCCTCTCCTTCGTGCCCGAGCACGTCGCCACCGTGCTCTCGGCCGTGGAGGGCCGCACCGGGCAATACGTCTACATCAGCTCGGCATCCGCCTACGAGAAACCGCCGCGATATCTGCCGGTCACCGAATCGACGCCGCTGCGGAACCCGTTCTGGCAGTACTCCCGCGACAAGATCGCGTGCGAGCAGCTGCTGGTCGACGCGCATCGGTCGCGCGCGCTGCCGGTGACGATCGTGCGGCCGTCGCACACGTACGACGAGACGAAGATCCCCACGATCGGCGGCTGGACCGACATCGCGCGCCTGCGGGCGGGCAAGCCCGTCGTGGTCCACGGCGACGGCACGAGCCTGTGGACAATCACGCACGCCGACGACTTCGCGGTCGCGTTCACCGGCATCCTCGGCAATCCGGCTGCCATCGGCGACGCGTTCACCATCACCGGGACCCACGCGCCCAGCTGGAACCAGATCTACGGGTGGCTGGCCGACGCCGCCGGCGTCACCGACCCGCGCTTCGTGCACGTGGCCAGCGAAACGATCGCCGCGTGGGCACCCGATCTCGGCCCCACGCTGCTGGGCGACAAGGCGCATTCCGTCGTCTTCGACGTGTCGAAGGTGACGCGCCTGGTGCCCGGGTTCCGCACCACCGTGACCTTCGACGAAGGCGCACGGCGCATCGTGGCGTTCTACGACGCGCACCCCGATCAGCAGCGGGTGGACACCGAGCTGGATGCCGCGTTCGACGCGATGATCGCCCACGCCGACCGCGCCGGCAGCGCACGGGCCACCACCTCGTAACGCCACGCGGACCGCGGCGACCCGGCGTCAGCTCGTCGCGACCGCCGCGCGCACGACGGCGGCGACCTCGTCGGGCGACCCCCGCCACGGCGCGCCGTGGCCGGGGAGCACCCACGTCGCCTCGAGGCCCGCGAGCCGCTCGAGAGACGCCAGCGCGTCGTCGGGCGCATCGGTGAAGGGGGCGGGCCCGAGCCCGGTGCGCCCCGTGAGCACGTGGCGGGTGGTGAGGGCGTCGCCGACGCAGACGGCATCCGCCATGGGCACATACACCGCGATGCTCCCGGGCGAGTGTCCAGGCATCCCGATCACGCGCGGGGCGCCCGGCAGGTCGAGCACCTCGCCGTCGGCGACCTCGACGACCTCACTCAGGTAGGTGGTGCGCATACCGCGCTTGCGCAGCGCATAGCCGAAGAAACCGAGCAGCGGCCCCACCCGCACCCGCCCCATCGGCGTCTTCGGCTTGTCTCCGCCACGGGCGCGGTCGGCGTCGGCAGCGTGCACGAAGACGGGCACGCCGTGATCGCGCCGCAGCCGCTCGGCGAAGCCGAGGTGGTCGCTGTCGCCGTGAGTGAGCACGATGCCGCGGATGTCGTCGATCGAGCGGTCGATGCCCGCCAGCTCGGCGCGGAGATCCCGCTCGTGGCCGGGGAGACCGGCGTCGATCACGGTGATCCCCTCGGGGGTCACGACGAGGTACGCGGCGACGATGTCGTTGCCGATGCGGTGCAGGTGCGGTCCGAGTCGCATGGTGTCCTCCCGGAGATGATGGCGTTGGCTACGATACTTAGCTATCATGGCTTACGTCAATAGCCATCAAGGAGGACCGTCCATGCCGACACCCGATCGCACCTCGCTCGCGGCCATCGTCACGGCTGGGCGGGAGCTGCTCGAACGGGGCGGGCCCGCGAAGGTGAGCATGCAGGCCGTCGCCGACCGGGTAGGAGTGCGCGCACCCTCGCTGTACAAGCGGGTGCGCGACCGCGAGGCGCTGCTCCAGCTCATCGCCGAGGACATCGTCGACGACCTCGGCACCGTGCTCGCGGCATCCGACGGCACGCTCACCGGCCTCGCGCACGCCTACCGCACGTTCGCGCACACGCACCCCGAGGGCTTCCGCTACCTCTACGCCTCCTCCCCCGACCTCGCCCACCTGCAGCGCACGAGCGAGCCGGTGCTGCAGGCGGCGCGTGCGACGGTCGGAGAGGAACGGGCACTGGATGCCGCGCGCCTCGTGACCGCCTGGGCGACCGGGTTCCTCAGCATGGAGCTGGCCGGCGCCTTCCGCCTCGGCGGCGATGTGGACGGCGCGTTCGAGTACGGGCTCGCGCAACTCGAGGTCGCGCTCCGGCAGAGCTGACGCGCGGCTATCTGCCGCTGTAGACCGGGAACGCGGACGATCTGCCGTAGTCGCGCAGATCGAGGTTCCGAAGCGTCCCCATGTCGTCGTCGGAGATGACGAAATCGACGTCGGCGTTGGCGCGCTGGTGCTCGGGGTTCGCGGTCTTGGGCAGCGACACCGCACCCAGCTGCAGGGTGTAGCGGATGCACAACTGCGGCACCGAGACGCCGTACCGCTCGGCGACCGCCCGGAGCTCGGGACGGTGCAGGATCTCGCCGTGCGCGATCGGCGAGTAGGCCTCGACGAGCACTCCGGCATCCTGGCAGTAGTCGATGAGCTCGGTCGGGGTGTTGCCGATGTGCACGAGGATCTGGTTGACCTGCGGGGCGACGGTGGCGACCTCGAGGATGTTCTCGATGTCGCGCTGCTGGAAGTTGGAGACGCCGATGGCGCGGATCCTGCCCGCGGCGTGCACCTCCTCCAGCGCCCGCCACGCTTGGCGGTTGCCCTCGTCGTAGCCACCGCCACGGAAGTCGTTCCAGGGCTGCGGGCTGTGGATGAGCATCAGGTCGATGTAGTCGATGTCGAGCGTGGCCAGCGAGCCGTCGATCGCGGCGACTGCGGCATCGTGCTCCTTGATCTCGGCGGCGAGCTTGGTGGAGACGAACAACTGCTCGCGCGGCACGCCGCTGCCGCGGACGCCTTCGCCGACACCGCGCTCATTGCCGTACGCCTGTGCCGTGTCGATGTTGCGGTACCCGATGCCGATGGCGTCGCCGACCGCGCGGCCGACCTTGTCGTCGTCGATGAACCAGGTCCCGAGGCCCAGTTTGGGGATCTGCACACCATTGGCCAGTGTGTAGGTCTCGTCGAGGATCATGGTGTCGTTCCTTTCGTTGGTCATCCGGTGACGTCGCGGCGCGCGAGCGCCGCCGTCGCGACCGCGGTGAGCAGGGCGCTGCCTCCCCACAGCAACGCGAGCCCCGGGCCGTCGACGCCGTTCGCGAGGGGTGCCTGCCCGAACGCCCACTCGAACGGCGAGAAGATGCGCAGTCCGTCGAGGTCGTCGGCGTTATTGGCGACGGCCTGCAGCACGTAGCCGGCGACAGCGACCCCCGCGCCTATCCCCACGCCCCACGACCTGCGGCCGGCGACGGCACCGGCGGCGAGCGCGGCGGTCGCTGAGAACAGTCCCACTCCGACCCAGGCGAGCACGACCGCCGCCAGGTTGCTCGTGCTCACATCGAGCTCGGCGGGGCCGTTGAGGATCGCGACCGCGATCCACGCGACGACGCCCAGCAGAAGCAGCTTCACCATCGCGGCGACGGCGCTCTCCAGGGCGTACTGCACGCGGCCCACCGCGTGGGCGAGCGTCAGTTCGAGACGTCCCGACTCCTCGGCACCGCCGATCGCGGCGGCACCCCACACGATCCCCGCGATGGTGATGAGCACGAAGCCGATCAAGCCGAAGAACGTCGCCTGCGTGTACCCGGCACCGGTGGCGATGTCCTCGTACCCGATGGTGCGCACCAACTCACGGGGCAGGGAGTCCAGCAGCCCCGTCAACTCCGGCGAGCGCATCGCAGGGAACAGCGGCAGGTAGAGTCCGACGATCGCGACGATGCCGATCGACCAGCCGATCTGGCCCCGCCAGCCGTCGAGCAGCCCGCGGCGCAGCACGGGAACCACCACCGGGCGGGCGGGTGCGCGGACCTCGGCCGTCATGACCGCCTCCGTCGCGTGGCGCCGGACGCCGCGCCGTAGAGCCCGAGCACCGATTCCTCCAGGTCGGGCTCCTCCACGGTCAGCTCCCGGATCATCCCGGTGCACAGAGCGCGGATGACCGGGTCGATGTCGCCGCGGACGGTGGCCGACACCCGTGTCAACTCGCCCAGCGCGGTGATATCCAGGTCGGCGACACCGGGCACCCCGTCCAGTTCCGTCCGCAGCGCCTCCCCGGCGCCGCCTGCGAGGGTGGCCTGGAGGCGGCGCACGCTCGCGATGCGCAGAGTCGCCACGGATCCTTCCGCCACGACGCGTCCTTCCGCCAGCACGGCGACGTCGTCGGCGGTCTGCTGGATCTCGCTGAGCACGTGGGAGCTGAGCAGCACCGTCTGCCCGTCGTCACGGGCTTCCCGCAGCATCGCGAGCACTTCCCGTTGCACGAGTGGGTCCAGGCCGCTGGTCGGTTCGTCCAGTACGAGCAGGGCGGGGTGGTGCATGAAGGCCTGCACCACCCCCACTTTCTGCTTGTTCCCCTTCGACAGCGTCCGCACCGGGCGGGTGAGGTCCAGCCCCAGCCGTTCGGCCAGGCTCTCGATGGCGCCGGGCGCGACCGGTCCGCTGATCTCGGCGAGGTGGCGCAGCATGGCGCCCACGCCCACCCGACTCGCCAGGCGCAGCTCCCCCGGGATGTACCCGATGCGGCGTCGCAGCGCCGCGCCGCCCGCACGCGGATCCGCGCCGAGCACCGACACCTCCCCGGACGTGGGCCGGATGATGTCGAGCAGCACCCGCAGCGTCGTGGTCTTGCCCGCGCCGTTCGGGCCGATCAGCCCGAAGATCGAGCCCGGTGGCACGGTGAGGTCCAGTGCGTGCAGCGCAGTGTGCGCACCGTACTTCTTGTGGAGCCCGCGCACCCGCACCGCCACCGGTTCCCCGGTACTCCCCGCGTCGCCCATTGCTCGTCCTCCGGATCCGCGCACGTGGTACGTCGACCCCGACGGACCGGCGGATGCAGGCCACTCGAGCGACGGCATCCATAGCGTGCCACCGCGGACGGCCGGACGTAAGGGGCGGGGTGTTACATTCGCCGCGGACGGCGCCACCGGCGACGGGAGGACGTTGTGAGCGACGCAGGCGATGACCGGGCGCTGGGCCTAACCCTCGGCGGCGGCGGCGCGTTCGGTGCGGCGCACGTCGGTGTGCTGCAGGTACTCGCGGAACGCGGCATCCGTCCCGGCATCGCCACCGGCACGAGCTCCGGCGCGCTGGTCGCGTCGGTCTATGCCGCGGGCCTCGAGATCGCGGCGATCGAGGAGCTGGCGCAGCGGTTCCGCTGGCGGGCGATCGCGCGCTGGTCGTTCACTCCCCGCTGGGGGCTGCTCGACACCCGGGTGCTGACCGACGCGGTCACCCGCACCCTCGGCGGCGACCCGCTCATCGAAGACCTCCCCCGCCGGTTCGGCGCCGTGGCCACCGACCTGCGCACCCGCCGCGCGGTGACGATCGACCGCGGACCGCTGAGCGAGGCACTGCGGGCGACGATCGCGGTTCCGGGTCTGCTGCCGCCGGTGCGCCGTGACGGGGCGCTGCTGGCCGACGGCGGCATCGTCGATAACGTCCCATTCGATGCCGCCCGCACCCTGGGGGCGTCCCGCGTGATCGTGGTGCGGCTGCACGCGAAGTGGGAGAACGTGCGCATGATGCGCACCGTCAGTCGCACGGCCGATCTCGTGCGCGATCCCTCCGTGGTGCTGATCCAGCCCGAGATGGAAGGCATGGCGCAGTGGACGATGGCGTCGGTGCCGCGCCTGATCGCGGAAGGCCGCCGGGCGGCGGAGGCGGCGCTGGATGCCGCAGCGTCGCACGGGCACGGCGACTGGCCGTCGTCGTGAGTGTCGTGGTGCCGGCTACAGGACTTGAACCTGCAACCCCCGTATTACAAGTACGGTGCGCTACCAATTGCGCCAAGCCGGCAAGCCCGGAATCCCGGGCTTCCGCGGGAGCTCACGCCGCCCGGTCGAACCGGCCACGCACGAACCCCGCAGACTCGGCTCCGCCGTCGACGGAGCCACCACAGAGTCTAGAGCGTCCGGTGCACGGCCGCCGCGCCCTCCACGGCGAAGAACGGTCGCGGCCACGCGCCGAGCGCGAGCACCGCCGCGACGACCTGCAGCAAGCCGGTGGCGAAGTACAGTCCCTGCAGCGGCGACCACACGAGCAGGATCGCGATCTCGACGAAGACCCAGACGATCATGACGAGACCCGCGGCGGCGTGCAGACCCCATGCCAGCCGGAGTCGGCGTCGCTGCGCGACGAGGGCGAGCGCCTGCGAGCCGCCGACCACGATGCCGAGGATCACGCCTGGCCAGACGTACGACGAGAACACACTGTCGTGGAGCCATGCGAGGGGAAGCCCGAGACCGCCGCCGGCGGTCAGGCCGACGAAGCCGACCACGGCGGACAGCAGGTTGAACCCGGCGATGATCGCCAGCGTCACCCGCCAGCGTCGCGGCGGGCGGAGCACGGTCTCCATATCCGCAGACTACGCCGGGGCGCGCCACCCGTCCCGAGCCCGCGCCGTGACTAACCGGCGCCCACGCACTGCCGCTTACGGCGTGGGGGTGGGCGTCGGAGTGGGGTTGGTCTCCTTGTAGTACGCGTCGCTGGCCAGCGTCATCACGAACTGCGCGAACTCGGCCGGGTCGTCCAGCGCGCCCACGTACGGCTCGCCGTTCACGAGCACCGTCGGGGTGCCGGTCAGCGCCAGGCCGTCGGTGTCGGGGATGCCTTTGAGTGCACGATCGGTAGCCTCACGAGCCCAGGAGGCGAAGCGCCCCTCGTCGATGCACTCGCGCACGGTCTTGGGCGCGTTCACGCCGGATGCCTGGGCGAGGTCGGCCAGCTCCTTGTCGGACATGCCGTCGTCGTCGACGTCGGGCTGCTTGGTGAGCAGCTCGTTGGTGTAGGTGAAGAATGCCTCCTGCGAATGCGTGGCCACGCAGGCCGCGGCGCTGGCCGCGCGCAGGGAGTACTTGGTGCCGTTGGACTTCGCGCTGAGCATGGCGACCGGGTAGTAGGTCAGCGATGCCGAGCCGTCGTCGACCCACGATGCGAGCTGCGTCATGTTGGTCATCTGGAACGTGCGCGACCCCTCGGAGAGGTAGTCGATGTAGACCCGGATGTCGACGGCGGCGTCGCTCTCGGCCGGCTCGGCGAGCGTGACGTTGGGAGTGACCTCGGCGGGAGCGGGCGTCGCCTCGGCCATCCCGCGCTCGGCGTCGGCCTGCCCGAGCGCTCCGGTCACCGACGAGATGGCGAATCCGTTGTCGACCTCGTTGGCGGGTGACATCTGAGGCTTGGAGGCGTTGCTGGACACGACCCACACGAGCGATCCGGCGATGACGGCAACGACGGCGAGGGCGCCCACGCCCAGCAGCGACCGCCGGATGATCCGCATGCGGGACTGTTTGGCGTGCACGAGCTGCGCCTTCTCACGCACCGCTTCGCGGGCGTCGCGCTTCACGGGTGCGTTCGAGTGATCGTCGCTGGACATGGAACCTTCTGAGAGACGTGCGGCCGGCTGTCCGGCGGGGGCCGCTCGGGTGTGCGCGGCGATATCGATGCTAGTCAGAGTGTCTGGGAAAAACCCAGACATGCCATACTGGAGGGGCACCCGAAGGCGGGCGCGCGGGAATCAGCCCCCGCATCACTTCACTACGGATCGTCCGGCACGTACCTGCCGGTGAAGGAGAAGGAAACATGGCGACTGTCACGTTCGACAACGCAACTCGCTTGTACCCCGGGGGCACGCGCCCGGCCGTCGACAAGCTCAACCTCGAGGTCGCCGATGGCGAATTCCTCGTGCTGGTGGGCCCGTCCGGCTGTGGCAAGTCCACGTCGCTGCGTATGCTGGCCGGCCTCGAAGAGGTCAACTCGGGCCGCATCCTCATCGGCGACCGCGACGTCACCGACGTCCCGCCGAAGGACCGCGACATCGCGATGGTCTTCCAGAACTACGCGCTCTACCCGCACATGACGGTTGCCGAGAACATGGGCTTCGCCCTGAAGATCGCCGGCGTCGGCAAGGAAGAGCGCGCCGCCCGCGTGCTCGAGGCCGCCAAGCTGCTCGACCTCGAGGAGTACCTGACCCGCAAGCCGAAGGCCCTCTCGGGTGGTCAGCGTCAGCGCGTCGCCATGGGTCGCGCCATCGTGCGTCAGCCCCAGGTGTTCCTCATGGACGAGCCGCTGTCGAACCTCGACGCCAAGCTCCGCGTGCAGACCCGTACCCAGATCGCGTCGCTCCAGCGTCGCCTGGGCGTCACCACGGTCTACGTCACCCACGACCAGACCGAGGCCCTCACCATGGGCGACCGCATCGCCGTGCTCAAGGACGGTCTGCTGCAGCAGGTCGGCACCCCGCGCGACCTGTACGAGAAGCCGAACAACGTGTTCGTCGCCGGCTTCATCGGCTCCCCCGCGATGAACCTCTTCTCGGCGGACCTCGCCGAGGGTGGTGTGCGCTTCGGCGACGAGGTCGTGCCGCTGGACCGTGACACCGTCGGCCGCGCCAACGGCAGCCAGGTCACCGTGGGCGTGCGCCCCGAGGACATCGTCGTCGGCCCCGCCGACGGCAAGGGCCTCTCGGTCGTCGTCGACCTCGTCGAGGAACTCGGCGCCGACGGCTACCTGTACGGCCACACCGAGATCAACGGCAAGCGCACCGACCTGGTCGCTCGCGTCGACGGCCGCAACCACCCGAACGCCGGCGAGACGGTCACGCTCGCCGCGACCGCCGGTCACGTGCACGCCTTCGACATCGAGTCGGGCGAGCGCCTGAACGACAAGCCGGTCGTCTCGGCCTGATCGCATTGCACCTCGCGCGGCGCGGGTAGCCTTGGGGCTGCCCGCGCCGCGCCGTTTCGCCAGGAGTCCCCGTGCCTTCAGCCCTCAGCATCACCGCGAGTTCGGTCGATCCGGGTCTGCTGACCCTGCCGTGGTCGACGCCGCTGGCCGACTGGCCGTCGCAGACGATCGTCTCCCTTCCCAAGGGCCTCTCCCGCCACCTCGTGCGCTTCGCGAACCTGTCGAACCGCGTCGTGGCGATCAAGGAGACCACCGCCGAGATGGCGCGCCGCGAGTACGAGATGCTGGGCAACCTCGCCCGCCTCGACGTGCCGTGCGTCTCTCGCATCGCCGTCATCGCCGGCCGCACCGATGACGACGGCAAGCCGCTGCCGGCCGCCCTCGTCACGGCGCACCTGAAGTTCTCCCTCCCCTACCGGGCGCTGTTCACGCAGGTGCTGCGGCCCGACACGGCATCCCGCCTCGTCGACGCCCTCGCACTCCTGCTGGTGCGCCTGCACAACGTCGGCTTCTTCTGGGGCGACGTGTCGCTGTCGAACACCCTCTTCCGCCGGGATGCCGGTGCATTCGCGGCCTACCTCGTCGACGCAGAGACCGGCGAGCTGCACGAGTCCGGCCTCACCCGCGGCCAGCGCGAGCACGACCTCGATGTCGCGCGCACCAACATCGCCGGCGAGATCATGGACCTCGAAGCAGGCGGCCGGCTGGAAGGCGGCGTGGATGCCGTGGCGATCGCCGACGGCATCGTGTCGTCGTACCACGCACTGTGGGCTGCCCTCACCGACCGCGAGACCTTCGCCGCCAACGAGTCGTGGCGCATCACCGAGCGCGTGCAGCGGCTCAACGACCTGGGCTTCGACATCGGCGAGATGTCGATCGAGGCCACCGACAACGGCACGCGCGTGTCGATCCAGCCGAAGGTCGTGGATGCCGGGCACCACCAACGCCGCCTGCTGCGGCTGACCGGCCTCGACGTGGAGGAGAACCAGGCCCGCCGACTGCTCAACGACCTCGACGAGTTCGCGGCGCGCGTGTCGCGCCTGGGCTCGGACGAGGACATGGTGGCGCACGAATGGCTCACGCGCGTGTTCGAGCCGGTCGTGAAGGCCATCCCGTGGGATCTGCGAGCCAAGCTCGAACCGGCCGAGGTCTTCCACCAGGTGCTCGAGCACCGGTGGTACATCTCCCAGTCGCGGGGCCGCTCGGTGCCGCTGGCGGAGACGCTGACGTCGTACATCGAAAACGTGCTGCGCCACCGGCGCGACGAGGCGACGGTCGTCGGACCCGAGACCGAGACCCTGTCGGTCATGACGAGCACGTCGGCGATTCCGGTGCAGGACGACGACGACGAGACCGTCGACTGGCGCGACCTGGTGTAGTCAGGCCGCACCGGTCGGTGCGGATCAGTACCCGACGGTGAAGCGCTCCCGCCGGTGTCGCGGGTTCTCGATCTCGTCGACCACGGCGACGCCGAGGTCGGGTCCGGAGATGAACGAGTCGCCCGCCTCGTCGACGACGAGCACGTCGCCGCCGTCACGGTAGCGACCGGTGCGCTCACCCGGATGCCACGCCCCGAAGCCGCCGGCGGGGTGCACGAAGAACCAGTCGCGAGCGGCATCCGTCGCCTGCAGGTCTTCGAGCACGCCGATGGCCTCGAACGCCTCGGCCTTGAACTCCTCGGGGAAGTCGGTGTCGATCAGGCGCGGACCGCCGGGGGCCACCAGGCTCCCCCCGGCCCCGCCGATGAAGCCGACCCGCACGTTCTCGGGGAGCGCGGCGACCAGCTGGGCGACCGCTTCGCGCACCTTGCCCTCCATGTCGCCGCGCGGCGAGATCGCCACGACGACGACGTCGACACCCTCGAGCTGGGCGACGAGGGAGGGCACGTCGAGGATGGTGCCCTCGACATACGTCGCACCTTCGATGCGCTCGGTGGGGATGCTGCGGGCGACCGAGACCACGGTGTGGCCACGGTCGACGGCCTCAGCGACGATGTTGCTGCCGGCGTAGCCGGTGCCTCCGATGACGGCGATGCGGGTCATGGTTTTCCTTCCGTCGGACGTTCATCGGGAGCAAGGCACGCAGTCGCGAGATCATTCCCGTCGCTCCTGCAATCATGCCAGGCGCGATAATGTGATTCCCCTGCTTCCTGGCGGGGACGCCCTCTGCGACGGTGTGGAAACGGGGATCCCGGCGACCGTGCCGCGCAGCCGCATGCACACCGCCGGGATCCCTCGGTGTTCGCGGGTCCTCAGTCCTGCAGCCCGTCCGTCACGTCCGCGTTCTCGGGCTGCAAGTCGAGCCCGGCGCCGCGCGCCACACCGAGCAACAGCGTCGCGAAGTCACTTTCGGTGTTGCCCTCGCCGACCTGTTGCGCGACGATCTGACGCGTCGCCGAGGCCACCGGCATGGGCGCACCGAGCCGGTATGCGGCATCCAGCCCCAGGTCGAAGTCCTTCTGGAGCAGCGGCATCGTGAAGGTCGGGGTGAAGTCGAGGCTTACGAAAGCGGGCGTCTTGTAGCCGGTGAAGATCGACCCCATGACCGACTCGTTGAGGAAGGCCAGGAAGGCGGCGCGCGAAACGCCGCCCTTCTCCGCGAGCACCGTGATCTCTGCAAGCGACTGCGTCACGACGCCCAGGAACACGTTGTGGGCGATCTTGACGAGTCGAGCGACCTCGCCCTCGCCGACGTATGTCACGCCGCGTCCGAACACCTGCAGGATAGGTTCGACCTCGTCGAACACGGTCCGCGGACCGGACGCGGCGACGGTGAGCTTGCCCGCAGCGATGACGGCGGGATTGCCCGACACGGGCGTCGCGAGAAACTCGGTACCGCGCTCGCTCGCAGCAGCCCGAACTCTCTCGCTCGTGACCATCGAGACTGTCGATACATCCGCCAGGATCCGGGGGCTGGACGTACCCGTCAGCAGCCCCTCGGCGCCGAGCAGCACTGACTCGAGATCCTTGTCCGCGGACACCATGCTGAACACGATGTCGCGGTCTGTGAGATCCACAGGCCGCGCGACATGCGTCGCGCCGGCGTCGACCAGCGGCTGCACCTTGGCGGCGGTGCGGTTGTAGACGGCAACGTCGTACCCGGCATGCAGCAGACGCTGGATCAGCTGCGTGCCCATACGGCCTGCGCCGATCCAGCCGATGGTGGGCAGGTTGTCGGTCATGGTGCACTTCCTTCTTTCTGGATGGGGTCCGGGGTGGCGGTAGCCGCGGCCTCGGCGTCGAGGTCTTTGCGAACGGCCCCGCCGAAGTAAAGGTCGGCGATCTCCGGGTCGTCGAGCACCTGATCGGCGGGGGCCGTCATCAGCACGCGCCCGCTCTCCATCACGATGCCGGTGTTGGCCATGCGCAGGCCGAAACGAACATTCTGTTCGACCATCAGCACGGCTTTGCCTGCCTGGAGCATGATCGCGACGGCTTCGTCGATGACTCCGAGCGACTTCGGGTCGAGCCCGAGTGACGGCTCATCGAGCAGCACCAGGCCGGGATCGAGCATGAGCGATCGCGCGAACTCGACCATGCGGCGCTGTCCCCCGGAGAGATTGCCGCACTTGATGCCCGTGCGGTCCTTGACGAGCGGGAACAGGTCGAGCACCCGTTCGTAGCGCTCCTTCACGAGGGCGCGCTTCCGGCGGATGACGTACGCGCCCATCAGGATGTTGTCGCGCACCGTGAGATTGGAGAACAGACCGTTGGTCTGCGGGACCTGAGTGACGCCGCGCGCGAGCACCTCGTGCGGCGGGAGCCCGGTGATGTCCTCGCCGTCGAGATGGACCGTCCCCGCCGAAGGGGCCAGCAGCCCGCTCACCACCCGCAGGACGGTGGACTTTCCCGCGCCGTTGGGACCGACGATGCAGCCGAGCTCACCCCCGCCCACCTCGAGGGTGACGCCCTGGAGCACGTTGCCGCCGCCGTAGCCGGCGACGATTCCTTCGAGTCGGATCATCGCCGTGCTCCCCTCACGACGGCCACTCCGCCGGTCCTGGACTGCTGGTCGAGCAGGTAATCATCGCCGAGGTAGGCGTCGAGGACGACGGGATCCTTCTGGATCATGTCCGGCGGCCCCTGCGCGATCACCTTGCCCTTCGCGAGCACGCGGATGGGATCGCACAGATCGAGAACGAAGGGCATGTTGTGCTCGACCAGCAGGAACGTCGTGCCCTGCGCGTTCAGCTCACGGATGAGGTCACCCATCCGCGCGATGAGCGTCGGGTTGATGCCGCCCGCGGGCTCGTCGAGCATGATCAGCTTCGGGTCGAGCATCAGCACCTGCGCCAGCTCGACGAGCTTCTGCTGGCCGTAGCTGAGGGACGATGCGGGGGCATCGCGGTAGGCCGACATGCCGACGAACGACAGCAGCTCCTCGGCTTTCGCCGCCTCGGTGCCGCTCACGGCGCCGAGGCCGAGCTGGCGGAACGAGAAGTCGCGCAACGGCGCCACCAGGTTCTCGAGCACCGTCATCTCACGGAACAGGCGCGTGATCTGGAACGTGCGTCCGATCCCGCGGTGCGCCCGCGACCACGGACTGCGCCCGAGTGTCTCGCCGTCGAACAGCACCTGTCCCGCGTCGGCGGCCATCGTGCCGGAGATGAGGTTGAACACCGTCGTCTTCCCCGAGCCGTTGGGTCCGATCAGCGCCGTGATGGATCCCTCCGGCACGGTGAAGCTGCAGCCGTCCACGGCGCGGTTCCCCCCGAAGCTCTTGTGCAGCCCGCGCACTTCCAAGAGCGGCCGCGCCGGCGCCTGCGGCTCGGTGCGCTCGACCAGGGTCACCGGGCGCGGCTCGAGGCGCGCTCCGGACAGTCCGACCGAGCCCCGCGTGCGCGCCTTCGTCAGCAGCGAGCGGACGCCGGGGATGATGCCCTGCGGGAGCAGCACGACGAGCAGCACGAGGAGCCCGCCGAACAGCACGAGGCGCGCGTTGCCCCCACCGAACGAGTTGTTGGCGAGAGCGTTGAGCGGCTCGATGAGGAAGGCGCCGAGGACGGGTCCGAAGAGCGTGCCCCTGCCACCGAGAATCACGGCGAGCACCATCTGCACCGAGATGATGATGGAGAACATCCCGACAGGATCGACGAATGACAGGTAATACCCGTACACCGCGCCGGCCATGCCGACGAAGACCGCGCTCAGACCGAACGCGAGCACCTTGTAGATGGGCGCGTTGACGCCGATCGTGCCGGCCTTGCCCTCGTCCTCACGGATGGCGATGAGCCCGGTGCCGAACTTGGTGCGTCGGATGGCCCATGACATCAGCAATGACAGCGCCAGGAGCACCACGAGCACGAGGTGGAACGGCCAGTTGCGCCACTCCCGCGGCCAGTCCGGCAGCGGAAGGGTGATCCCGGCACTGCCGTTGGTGACGGCGGTCCACTCGATGGCGACGAACTGCACGAGGAAGAGGAATGCGATCGTGATGATCACGAACGACGGACCGCGGGAGCGGTAGGTCACGAGCGCCAGGACCATCGCGATGAGCGCAGCGCCGATGCCGGACAGCGGCATCCACACGAACGGGCTCACGTCGGGTGCGACGCGGGTCATCACGGCCGCGATGTAGGCACCGATGCCGAGGAACGCGCCCTGGCTGAGGGACAGATAGCCCGCGTACCCCGTGATGATGTTGAGGCCGACGGCACCGATGGCGAGAACCAGGGCGAGGATCACCGTGTTCTGTGCCGATGCGGACGGCGACAGCGGGAACAGCAGCAGCACGATCGCAGCGATGACGAGGACCACCCGCGTGCCGATCTTCCAGAGCCGTTCGTCGAGCAGCCGTTCGCGCAGGGAACGGGTGGTGGGAGACGCGCTCATGCGACGGCGTCCTCTCGGAGTCGGGTGCCAAGCAGCCCCTGCGGTCTCACCAGCAGCACCAGGAAGATGATGATGAAGGGCACCGCGATCGGCCACGCCGCACCGATGTAGGCCGTCGCCAGCAGCTCCGTCACGCCGATCACGAGGGCGCCCACGACGGCTCCCGGCAAGCTGCCGAGGCCGCCGAGGACGACGATGGCGAGGAGGCGCGCGATCCACTGGTAGTGGGAGCCAGGCAGGAACGGGTAGATCGTGCTGATCATCGCCCCGCTCGCCGCGAGCGTCGCGATCCCGATCGCGAAAGTCGCCGCGGCGACGGTCGCGACGCTGACGCCGACCAGGAGCGCGCCGTTCTCATTCACCGATGCCGCGCGTATCGCCCGCCCGAGCCACGTGCGGTTCAGCACGAGCGCCAGGACACCCAGCACGACGACAGCGACCCCGGCGGCGATGAGGAGGGCCGTGGGTGCGTAGAACGGGCCGAAGACCACGGAGGTGTCCGTATAGGGCGTGCGCACCGAGTGGGATGTGTTGCCCCAGATGAAGCCCATGACCCCCTCGAGGACCAGCGCGATCCCGAAGGTCGCGAGCACCGTCATGCTGACATGCTGTCCGCGCACGCGTTTGATGACGGTCACGTACAGCAGCCAGCCGATGCCGAACATCACGACGACGAGAAGCGGGATGGCCAGGAGCGGATCCCAGCCCCACGAACTCCAGAGCGTGTATGTGAGGAACGCCGCGAAGATGGCGAGGGCGCCATGCGCGAGGTTGATCACACGCATCACTCCGAAGATGAGTGTGAGCCCGGATGCCATCAGCGCGTACACCGCGCCGATGAGCAGCCCCAGAATGAGCGTCTGCAGGAGGGGGATCATGGGTTCTCAGGTCCGGCGCTCAGAACGCCGGGCTCTTCCAGCGGAGGATGGTGTCGGTCGTGGCAGCGTCCGTCGGCAGCACGACTTGGGAGACGCCGCTCTGCCATTGCCCCACCAGGAAGTCGCCCTTCGGGCTTCCGTCCGCGTTCCAGCTGAGCGTGCCGAGGATGGTCGGAACTTCATTGGCGCGGATCCAGTCGGCCAGCGCCCGCTGATCTTCGAGCGCGCCGACCTCTTCGACGGCGGCGGCGAGCACGGTCGCGGCCGCGAAGCCGTCAGCAGCGTCCTCGGGAGGTTCCCCGCCGAACATCTCCGTGTACTTGGCGACGAACTCGTCGTTGCCGGGGGTGTCGGCCGCGACGTGGTAGCTCGAAGAGAAGAACACGCCCTCGGCGTTCTCCGCGCCGACGCCCTCCACGTACTGCTGACCATAGGTCGGCGAGGATGACTGGTAGAGGATCTCCGGGCTGAAGCCGGCCCGCAGCAGGGAGCGGACGAAGTTGACCCCGTCCTCGTACTGGGCACCCTGCACGATGATGTCGGCGTCGGCCTCCTTGATCGTGTTGACGATGGAGTCGAAGTTCTTGGTCGTCGCCGGATAGACGTCCTTGTAGACCGTCTCGATGCCCGCGGCGGACAGGATCGCTTCGGCACCCTCCACGACCGGTCCGGCGAAGGGGTCGTCGAGCGAAGGGTACGCGGCGGTCTTGGGCCGCTGGTCTTCGGGGAGAGCGGCCACCCACTCCGCGAAAACCTTCGCCTGGTCAGTGGCGACAGCCTGCTGCGAGAAGAAGATGAACTCGTACCCGCGGTTGTACATGTCCGGCGAACCGCAGGAGGGGCAGACGAAGACCATCTCAGCGCGCTCGGCGACGGAGGACGCGGGGATGTTGAGGAGTGAGGACTGGCTGCCCAGAAGCAGGTCGACATTGTCCTGACCGATGAGGGTGTTGTAGTTGGTGACCACCGTGTTCTGGTTGGTGGCATCGTCCTTGACGATGATCTCGACGTCGCGGCCGAGGAGGCCGCCGGCTTCGTTCTGCAGTTCGACCCAGACCTCATAGCCCTGCTGGGTGTCGAGGCCACCCTGGCTGAACTCGCCGGTCAGTGGCAGGGACGCGCCGATTCGGATGGGACCGGAGTCGGCGTCTCCTGGCGCGTCAGCCGCGCACGAGGAGAGGAAGAGGGCGGCCACGGCGACACCCGTGACCGCCCCCAAAAGTCGTGTGATGACGGACCTCTTCATGGAACTAACCTCTCTGTTAGCTACCGTTGACGCTCGGAAGATCGGGCGTCTTCGCTCCGATTTCTGCAATCGATTGCACTGATCCTAGGACGTGATTGCATCCAATGTCAACGCTTCGCAGGGCGTAGACGCCGGCGGGGGTGTATCAGCCGCGGGGTGCGCGCCCGGTCGACTCGCGCACGATGAGCGAGACCGGCAGGGTGATCATCACGCGCTCCTGCCGCGCCCCCTCGGGACCCTCGATCGCGGCGAGCAGAGTGCGCGCCGCCTCGATGCCGATCTCGCGCAGCGGCACGCGCACCGTCGTCAGCGACGGGGAGAAGTCTCCCGCGAAGGGCATGTCGTTGAAGCCCACGACGCTGATGTCCTGTGGGCAGCGAAGCCCGTGGGCGCGCATCGAGCGGAGGACCCCGAGCGCGACGAGATCGTTGCCCGCCACGATCGCGGTCGCCCGCGGCCCGCCCCGGGCGATGAGCATGTCCATCGCCCTCTCCCCCGCCTCGGCGGTGAGGGCGACGTTGGCGACGACCTCGCTCGACACGCCGGCCCCCGTTGCCGACTGCGTGAAGGCCTGGGCGCGGGCGCGGGTCGTCGAGAAGTCATCAGGGCCGCCCAGGTGGGTGATGCATCGGTGCCCGAGTCCCACGAGGTGGTGGACCGCGGCCGAGATTCCCGACGCGTTGTCCGCCGTCACGACGGGAAAGCCCCCCTCCGCATCGCGGTTGGCCATGACGATGCGCACGCCTCGCTGCCGCGCGTCGGCGAGGAAGTCCTGCGCCGCGAGTCGGCCGGTCGCCAGGATGAACCCGTCGACGCGCCGCTGCATGAGCGAGTCAAAGGCGGCCGACTCCGCGTGGTCGAAGCCGTCGGTGTTGGTGATGAGCACGCTGTAGCCCCGCGGCTGCAGGAAGTGCTCGATCCCCCGCACGAGCGGCGGGAAGATCGGGTTCATCAGATCGGGGATGATGATGCCGATCGTGCGGGTCGAGGCAGTGCGCAGACTCCGAGCCACGACGTCCGGCTGATAGCCGAGATCGCGCGCGGCGCGGCGCACCCGCTTGAGCGTCTCGCCATTCACCTGATGCTGCGTGCGCTCGTTCAGCGCGCGGGATGCGGTGGCCTTGTGGACTCCGGCGTGCGCTGCCACATCATCGAGGGTGACCCGTTTCGCCATGAGCCGACCTTAGCCAATCGGCACCCCCTCACCCGGTCTCGCGAGGGGTGTAGCGCAGCCTCAGCAGTGATGCGGCGAGGGTGAAGACGAGCGCTATCGCGAAGGAGATGGCGAAGAGAGCGGCATAGGCGCTCTGCGCGATCGCCCACACCCCCAATGCCGAGCCGATCACTCCGCCGCCGAACAGCGCCACGGCGAACAACGCCATCCCGAGCGGCCGGGCCCCCGTGACGACATCCGTCACCCACGTCTGCAGCTGGGTGTGCGCACACGACCAGGCGAAGCCGAGCAGCACGACGGCGACGGTCGCCGCGGCGACACCCCGCACGCCCCACAGCACCGCGAACGCGGCCACCGCGGTCGACCCGCCGGTGGCCAGCAGCGCCCACGTCGGGAGTCGGCGGACGAGCGACCGCACCACGAAGCTCCATCCCACCACCGCGACGCCGAAGGCCGCGAGCGCGAAGCCGGCGACGCTCACCGGCACGCCGTCCGCCTCGAGCGCGACCGGGATGAAGTTGATGACGCCCACCAGGACCGTCCCCTCGATGACGGCGAGGGCGAGGACCACGGGGACCCAGGGGTTGCGCGCCAGACGCGGGAACGACGACCAGAACGCCACCGGCGCTCCGGCTCCGCCCCTGCCGGCCAGGGCGAACACCACGCACACGACGACCGCGAGCATGGCGCTGGAGAAGAACGCGACGCGCCACGACCACCATTCGGCGAGCGCCGCGGACAGCGCGGAGCCCACCGTCATCCCGAGCGAGAGCGCCGTCGCGAGGTTGACCGCCGCCACCGCGCGCCGCTGCAGCTGCATCGTGTCGCCGATGTGCACGAGGATCGTGGGCACGATCGCCGCGAGCGCCGCTCCGCTCAGGGCGCGCGCGAGTGTGAGGGACGACGCATCCCAGGCGACGCCAGACAGCACCGCGCCCGCCCCCGCGATGGCGGCCGCGATCGAGAGTGTGCGCAGCTGCCCGAGACGACCCGAGACCGCTGCCCACGGCACCTGCGTGGCGGCATAGGTGAGCACGTACACCGTGACCGCCTGGGCGATCTCCGCGGGATCCGCACGCAGGTCGCGTGCGGCGGCGGTGATCATCGGGGCGAGCAGCGCCCTGTCGTAGAAGGCGAGGAACGCGGCCGCCATCAGAGTCACCGAGGCGATACGCGCCAACCGCTCAGACACGAGGACCCGACCCCGCCCGGTGTCCCGTCTTCCGCGGGTGCAACGCGCCCCCGCTACAATCGATTGCTGCTCGATGGCCCGCGCGCAGCAGAGAAAACGGAGCCTCGTGGTGATCGTGGAAGCCCGAACGGTGCACGTCGGCACCTTCACACCGTCGGTCGTGCTCGACGTGGCTCGGCGCACCGGCCGCCTGGCGGAGCTCGGGGTCGAGGTGGCAGAGCATCCGGTGACGTCGTCCCCGGCGCAGTTCGCGGCGCTTCAGGACGGCTCGCTCGACCTCGCCGTCACAAGCCCCGACAACGTGCTGCTCTACGCGGGGTTCGACGCGAACCCGCTCCGGGGCCGGCTGCCTCTGACCATCACGGCAGCCCTCGACCGCGGGCTCGGCCTGTCGCTGTGGACGCGCCCCGGCATCGGGCTCTCCGAGGCGCGTGTCTTCGGGGTGGATGTCGCCGTCTCCGGATTCGCCATCGCCGCACGGGCGCTGCTGACGAGCCTGGGTGTGGACACGGATGCTCTCGAGACGCTGCCCCTCGGCTCCACCCCGCAGCGACGGGTCGCGCTCACGGCCGGCGTCTGCGATGTGACGATCCTCGGATCGGGGAACGAGCTGCGCGCAGAGGAGGACGGATGCCGCCGGGTGGCATCCGTCGGCCAGCTCGGCGACTACCTGGGCGCAGTGGCGTGCCGCCTCACCACCGCCGCGCCTCGGAATGCCAGGGATGCAGACGCCGTCGCGGGCGCTCTCGTGGACACGGGCGCGGAGATCGCCGCCGGTCGTCACGACGCCCTCGCGGTCTCGGCCGCCGAGCGGCTGCTGGGGCTGTCCCCCGCGTCCGCACGCCGTCACCTCGACGTGCTCCGGTCACCGCAGACCGGCGTCGTGGCCGGCGGTCGGCTCGAGCGCACGGCGCTCCTCACCCTCGCTGGCCTGCGGCGAGGACTCCAGCCTGCGGAGTCACTGACCGCGGCGGTGGATCTGCTGCTCGAGACAGCATCCGGTCGGGCCACCTGAACCGACGGCTGCGCGCAGGACATCAGTCGGTCGGGGGCCACACGGGTACGGGCGCCCGACCGGATCGGAAGCGGACGTTCTTCGAGCGGACGAACTCGCGCAGCGTCTCCGCGGCGTTCTCCCGGCCAAAACCGCTCCCCTTGACACCGCCGAACGGCGACCCGAGGAAAGCGCGCCGCATGTAGTTGTTGACGAAAACCATGCCGGCCTCCAGCCTCTGCGCCATCCGCCAGGCCCGCTGCTCGTCCGCGGAGCAGATCGCCGCGGTGAGGCCGTACTCGGTGCCGTTCGCGATGCGGATGGCTTCGTCTTCGCCGCTGAACCGCATGATGCCCGCGATCGGCCCGAACACCTCCTCCTGACCGAAGGTGGAGTCGGGCGTGACGTCCACGAGCACCGTGGGCGCCACCCAGTACCCGCCGGCGAGCGCCGGGTCGTCCGGCACCGCGCCCTGGGCGACGACGCGCGCGCCTTCGGCCATCGCGGTGTCGAGGTAGGCGAGCACACGGTCGCGCTGCCTGGCGTCGACCATGGGACCGATGTCGGTGGCGGCATCCAGACCGTCGCCGACCACGAGCGAGGTCGCCTTGCGGCAGAATGCATCGACGAATTCGTCGTAGACGGCGTCGTGCACGAGGATGCGGGCGGTCGAGGTGCATGCCTCGCCCTGGTTATAGAACATGCCCTCGATGGCGACGTCCACGGACTGCGCGACGTCCGCATCGTCGAGCACGATGAGGGCGTTCTTGCCGCCGAGCTCCATCGTCGCGAACGTCAGATGGGATGCCGCCGACTGCAGCACCCGCCGTCCGGTCGCCGTGGCTCCGGTGAATGTGATGCGCTGCACCCCCTTGTGTCCGGCCAGCGCCGCTCCCGCCGCGATGCCGGTGACCGCGTTGAGCACACCGTGGGGCAGCACTTCCGCGGCGATCTCGACGAGGCGCAGCACGGTCAGCGGCGCCTGCTCCCCGGGCTTTATGACGACGGTGTTGCCGGCTGCGAGAGCCGGTGCGCACTTCTTGGCGAAGTGGATGGGCGGCCAGTTGAACGGCAGGATCGCCGCGACCACGCCGTAGGGCTCCAGTACCACGCGTGCCTCGATGGGCCCCTGGTCGAGAATTTCGCCGTGCAGCGTGTCGGCGAGACCGGCGAAGTAGTCGAACGCCGCGTGGCTGAACGACACGTCGAACCTGCCGGCGTCGCGTTTGGGCTTGCCGACCTCCCGCGCCTCGAGTGTCGCGAGTTCGTCGGCGTGTGCGCGGATCCGATCGGCGACCTGCCTGAGAAGGGCGCCTCGCTCCCGTGGCGGCAGTGCCGCCCACGCGCGCTGCGCCTTCGCAGCGGATGCGACCGCGGCATCGACGAGGGCATCGTCCGCCGCCTCGACCGTCGCGAGCACCCGGCCTGTCGCCGGCTCGTGCACGTCGAACACCTCGCGCGGGCCGCCCGGGACGAAGCGTCCGTCGATGAAGGAGCTCCATCGCCCTCGGGCGAGGGGCGGGTGGCTGCCGTTCACTGCTGTCGGGGTGGATGTCACGGAAGCGCCTCTGTCGATCGGAATGGGTCTCGCCCGTCACACGAGCAGGGACAGGGGGTGTTGGATGCGGTCGGTGAACTCCGCCAGCCACTGGGCGGCGAGCGCACCGTCGAGCACGCGGTGATCGGCCGAGAGGGTGACGGTCAGGACCGTCGCCACGGTCAGCGCGCCGTCCTCGCCGACGACGGGCCGCTTCTGTGCCGCACCGACGGCGAGGATGCCGGCGTGCGGCGGGTTGATGATGGCCGAGAAGCGGGTCGTGCCGTACATGCCGAGGTTGGAGACCGCGAATGAGCCGCCCTCCAGCTCCGCCTGCTTGAGTCCACCCGCCCGCGCGCGCTCGGCCAGATCGCGCACGGTGCGGCTGATGCCGCTGAGCGACAGCCCCTCGACCCCGCGCAGGACAGGCGTCACAAGACCACCGGGGACCGACACGGCGACGCCGATGTCGACACCCGCGAAGCGGCGCGTCGCCTCGCTCGTCCAGATCGCGTTGGCGTCGGGGACGGCGACCATCGCCGCCGCGACCGCCTTCAGCACGAAGTCGTTGACCGAGATCTTCACGTCGGCGCGCTCGTTGATGCGCGCACGCAGCTCGAGCACCTCATCCACGACGCAGTCCGCCGAGAGGAAGAAGTGCGGCACGGTCGTGGTGCTCTCGGTGAGCCGGCGCGCGATGGCGCGCCGCATCCCCGTGTGCGAGATGTCGGTGAAGGCCGCGGCCGCCTCCGACTGCGCTTTCATGGCCGGAGCCGCCGGCGCGGCGGTGGCCGGTGCGGCGGGGGCGGATGCCTCCGCGGAACCCGCCGGCAGGTCGTCGAGATCGCGGCGCACGATCCGACCGTTCGGCCCCGAACCCTTCCGACCGGTGAGGTCGATGCCCTTCTCGCGGGCGAGCTTCCGGACGAGCGGGCTCGCGAACAGGCGTCCCGTCCCGCCGCCAGCCGGTGCCGGCGCGGAGGCCTCCGGTGCCGGCGCGGGTGACGGAGCAGGGGCAGGAGACGGGTCCGTCACCGGCTCGCCCGCAGGCTCGAGGGCGGTCTCGGGCTCGGGTGCGGCGGAGGGCGCGAGCTCCGGAACGGCCCCGGCGACGGGAGCAGCGGCGGGAGAGGACGCGCTGGCCGCGGCGACTGCCTCCGCCACGGACTCACCCTCCGCGGCGAGCACGGCGATCGGGGCCCCGACCGCCGTGGCGACGCCTGCATCGACGAGGATCCCCGCGACCACGCCGTCCTGCTCGGCCTCGTATTCGACGACGGCCTTCTCGGTCTCGATCTCGACGATCGCCTGGCCGACCTCGACACGGTCGCCCACGGCGACGAGCCACGTCTGCACCGCGGCCTCGGTCGCGCCCGCGGCGAGTGCCGGCATGCGGATCACGGCGGCCATCAGCGGCCCCCTGCGTTCACGCGCACGCGCTCGAGTCCGTCGGCCACTTCCTCGGTGCGAGCGATCGCGGCGCGCTCGAGCACCTTGGAGATGCTCGGACTGGCCTCGCCGCCGGTGACGCGCTCCACCGGCTGGTCGAGCCAGTCGAACAGCCGGCGCTGCACCTCGTCGGCGAGCCAGGCGCCGTACGACGTGCCGCGCGCTCCCTGCTCGACGATGAGCACGGCACCGGTCTTCTGCACGCTGCGCTCGATGGTCTCCCAGTCGAGGGAGGCGCGGTCGAGCCAGCGGAGGTCGATGACCTCGGCATCCACGCCCGTGCCCTGCACTGCTTCGAGCGTGTGAGCGACCATCGACAGGTACGTCAGCACGGTCACCTCGGTGCCCTCACGCCGCACGGCGGCGCGTCCGGGCGGGATCACGTAGTCGAGGTCGTCCTCGGGCACGCGGTCGACGGCGCCGTACAGGTCGACGTGCTCGATGATCAGCACGGGGTCTTCGAGCGCGAGCGCCGCGTTGAGGAGCCCGATGTAGTCCGCCGCGGTGGAGGCGGCCACGATGCGCCAGCCGGGGGCGGTGGCGAAGATGCCCGCCGGGTCCATGAGGTGCTGCGAGCCGTAGCCGGATCCCATGGCGACCTTCGTGCGCAGCACGAGCGGCATCGTGTTGTTGTCGCCGAACATGTGGCGCGCCTTGCCCACCTGGTTGAACACCTGGTCCGCCGCGACCCACATGAAGTCCGGGTACATGAACTCCACGACGGGGCGGAAGCGGCCGTCGAGCGCGATGCCGCCGGCGAGGCCGAAAAACGCGTTCTCGCTGATCGGGGTGCCGATCACGCGATCGCCGCCGAAGGCGGCGAGAAGCCCCTTCGTGGCGCCGTTCGTGCCGCCGCTCAGGCGGTGCACGTCCTCGCCGAGGACGATGATCCGGTCGTCGTCGGCCATCCGCCGATGCATCGCTGCGGCGATCGCGTCGACGAACTTGATGTCGGTCCACGTCCCCGACTGCGGGTCGGGCTCGGCGTCCGTCAGCCCTTCGAGCTCCGACGCATCGCTGCGGATGCCGGTGTCCACGACAGCGGGGTCGGGCCACAGCGCTGGCACGATGCGGCGTCGGCCGGCGTTGTCGGGGTCGTCCTCGGTGAGCTGGGCGACCGCCTGCGCCATCGCCTCCCGCGCCTGCGCCCGCATCTGCGCCGCCTCGTCTGGACTGAGCACGGACAGGGCAGCCAGTTGCTTCGTCACGCGCGCGATCGGATCGCGCTCGCGCCAGCTCTTCTCCTCGTCCTTCGTGCGGTAGCCGAAGGCGCTTCCCGGATAGGGGCCGTTCTGGTGGAAGAACCGGTAGACCTCGGCCTCGATGATCGCGGGGCCTTCGCCGCCGCGCATCCGCTCCAGGGCCTCCTGCGTGGCCAGGTGCACCGCGAGCGGGTCCATGCCGTCGACCCGCCATGAGGGGATGCCGAACCCCTGACCGCGCACGGAGAACCGGGGGTCGGCGGTGACCTCCTCGGCCCGCGTCGACACGGCGTAGAGGTTGTTCTCGATGAAGTACATGACCGGCAGCCGCCAAGCCGCCGCGAGGTTCATCGACTCGAGCACCGAGCCGATCTGGCTGGCGCCGTCCCCGAAATAGTTGATGGAGACGTCGGAGGTGCCCGCGTGCTTCTGGGCCCACGCATTCCCGGTGGCGATGGGAGCACCGCCGCCGACGATCGCGTTGGTGCCGAGCGCGCCGGCTTCCAGCCACTGCAGGTGCATCGATCCACCGCGCCCGCCGGAGAACCCCTGCGCCAGGCCCAGGATTTCGGCCAGCGTGCGCTGGAGCAGCTGCTGCATCGGCTCGTCGACGAGCGCCGCGGGGTCGAGCACTCCCCCCGCGACGTGGGTGATCGCCTTCGCGAGGAACTGGTGGTGGCCACGGTGGGAGCCGTTGACGGCGTCGGCGGAGCGCAAGGACACGATCGACCCGACCGCGCCGCCTTCCTGCCCGATGCTCGAGTGCGCAGGTCCATGCACGAGGCCGGCGCCCGCGAGTTCGAGCACGCTCTCCTCGAACGCCCGGATCAGATGGAGCTCACCGAGCATGGTGGTGAGTAACGCCGGATCGGCGGCCTTCCAATCGGCCGGGGTGGTGCTCAGCTCGATCCACGGCACCTCGGTCGAAAGCTTGCGTCGTCGCGGCATGTCTGTCTCCATCGATCTTCATGCGATGGGCTCACGGTAGAGGACAATTGCATCCAATGACAACCCCCACGGCGGGTTTTGTCGCATCTGTCGCACCGAACGCCTCAATCTGGATACAATCGCAGTGCTCACCTTCCGTGAGTCATCACAGTGCCGTGACGAAAGGAGCCGGAATGCCGATCCCCGGGATGACAGGAACCGATCACATCGGCTTCACCGTGCCCGACCTCGATGAAGCCGAACGGTTCTTCGTGGACATCCTCGGCGCCGTGCATGTCTACACGCTGGGCCCCAAGCGCGCCGATGACGACTTCATGGCGATGCAGCTGGGTGTGCATCCCCGGACGGAGATCTCCGAGATCCGCTTCTACCGGCTGGGCAACGGAGGCAACGTCGAGCTGTTCCAGTACGAGAGCGCCGACGGACAGGCGCCGCAGCCGCGCAACAGCGACATCGGCGGTCACCACCTCGCCCTCTACGTCGACGATCTCGATGCCGCAGCCGCGTACCTGCGCGCGAACGACGTCGAGGTCATGGGAGACCCGGTGCGCAGCGCCGGGGAGTCCGCCGGTCAGCGCTGGCTCTACTTCCGCAGCCCGTGGGGCATGCAGTTCGAACTCGTCTCGTACCCCGACGGCAAAGCGTACGAGCGCCACGCGGAGACCACACTGTGGCACCCGTCCCGTCCGGCAGAGTAGAACGATGAGCGAGTTCGAGACCACCCGCACCCGGGACGGAGACGCCGGCGCGCGCATCGCCGACGGCATCCGCAGCCGCATCATCGCCGGCGCCTATCCCCCCGGCACCCGCATCCGCCAGGAGGACGTCGCCGCGGAGTTCGGAGCGAGCCGCGTCCCGGTGAGGGAGGCGATCCGCCAACTCGAGTACGAGGGCCTGGTCACGGTCGTCCCGAACTCCGGCGCGTGGGTGTCACATCTGACACTCGCCGAATGCGAAGAGATCTACCAGATGCGCGAGCGACTGGAGCCGCTGCTTCTGCGGTATTCCGCCCCGCAGCTCGACGCCGACGATCTGGGTCACCTGGCGGAACTCGCCCAGCGGATCAGCGACGTGGGCGATGACACCGACGCCTTCCTCGAGCTGGACCGCGAGTTCCACCTGGCCAGCTATGCGACGGCTCAGACCTCGCAGCTCGATCCGCTCGTGCGCAAACTCTGGAACACCACCGCACCATACCGCAGGGCCTACGTCTCATCATGGGATGCCAACGCACGACGCATCGCCCACGACGAGCACCACCTCATGGTCGCTGCACTGAAGGACGGCGACCTCGAGGAGGCCGAGCGCGTCCTGGGCGGACACATCCGTCGCACACGGCGCCATCTCGCCCGCACACCTCACATTTTCGACGCCCGCACGCACTGATCCCTGAGGAGAACCTCATGCCCATCGCATCCATCAACCCGACCACGGGAGCGACGTTCGCCGAGTTCGCCGAGCATGACGCCCACGAGGTCGATGCGCGGATCGGCGCGGCACAGAACGCCTTTCATGCGCTGAGCGGGACCGACTTCGCCACCCGCGCGCGGTGGATGCGCTCCGCCGCCGACCTGCTCGACGCCGATGTCGACGCGGTCGCGGAGCTGATCACCCGCGAGATGGGCAAGACCCTCGCCCAAGCGCGTGGCGAGGTGCACAAATCAGCCAAGGCGATGCGCTTCTACGCGGACAACGCCGAGACGTTCCTCTCCGGTTCAGCGCTCGACGACCCGAGCGCTGTCGGAGCCACCGCCGCGCGCACGGTGTACCAGCCCCTCGGCGTGGTGCTGGCGGTCATGCCCTGGAACTACCCGATTTGGCAGGTGGTGCGCTTCGCCGCTCCCGCACTCATGGCCGGCAACACGGGTCTCCTCAAGCACGCCTCCAACGTGCCGCAGTCCGCGCTCTACCTCGACAGCCTGTTCGAGCGGGGCGGATTCCCCGCCGGCTCGTTCGGATCTCTGCTGATCTCCGCCGGCGAGGTCGAGGGAGTCATCCGCGACCGCCGCGTGGTCGCGGTGACCCTCACCGGCTCCGAACCCGCCGGGCGTTCGGTCGCCGCGATCGCCGGTTCAGAAGTCAAGCACGTCGTCCTCGAACTCGGCGGCTCCGATCCTTTCATCGTGATGCCGTCCGCAGATCTCGACGCTGCCGTCGCCGCAGCCGTCGCTTCCCGCACCGCCAACAACGGCCAGGCCTGCATCAACGCCAAGCGCTTCATCGTGCACGCCGACATCCACGACGCCTTCGTCGAGAAGTTCGCCGCCGCCATGGGCGCGCTCCGCGTGGGCGACCCGCTCGACGAACGCACGGAGGTGGGACCGCTGGCGACGAGCACCGGGCGTGCAGAACTGGCCGAACTGGTCGAAGACGCGCTGACCGCAGGCGCGCGCGCCGTCACCGGGGGCAGGAGCCCCGATGGCGACGGCTGGTTCTACCCGCCGACCGTTCTCACCGATGTCACCGACCGGATGCGCCTCTACCGAGAGGAGGCGTTCGGCCCCGTCGCCGCCGTCTACCACGCGACCGACGCCGCGGATGCGCTGCGCATCGCCAACGACACCACCTTCGGGCTCAGCTCCGCGGTGTGGACCGAGGACGCCGCCGAGGAAGCCCTGCTCACGGCAGGACTGCAGGCCGGAGCGGTGTTCATCAACGGCATGTCCGTGTCCTACCCGGAGCTGCCGTTCGGCGGCATCAAGGACTCCGGCGTGGGCCGCGAGCTGTCAGCGGAGGGCATCCGCGAGTTCTGCAACCTGAAGTCGATCTGGAAGGCGTGACGGCCGCCGCGGGATTCAGGCGTGCGGGACGGGATCGTTCGCCTTGCGATCCCGCACGAACCAGATCGCCCGCACCTCCTCGTCGCCGGAGTTCCAGAACCGGTGCGGGATGGCGGAGTCGAAGACGATCGAGTCCCCGGGGTGGAGCACCGTCGCCTCCCCCCGCAGTTCGACGCTCAACCGGCCGGAGATGACGACGCCGTACTCCCTGCCCTGGTGGACGATGTGCTCGGCGGGCGCGTCGGTGCCCGGTGCGTAGACGACCTCGAGGAACTCCGCGTCGGGCTCTCCCATCGCGGTGAGCCGACTCCACCGCGGTCCGGAGCTGAGCTTGATCGACGGATGATCGGGAGCTCTCTGCACGATTCCCGCGGAGACCAGATCGCCACCGCCCGGCGCGAGTGCCGGCGCCACGGGCGGGGCCGGAGGCGCCTGCGGGTCGAGGATGTCGTGCATCGGCACGCCGAGCTCAGCGGCCACCGCATAGAGCGCGGGCACGCTGAAGGAGCCGATGCCGCGCTCGACCTGAGAGACATGACTCGCCGACACGCCGATCCGGCGCGCGAGCTCACGCACGGTGAGTCCGGCGGCGCCCCGCAGTTCGCGCACGCGCTCGCCGACCGCATCCCAGGGCGTCTCCCGCTCGGACATGGGCTCGCCCCCTCGTTCAGACGTCACTGCGCGCATTCAGCCGTCCCATGGCGTCGAGAACGTCCACGGCGTTGCGGATGTCACCGGGAGCGTGCGCGGCGGATGGGTGCCGCGCGCCGAGGATGTACCAGACTCCCTCGGCCACGGCGTCGCTGTGGTTGAAGTAGTAATGCGGCCGCTGGGCGTCGAAGCAGAGCGAGTCCCCTGCCCGTAGCACGAAGGTGTCGAAGTCGAGCTTCAGGGTGAGCTCACCGCGCACGATGTAGCCGTGCTCGATGCCGACGTGGCGCATGTGGGTCTCATCGAGCGAGCTGGCTGCGCCGGGCTCGTATGTCGCGAGCACGGCGTCGAGCCCTTCATCGCCGCCGACCGCGAGGCTCCGCCAGGTCACGCCGTTCTGCATGACGATCTCGGGCGCGTCGGCCAGCTCCTGCACCGGGCGGCTGCGCATGCGAGGAGGTGGGACGACCTCGGCCGGGGGGCGGTTGCCGAGCACCTCATCGAGCGAGATCCCGAGGCAGCTCACGATCGCGTACAGGGTGCTCACCGACGGCTGCACCTTGCCGGTCTCCACCTGCGACAGGAGGCTCGGGGAGATCGCCGCCTCCGCAGCGGTCGCGCGCAGGCTCAGCCCTCGCGCTATCCGCGCAGCGCGGATGCACTCGCCCAACTGAGCAGTCATGAGCGTCCTTTCGCGTGTCCGACCCTACCTTCCACCGCTGCCGGGCACGGTGCGCCACGACGGGCGCCCGGCACAGCGCAAGCGACGATCAGTACGGGTTCGCCACGAAGAGCTCCTGCGCAGGGAATTTCGTCAGCACCTCGATGCCGTAATCGGTGACGACGACTTCCTCTTCGATGCGTGCGGCAGACGAGCCGTCCGACGCCGGGCAGTACGTCTCCATCGCGAACACCATCCCCGCCCGAAGCTCCACGGGGTCGGCCAGCGAGTTCAGTCGCGAGATGATCGGCCGCTCATGGAGGCCCAGACCGAGGCCGTGCGCGAACTGGAGTCCGAAGGCGGCCAGCTCATTCTCGAAACCGAAGTCCTGTGCCTTGGGGAGCACCGCGGCCACCTCGTCGGTCGCGACACCGGGGCGCAGCGCGTCCAGCGCGGCATCCATCCACTCGCGCGCCTGCTTGTACGCGTCGTGCTGACTGGGAGTGGCCCACCCCACGCCGAAGGTGCGGTAGTAGCACGTGCGATAGCCGTTGTACGAGTGGATCACGTCGAAGAAGGCCTGGTCCCCGGGGCGGATGATGCGGTCGGTGAAGTTGTGCGGGTGCGGGTTGCACCGCTCCCCCGAGATCGCGTTGATCGCCTCCACCTGATCGCTGCCGTACTCGTAGAGGCGGGCGTTGGCGAGGGCGACGATCTCGTTCTCGCGCACACCCGGCTTGAGTGCCTCGGCGATGTCCTGATAGACACCATCGACCATGGCCGCAGCCTGGTTGAGCAGCATGATCTCGTCCTGGTTCTTGATCACCCGCGCGTCGAGCATGTGCTGCTGCGCATCGGCGATGCGGATGCCGCGGCGCTGCAGCTCGAACAGGAACGGCGGCTCGATGATGTCGACACCCAACGGCGCATCCTTCACGCCTGCCGTGGCCAGCAGCGACTCGATCTCATCGATCGCCGTCTTCATGAGGTCCGCGCCGCCCTCGGGCGCGACGGCGCCCTTGAACCCGAGGAAGCCGGCGCGATAGTTCTCGTCGGGCACCCAGTCGGAGTACAGCTTGTGGTGACGCACCGCGGAGCCGAAGTCCCAGAGGATCGGCTCCTGGCCGCGGATCAGCAGCGCGTAGCGGATCATCTTGTCGCCCAGCGCGCCGCCGATCCAGGTCTGCGTCGTGTACCGGATGTTGTAGAAGTCGAATAGGAGAAAGGCGCCGCATTCGCTGGCCTCGAGCGCGGCCTTCGCACGTCCCAGCCGGTAGTCGCGGAGGCGGTCGAAATCGACGCGGTGCTCGTAGTCGACGCCCATGATGCCGGGGGCGCCGAGGGGACGCACGCCGGCCGGTCGATCGATGGGCCGCGCGAACCGCCGCGTGGCGTGACTGTGTCCGTGTGCGCCGCTCATGCCTGTGCCCCCGCCTGCGCGGAGGCGTCGGCAGGTGCAGCCGCCACCACGTGGAACTCGAACCGCAGCCGCGGATCGGTGGCCAGGCGCGTCACCTCCACCGTCGTGCTCGTCGGGATGTGCCCGCCGAACCATTCCTTCTGGTGCGCGTTCACGACGTCCTGGTCGGCCTCGACGTCGGTGAAGAAGCGGATGAGGTTGACCACGTCGCTGCGGCCGCACCCGGCCGCAGCGAGCGCGAGGTCGAGGTGGTCGAACGCGTTGCGCACTTGGCCCGCCGCGTCCATCGGCATCGCATCGAAGACCTCCGGCACGTGCGGGTGGTCGTGGTAGACGGGCGCGCCGGTGACACCGCTGATGAAGACGAGGCTCGCCGGCGACACGACCCGCATCGCGGGGACGAACGGACTCACGATGGTGTCGTCGTATCCATCGTGGTGGATGATGTCGGCCTGGCCGACACGCCGGGGGGCGGGGATGCGGGTCACGTCGTCTCCTGTAGCTGCGCGCTCGTCACGGGACGAGCGCTGGATTGATGGGTGATGCGGCCGGCAAGGACGGTGAGGTCGCTGCGGATGTCGCGCAGAGCGTCATCCGCACAGCCGAAGGGGTCGGCGGAGGGCACGCACAGGTCGGCGTCGTAGCCGGGTGCGATGCGGCCACGACGATCCTGTTCCCCGGTGAACCACGCGGCGTCCCGGGTGAACGCGGCGATCGCCTGTGTGCGGCTGAGGCAGTGCTCCGCGAGCCGCTCACCGCGACCGTCGAGCGTGCGTCCCGTGACGAGCCACCAGATCGATGCCCACGGCGAGAACCAGTTGGCGCGGGTGGCGTCGGTTCCCCCGCCGATGACGATGCCGAGCTCACGCATGAGTCCGATCGGCGGCGCCTGGGCTGTCGCCGCCGGACCCCAGACGTCGACGTAGTCCCCGCCTTTGAGGATGAGGCGGTTCTGCACGAGGATGCCGGCACCGAGTCGCGCCAAGCGCTCGAGATTGGCGCGGCTCGCCTCGTCGGCATGCACGATCGACCATCCGCGCCCGGCGATGAGACCCGTCTCCGCCTCGACGCGCTCCCATGCATCCAACACGCGGCCGAGGGTGTCGTCCAGGACGGCGTGAATGCTCATCCGCCACCCGCGTTGCGCGCACAGTCGTACGATGTCGACGAGTTCCTCGAACCCCGCGTCGGGTATGGCGAAGGGATCCAGTCCCTCCATGTCGTGGCATCCGAGGTGAGGGATCTCGCCGATTCCAACCATACGGAGAAGACCGTCGCCCACGTCGGCCGGCACGAGCGAGGTGAGGGCGTCGATGTCGCCCACCTCGCCGCCGCGTGTCCAAGCGGAGAAGAAGAGCCGCACTCGGACATCGAGGGCGCCCTCGCGCCACACCTCGTAGACGGGGTCGTAGTCACGGGGCGTCATGAGCAACCCGCCGCCGTCGACCACCCCGGTGAGACCATGCCGGGCGAACTCGGCGAGCATCGTGCGGATGCCCTCGCGGGAGCGTTGTCCATCCGAGCTGAGGGCATGCGCGATGGGAACGGCGAACGCACCCACACCGTGGATGCGGCCCGTGGGCAGCCCGGAGTGGTCGCGCTCGAGCACGCCCCGCGGCGGATCCTCGGTGGCACCCGAGAAACCGCTCGCCTCCAGTCCCGCTGCGTTGAGGACGCCGACGTCGTACAGCTCCTGGATGAACACCGGGTTGTGCGGTGCGGCCTCGTCCAGCTCGGCGGGCGTCGGTATGCGCGCTTCCTGGAACTGCGATCGGTGCCATCCTCCGACCGCGGCGATCCACTGTCCGGGACCGAGCCGCGCGGCCGCGTCCCGGATGGCGTCCAGGGCCGCGGACACCGAGTCGATGTCCTCCCAGTGCAGGGAGCTGCTCCACGAGTTGCCGCCTCTGACGGCGTGGATGTGGGAATCGTTCAGGCCTGGGATGAGCGCGCGTCCCCCGAGCTCGACGACACGGGCGGCCAGCTCGGCATAGGGTTCGATCTCCTCGTCGGTGCCGACGGCGATGATCCGTCCGGCGGCGATCGCGACGGCCTCGGCGTGCGAGGGTGCCTGATCGGGGTCGGCGAAAGTCGTGACACGACCGCCGCGGAGAACGAGATCGACGACCGGGAGTGCGAAGCGGGATTCGGGCATGCGGTGACCCATCAGATGCTGAGGTGTCGTTCGAGCAGCACGTCGTCGGCACGGAGCTGCGACGTCGGCCCGCTCCACGCGATCGTCCCCGAGTCGTCGATCACGATCGCCTTCTCTGCGATGTCCAGTGCAAGGTCAACGTTCTGCTCGGCGATGAGGATCGACAGACCGGAGGCACGCAGGCCCTCGAGCCGGTCCTGGATCACATCGAGCACGCTCGGCGCGAGGCCTTCACTCGGCTCGTCCATGATCAGCAGGGACGGGTTGGTCATCAACGCGCGGCCGATGGCCAGCATCTGCTGCTCGCCGCCGGAGAGCGCCCGGGCCATCGACCCGGAGCGCTCGGACAGTCGGGGGAAGAACTCGAACACGCGCTCGACCGTCCACGGTTCCGCCGAGTGGGCGCGCCGATGACGCGGCACGACGGTGAGGTTCTCCAGCGTCGTCAGAGAGCCGAAGACGCGCCGGCCCTGCGGGACGAGGGCGACTCCCGCGCGGGCGATGCGGTACACCGGCATCCGTGTCAGCTCGGCACCGTTGTAGACGATCGACCCTGCCGTCACCGTCGGGGGGCGCAGGCCGCAGATGGCCCGGACGAGCGTCGTTTTGCCCATGCCGTTGCGTCCGAGCAGCGCGACGCTCTGGGCGTCGCCGATCTCGAAGTCGACACCGTGCAGCACCTGGGCCGTGGCATAGCCGACATGCAATCCGGTCACCTGGAGTGTCACTTCTTGTCCCGCCTTCCGAGATAGATCTCCTTGACGACCGGGTGATCCCGCACCTCGTCCGGTGTGCCGGTCACGACGTGCCGGCCGTTCTCCATGCACATGACGCGATCGGTCAGCCCCAATGCGAGCGACATGTCGTGCTCGATGAGGAGGATCGGGAGGGTCCGCGGCAACGCCTCGATGAGGCTGCGCAGGGTGCTTCGCTCCGCGGCCGACAGTCCGGCGGCCGGCTCGTCGAGCAGCAGGATGCGGGGTTCGCCGACGAGCGCCATCGCGATCTCGAGCTGACGCTGCTCGCCGTGCGAGAGGTCGGCGACGGTGTCGTCCCGGCGGTCGAACAGGCCGACCGAATCGAGCATCTCGGTGGCGCGCGTCGTGATCTCGTCGCGCTGGCCCTGGGTCCGCCAGAAGATGCGGGCCTGTCCCGAGCCGCCGCGGGCGGCGACGCGCACGTTGTCGAGCACGGTCATATCGCGGAACAGGTTCGAGACCTGGAACGTGCGTCCGACGCCGAGCCGGGCACGACGCGCGGTGTCCAGCTTCGTGACCTCCCTGCCGAACAGGTCGATGGAGCCGGTGGTCGGCGCGACATCGCCTGCCACCATCTTGAACAGTGTGGTCTTGCCCGCGCCGTTCGGGCCGATGACCCCCATACGTTCGCCCGCGCCGAGGCGCAGAGAGATGTCTTCGACCGCCTGAACCCCGCCGTAGCGCTTGCCCAGGCGTTCCACCGTGAGCGCGGGGGCGGAAGCCCCGGATCCTGACGAATCCGAGGCCGCCGCCATTGCCGATGCGGTCACTCGAGCCCCTGGAAGCTCTGCGAGTACGTCGGCTGCGCGAGCGCGTCCTCCGGGGAACGGCCCAGCCACTGGTCCACGTCCTCGAACGTCGCGATCGGCGTGTTGTAGAAGTTGCCGTCATCGCCCTCGGTGACCTCGCGAACGTACACCGGCCCGACCATCTGGTTGTAGTCGTCCCAGGAGACCCGCCCGAAGATGCTGTCCTCGAAGGTGTACTCGGTGATCGCACTGACGAGGTCCTCGCCGGTCACGAGGCCGCGCTCGGCCAGCACGGATGCGACCAGCGACGCGGTCATGTATCCGCCCGCGACGTAAGCGCCGGGCACCTTGCCGTCCGCGAACTCCTTGTAGGCGTCGACGAATTCCGCCACGGCTTCGCTGTCGCGGCCTTCCGCCCAGTAGCTGACCGACTTCAGACCGACGATCTGGTCGCCCATCGTCCGCAGCGTCCCCTGGTCGGCGGCACAGCAGTTCAGGAGCAGATCGTCCATGTCGAGACCGAGACCGAGGTAGGCGTTGAGGAAGTTCGGTCCGGGCGCCCCACCCGCCGTCGCGACGTACACGACGTCGGCTCCCGCAGCCTGGATCTGCGAGACGTAGGTTGAGAAGTCCGTCGTCGTGTTGGGGAACCAGATCTGCTCGACGACCTCTCCGCCGTTCTGCGTGAAGCCCTGCACGAATCCGGCACAGGACTCCCAGCCGAACGCGTAGTCGGCGCAGAGGGTGACAGCCGTGTCGTAGCCGCCGTCCGTCGCGGCCCACTCGCCGCCGGGGTAGTTCGCCTGAGAACCTCCCATGGAGCCGGTGCGGACGGTGAGGTCGTTCGCGGCGCGTTGAGTAAGGTCGTCGGAAGCGGCCACCGGGTGCAGGTTGGGCACGTCGACGCTCGCCGTGTAGGCCGCGACGGCGAGTGCCGTGTTGGCGATGAGCGGCCCGACGATGAAGTCGACTTCATCCTGCTCGACGAGCTTCTTCGCCTTCGTCAGCGACGTCTCGGGGTTGCCTGCGTCGTCCTCCACGATCGTTTCGATCGTGATGCCGTCGACCTCCGCGCCGTTGAGGTCCCAATAGAGGTTCCAGCCATCGACCATCTCCTGTCCGGCGACGGCGAAGTTGCCCGTCGTGGGCGAGATGAACCCCACCTTGAGCGCGCCGCCCTCCTCGCCTTCCGAGCCTGCGCTCGGGGCCGGCTCGCTGGCTCCTGGAGGGGCGCAGGCGGTCAGCGCGAGCGCCGTGATGGCCGCGATGCCTGCCGCGGCGAGCGCCGATCGGCGACCGCGGGTCTTCATTGACGTCATTGCGGGTCCTTTCCTTGGTGTACTGCGTGGCGGTCTCCGGGGGGCGCGGCTGCGCCCCCCGGTGCGTCCCCTTCGGGTGAGGACGCCGCCTTCGATCGGGCGCGGAGCCGTCGGAAGAGCTTTCCGGCGCTGCCGGCGATTCCCGCACGGGCGAAGAGGATCACGAGAATGAAGATGAGTCCGAGCAGCGTCGGCCAGCGGTCGACGTAACTGGACAGGAGGTTCTCGACCATCACGACCACAGCGGCACCGATGAGAGGCCCCAGCAGCGTGCCGACCCCGCCCAGGATCACCATGACGATGAGATGCACCGAACGGTCCACCCCCGCCGAGGACGGGCTCACGAAGTGGGTGTGCCAGACGGCGAGGAGCCCGGCCAGACCGGCGACGCTCCCGGAGATCATGAATGCGCCGAGCTTGTAGGACCTTACGCTGTAGCCCAGGCTGCGCATCCGGCTCTCACTGTCGCGGATTCCGCGCAGGCTCGCTCCGAACGGCGAGTTGCTCACGATCCAGAGCGCCGCAGTCGCCAGGACGAATACGCCGAGCACGAAGTAGTAGTAGGTCCAGTACGAATCCAGCCACTCGAATCGCTCGATCCCGGAGATGCCGTTCTCTCCGCCGGTCACCGACGACAGCCGGAATGCGAGGCCGTAGATGAGCATCCCCACGGCGAGGGTCACCATCAGGAAGTAGATGCCGCTCGTCCGCATCGACAGCAGACCGTAGAGGAATGATGCCAGCAGCGTCATCCCCAGAGCGACGAGCACCTGCATCCCCGGATCCATGCCCTGCTGCGAAGCCCAGCCTGCGCCGTACGCCGACGCCGCCGCGATGCCGGCATGTCCGAGCGAGACCATGCCGCCGTTGCCGGCGAGGAAGTTGACGCTCGAGGCGAGCGTCGCCGCGATGAGGATCGTGGACGCCAAAGAAACCATGAACCCGGATGCTCCGAGATACGGCAGTGCGATGGCTGCGACCAGCAGCAGCGCGAGCAGCGCCATGTTGGTCAGCTGGACGCGGTCCCGGCGCGGCGGCCCGAAGGTGCGAACGGTGCGGGTCTCGACGATGCGGTTGCTCATCAGGCAGCCTTTCCGAACAGGCCCGTCGGGCGGAAGACGAGAACGAGCGCCATCGGCAGGAAGATGGTGAAGTACGCCAGTTCGGGGATCCAGGCCTTGGCGAAGGCGTCGATCAACCCGATGAGGACGCTGCCCACCGCGGCTCCGGGGACGCTGCCTAGCCCGCCGATGATGATCACGACGAGGGCGTACAGGAGCACCTCGTTCTGCACTCCGGGGAGGATGCTCTGCATGCCGGCACCGATCGTGCCGCCGATGGCTGCAAGGGCGGCACCGACCACGAACATTCCGGTGAACACCCAGCGGATGTTCACCCCCATCGCCGAGATGATCTCCCGGTCGTCGACGC
The DNA here is from genome assembly GCF_042885955.1 of Microbacterium sp. NPDC058021. NCBI lineage: Bacteria > Bacillati > Actinomycetota > Actinomycetes > Micrococcales > Microbacteriaceae > Microbacterium > Microbacterium sp. NPDC058021. The sequence continues at coordinate 82,537 of NZ_JBHVRF010000003.1, forward strand.
CGGCACGGACGATGGCCCCGACGCGCGTGCGGCTCTGCACGAGGGCGAGCGCCACCCCGATGGCGACCGCCAGCCCGATCACGAAGATCCGGTACCAGGGGTACACCAGGTCGCCGACGGCGAGGGCCCCCGGGATGCGCACCGAGTTCGGGAGGTTCTGGGGGTCCCCGCCGAAGAAGGCGAGGCAGAGATCGGCGATGACGAACGACACGCCGATCGTCAGCAGCACCTCGGGCATCTCCTGCCCGCGCACGAAACGCAGGAGCACGACCTCGACGAGGAAGGCGGTGACCCCCACGGCGACGATTGCCGCGATCACGGCGATCAGCAGGTTTCCCGTCAGGGTCGCGATGACGACGCCGATGTAGCCGCCGAGCATGTAGAAGGCCCCGTGCGCCATGTTGACGATGCGCATGAGCCCGAAGACAAGCGTCAAGCCGCTGGCCAGAAGGAACAGCAACGCGCCGAAGCTCAGTCCATTGAGGACTTGCTGGGCGAGGAATACGGGTTCGGGCACCGTGATCAGGCCTTCCACTGCGTCGGGGAGTTGGCAGGTTCAGTCAAGCAACGACTGAACAGGGTGTCAAGTCAGAGTGTACAACTGTCCAGCTTCAGTGAACTGGTCAGGCCGTCGCTTCCCCTCTCCCCTCCGGCGTGTTGAGGTGGGACTGCGAATCACGGATGCCGGGGAGCGGCCCGTTGACGGTGAAGTAGCGCCCGCCGCCGGCGACGAGGAGCTCCTCAGCCGGGAACTTCGTGATCACCTCGCAGCCGTCCGCCGTGACGACGACCTCCTCCTCGATGCGGGCGGCGCCCCAGCCGTCGGCAGCGGGCCAGTACGTCTCCAAAGCGAACACCATGCCCTCCTCGAGCACCTCCGGGTGATCGAGAGAGGTGAGACGCGAGAAGATCGGCTTCTCCCAGATCGACAGCCCCACGCCGTGCCCGTACTGCAGGGCGAAAGCGGCCTCTTCATCAGGGAAGCCGAACTCCTGCGCCGTTGGCCACAGTTCGACGATGTCGGCCGTGGTGGCTCCCGGCTTGACCGCGGCGATGGCCCGGTCCATGTACTCACGGCACCTCTTGTAGGCATCGCGCTGAGCGGGACTGGCTGACCCGACCGCGAAGGTGCGGTAGTAGCACGTGCGGTACCCGTTGAACGAGTGGAGGATGTCGAAGAACGCCGGGTCGCCCGGCCGCACGGCACGGTCGGAGTAGACGTGCGGATGCGGCGAGCACCGCTCACCCGAGATCGCGTTGACGCCCTCGACATACTCGGAGCCCTGGTCGTAGAGAGATTTCGCCACGAGCCCCACGCACTGGTTCTCCCGGACACCGGGGCGCAGGAACTCGTAGAGCTGGTCGTAGGCGGCATCCACCATGGACGCGGCGGTCGTCAGCAGGGTGATCTCGTCCGGGGTCTTGATGCGCCGGGCCTCCATGAAGATCTGCTGGCCGTCGACGACCTCGATGCCCTCCCGCTGCAGCGCGAAGAGGATCGGCAGCTCCACGACGTCCACGCCGAGAGGCTCCCCCGCGAGGCCGAACCGCTCCAGCTCGCGCTTGATCTTGCGCGCCACCTCCTCGGCGATGCCGGCGTCCGGGGGGAACGCACCACGCAGCGTCGAGATACCCGCGCGCGCTCCGGATTCCTGGCGCGGCCGGGTCGCGCCGTGATGCGGCGCGTGGGGATCGGCATCGGCTTCCATATGCGTCTCGTGCAGCCAGGGGTTCAGCAGGGCGTGATGCTTCGCCGCCGATCCGAAGTCCCACACGATGGGGTCTGTCTTGCGCGTGACGAGACAGAACCGGATGAGCTTGTCCATCGCCCAGGTGCCGATGTGGGTCGCGGAGGCGTAGCGGATGTTGGCGAAGTCGAACGCCAGCACGGCACCGACAGAGGAGCGTTCCAGCTCCGCGTGCAGCCGCGCCAGGCGCTCGTCTCTCAGCCGCTCGAAGTCGACTCGTGCTTCCCAGTCGACGCCCATGGTGCCGCGTGTGGCCGTGCTCATGATCTGCTCCTTGTTCGCGTGTTCGTGGGGGTTCGTCGGGTTCTCGGCGTCAGGTGATGCGCCAGCCGCGGTCGACGTCGAGGCTGTGGGCTGAGACGCCGCGGTTGAACAGGAGGAACTTCACGGCATCCACCACATCGGTCATCGTCGCCAGAGCGCCGCCGGGGGTGCGGCTCTCGTAGCCGCTGACGACACCGTCGGGCTTCGCCTCCCAGAACGGGCTGTCGCCGATGATGCCCGGGTGCAGCGCGTTCACCCGGATGGGTGCGAGCTCGAGGGCGAGGGTGTTCATCAGTCCGTCGATGCCGCCGTTGATCGTGGAGACCGTCGTGGACCCGGGGTACGGCGCGTCCTTCGCGCGCCCTCCGAAGAGCACGATGCCGGTTTCCACGGAGGGCTCGAGACGATCGATCAGGCTGTGGATGGTCTCGGTGTACCCGATGAGCTTGAGGGTGACCAGCCGCCGGGCACGTGCGATGTCGTACTCGCGCAGGCTGTTCGCGTCGCGCTCGATCGCCGCTAGGACGAGGCCGTCGAGCCGGCCGACGTCGGCGAGTTGGGCTGCGATACCTTCCGGCTCCGAGACGTCCAGGGCGACACCGGTCGCACTCCCGCCCAGACTCGCCGCCACCTCCTCGGCCCGCTCCCGGCTTCGGCTGGTGAGGATCACCCGGTCGCCGTCGGCGACCAGATCCTTCGCCAGCTCCAGTCCGATGCCGGATGATCCTCCGGCGATGAGTATCGTGCGTCCGCTCACATCTCCTCCTCGAGACGTTCTTCCAGGTATTGCCAGTCGCGCACGAACCGGTACGCGTGGCGTGGGGGCATCTGGGGCGACTGGGTCTCCAGCCACTGCACTTCAGCGCCGGTGGCTTCGAACGAGTGCACGCACCCCACTGCCGCCCAGGCGATGTCACCCGCGGTCAGGAGGAACTCCTCACCGTCGAAATGTGCGCGGACCTCGCCCTCGGTGATGAGGTAGGCCTCCTCGAGCGGGTGGTCGTGCGGCCCGGCCTTGCCGTCGGGCGCGTAGCGCACCATGAACGAGGTGCCGAGGGTGGCGCCGAGGTCCGAGTCGACCATCATCTTCAGGGTGATGCCGCTGTAGACCAGCAACGCGGTGCGCATGCTCGCCGAGACCGCCAGCAGCTGCTGCGACTGCCCGGCTGGATCCATGTGCGCGGCGGTGATGTTCCCGAACGACCGCGTGCGGGGATCCCGGGTGTCGACGGGGGTCGGCTCGCGCTCGGGTAGCTCTTCCACCCGATAGGTGTCCGAGCCGTGACGCGCTCGCGCGGGCGGAGTGAACAGGTCGGCCCAGGCGGCGTCGACCCCCGTCGAGCGCCAGGCGTGCGGGACGCCGATGGGGATCACGCCGTAGTCGCCGGCCACCAGCCGCACCGTTCCCTCGGGGGTGACGATGACGACCTCGCCTTCGAGGACGTAGAAGCTCTCCTCGAAGGAGTGCACATGCGTCGCCGTGCTGCCGCCGGCCGCGAGACGCGTGATCCCGAAGTCGGTGTGCGCCGCACCGTCATCCTCCCCGACGCCGCGCCAGCGGGTCATGCCGACGGCTCCCGGAGCGAGCGCGCCCACGTCGAGGTAGTGGGCTTCGGCCGCGCGGCGGACGATGAACCTGGCCATGCTCTTCCTCCTCGAGGGTGAGAACGAGGCGGCGCACCCTTGCGCCACCCGAGACCCGAGCCGCCCGAAGGCTGCTGTTCAGTCTTACTAAACGACATGTAAACCGCACCGCGTCGTGATTGTCAAGCGATGTCGCCGAAAGCCCGCCTGCACCGCGCCGATTCCTAGGGCGATTACCCCCTTCCCCTTGGCCCCGGTCTAAGCCATGCTGTATGCCACGCAGCGTTCCCCGTGACTGTACAGAGCGCTGAACGACCCGACGAGATTGCTGATCGAAGGAGATGAGCGATGGCCAATTCACCGACCCCGCAGGCGGGGCAGCCGATCCTCTTCAAGGACGGGATCGTCCTGACGATGGACGACAGGCACACCGTCCTCCCCCGCGGCGACGTGCTCGTCAAGGATGGGGTGATCGCCGAGGTCGGGACGGATGTGGCGGCGCCGGATGGGGCATGCGTCATCGATGCGTCCGGCGGCATCGTCATGCCGGGAATGGTCGACACCCACCGGCATATGTGGCAGACCGCGATGCGCGCCTACGGCGCCGACTGGACACTCACCCAGTACTTCGTCTGGTACTACCTCCAGCATGGCGCCAAGTTCCGGCCCCAGGACTACGCGGCCGGCAACCTGATCTCGGCGCTGGATGCGATCGAGTCCGGCGTGACGACGAGCGTGGACTGGTCACACGGCCTGCGCACCGTCGAGCACGGCGAGGCCGCCTACGAGGCCCTCGTCACCTCACCCGGCCGATTCGTCTTCGCCTACGGCAACATCCATCGCTCCCCATGGGAGTGGACAGCGGACCCCGCCATCCAGCGACTCCTCATGACCTCACGCGACGACTCGCGGATGTTCGACACGCAGATCGCGTTCGACGTGCCGAACCAGGACGAGCAGTTCCCGGAGCTGGCGGCGTACCGGGTGGCCAAGGATCTCGGGCTGCGGGTGACCACCCACGCCGGCGTGTGGGGTGCGACGAACGACTGGGGTATCCGCAACGCCTACGCCGCGGGGGTCATGGACGAGGGCTTCACCTACGTGCACGCCGCGTCGCTCTCCGAGGAGTCGTACCAGATGATCGCGGCGACCGGCGGCAACGTGTCACTCGCCACCGAGTCGGAGGACACCTGCGGGCAGGGCTATCCCCCGCTGCATCAGCTGCGGCGACACGGGATCCCGACCTCGCTGTCGGTGGACACGAGCGTGTGGTTCAGCGCAGACCTCTTCTCCGCCATGCGTGCGACCGTCAACGCCGACCGCGCTCTCGAGCACTATCGGGCGCATCGCCGCGAGCCGGCAGAGACCGTCACGCACGTGCGGCTGCGCGCCGAGGACGTCGTACACATGGCCACCCGTGGGGGCGCCCAAGCCCTGGGCAAGGACGACGTGATCGGCTCGCTGGAGACCGGCAAGCTCGGCGACGTGGTCCTGCTCAAGAACGAGGACTCGCCGACCTGGGCCCCCTTGATCAATCCGTGGGGCCAGATCGTTTACCAGGCGCAGCGCGGAGACGTCCACACCGTGCTCGTCGGCGGCGAGGCCGTCAAGTGGAACGGCAAGGTCACCGCCGGCGACCTGCGTGGCGTGCGGGCGAAGCTCGATGACACGGTGTCGTTCCTTCAGCGCGAGGTCGGCGACGATTGGGTCCAGGGCATGCACCCGGACATCCCGGAAACCGAAGTGCTCACCAACCCGTACCAGTACAAGAAATGACCGACCCCGGCTCGCGGCTCACGCGCCATCCCGCACCGGTGTACCCGGGTATATCGGACAGCGTGCGAGTCTCCGCCGGTGATCTGCTGTTCCTATCCGGAGTGGTCGGGCTCGAAGACGACGGGACCGCCCCGGCCGAGTTCTCGCGCGCCGTGGAGCTCGCCTACGCGAGCCTCCGGCGGTCGTTGACCGTCGGCGGGGCGGAGGTCGATCACCTTGTGCGCGTGAACGTGTACATCGTGCGGCTCGACGCGGAGCGGCTCGCGCTGTGGCGCGCGACACGCGACCGCTTCATCGGCCCCGGCGACCTCCCCGCGAGCACGGTGATCGGCGTCGACTCGCTCGTCGGCGGGGCCGAGATCGAGATCGACGCCGTTGCGGTCGTCTGAGCGCTAGTCCTGCGCCGCGCGCATCGTCGCCACCTGATACAGCGCGACGGATGCCGCGATGCCGGCGTTCAGCGACTCGGTGGCCGCCGATATCGGGATCGACACGACCTGGTCGCACGTCTCGGTGACCAGGCGCGACAGGCCCTTGCCCTCCGAGCCCACGACGATCACGACGGGCCTGTCGGCCAGCTCGAGCGACGGCAGCGACACGTCGCCGTCACCGTCGAGACCGAGCACGAACACGCCCTGCTTCTTGAACTCCTTGAGCGTGGAGGTCAGGTTCGGCGCGATGGCGACGGGGATGCGCGCGGCGGCGCCGGCGCTGGTCTTCCAGGCGGCGGAGTTGACACTCGCGCTACGACGCTGGGGCAGGATCACACCGTGCCCGCCGAAGGCGGCGGTGGAGCGGATGATCGCGCCCAGGTTGCGGGGGTCGGTGACGCCGTCGAGGGCCACGAGCAGCGGGGTCTGGTCGCGGTCGATGATCTGCTCGAGCAGGTCCTGAGGGTGCGCGTACTCGTACGGCGGCACCTTGATCGCGACGCCCTGGTGCACGCCGTCGAAGCCGGCCATGCGGTCCAGCTCCGGGCGCGTCACTTCGAGCACCGGGATGCCGCGGTGGGTGGCGATCGACAGCATCTCCTTGACGCGGTCGTCCATCTCCACGCGCTGGGCGATGTAGAACGCGGTCGCCGGGATCTTGGCGCGCAGCGCCTCGAGCACCGAGTTGCGGCCGGTGACGATCTCGGTGTCGTCGTCCTTCTTGGGGCGGCGCTGCGGCGCGGGCTTCTGCCCGGGTGCACCCTTGCCGCCGGCGGCGGCGTAGCGCTCGGCCGCGGCCTTGCGCTTGCCGGCCGGGTGCCAGGCGCGCTCCTCCGCCTTGGGCGTCGGTCCGCGGCCCTCGAGGGACCGCTTGTTCTTGCCGCCGGTGCCCTTGGTGGGGCCCTTCTTGCCGCTCTTGCTTGCGCCGGGGCGCCCTGGCTTAGCCATTGAGACTCCAATGTGTTCCGTCCGGAGTGTCCTCCAGAGTGATGCCGGCGGCGGCGATCGCATCTCTGATGCGGTCGGCCGTCGGCCAGTCTTTGTCGGTGCGCGCCTGCGCGCGCTGGGTGATCATCGTCTGCACGAGGGCGTCGAGCGCGGATGCCGCGGCGCCGTCCTCGTCGCCGCGCCACCGCGGGTCTTCGGGGTTGAGCCCGAGGATGCCTGTCATGCGTCCCACCTGCACCGCGGCCCGTGCCGCGGCGTCGCGGTCGTCGGCGTCGAGGGCGGCGTTGCCCGCACGCACGTGCTCGTGCACGACGGCGAGGGCCTGGGGCACGCCGAGGTCGTCGTCCATCGCGGCGGCGAAGGCGTCGGGGAGGTCGGCGACGGTGAGCCAGCTGCCGGCGCCCAGCACCCGGGCGGCGCGCACCTGGAACGTGCGGATGCGTTCGAGCGCGGTGTCGGCCTCGTCGAACGACGAGTCGGTGATGTCGAGATTCGAGCGGTAGTGGGCGGCCGCGAGCGCGTAGCGCACGACGAGCGGGTCGCGGTGGGCGAGCACGTCATCGGCGAGGAGGAAGTTGCCCAGCGACTTGGACATCTTCTGGTCGCCGACGGTGACGAGACCGTTGTGCACCCAGTAGGCCGCGAACGCGTCGCCGGCCGCCGCGGACTGGGCGAGTTCGTTCTCGTGGTGCGGGAAGCGCAGGTCCAGGCCGCCGCCGTGGATGTCGAAGGACGATCCCAGGTAGCGTCGCGCCATCGCCGAGCACTCGATGTGCCAGCCGGGCCTCCCGTGCCCCCAGGGCGAGTCCCACGCGGCATCCGCCGGTTCGCCGGGCTTGGCGCCCTTCCACAGGGCGAAGTCGTGGGGGTCGCGCTTGCCGCGGGGATCGGCGTCGGCGGCCGGCTCCATCGCGTCCAGCGACTGGCGGGTGAGCTCGCCGTACGATGCCCACGACCGCACGTCGAAGTAGACGTCGCCCGCCGCGGCGTACGCGTGACCGGCGGCGATGAGCTCGGCGATGAGCTCCTGCATCTGCGGGATCGACGCGGTGGCACGCGGCTCGTACGTCGGCGGCAGGATGCCGATGGCGGCGTAGGCGCGCGAGAACTCCAGTTCCATGCGGTACGCCAGCGCCCACCATGGCTCGTCGGCGCGCGCGTTGGCGAGCACCTTGTCGTCGATGTCGGTGACGTTGCGCACGAACGTGACGCGCCCGAACCGGTGGCCGAGCCAGCGGCGCAGGATGTCGAAGCTCAGGGCGCCCCGCAGGTGCCCGATGTGCGGACCGGACTGCACGGTGGGCCCGCAGACGTATACGGTCACGTTCGTGGGGTCGCCGGGGACGAAGTCGCGCAGCATCTGCGCCTTCGTGTCGTAGAGCTTCACGCCCGATCCCCGGTTTGTCACTGCACCAGCCTACCGGCGGCACCACCCGCTTCCTGGGCGCCGCGGGCACCGGTGGTCATGGTGGCGCGCCCGCCGGTGGTTTCGGTCGTCGCATCCGCCCCCTCCCCGCGCATGGGGAGGGAACTTCGCGACGACCGAACCGTAGCGGGGCGGGGCGGGGCGGGGGGTGGCGGAGTGGGGCGGCGACGTCGCCGCACGTCACTTCGGTCGTCGCATATGCACCCTCGGCGCGCAGGGGGACGCACCTTTGCGGCGGCCGAACCACGGGGGGCGAGCTTCGGCCGTCGCACTTGCACCCTCGGTGCGCGCGGCGGGGGCCTTTGCGACGACCGAAGCCGCAGGGGGCGAGGCGGAGGCACGCCGCCACCACCTCGCTTCGGTCGTCGCGTATGCACCATCCACTCCCGCCACGCGGGACGTGTGCGACGAGCGAAGCCACGGGGGCGGCGGAGCGGGGCACGTCACGAGCCCGACACACCGATCCGCTAGAACTGAGAGGTGCTCCCCGTTCTCGCCGTGCTCGCCGCCGCTGTGCTGTTCGGCACGACCGGCACTTCCCAGGCCCTGGGCCCCGATGACGCGACCCCGTTCGCCATCGGCGCGGTGCGTCTGGTCATCGGCGGCACGGGGCTCGCGGCCATCGCCCTGACACTCGCCGCGCGCCACCGCCGCACCTCCACCGCACCGCGCCCCGCCCTGGACAGGAGCGCCCTGCTGCTCATGGCGACCACGGGCCTGTGCCTGGCGTTGTACCAGCCGTTGTTCTTCCTCGGCACCGAGCGCAACGGCGTCGCGGTGGGCACCGTCATCGCGCTGGGTTCGGCTCCCGTGCTGGCCGGGCTCCTGGAGTGGCTGCTCACCCGCCGGCTCCCCAGCCGCGCCTGGATGGCCGCCACCGCCCTCGCCACCGGCGGGGTCGTGCTGCTGGCCTTCGGCGGCGCCGCCGGCGCGACGGCGGGCACCGACCCGGTGGGGCTGCTCGGGTCGCTCGGCGCCGGCGCGTCGTTCGCCGTCATCGCCAACGCACAGCGACGGCTGATGGATGCCGGATGGGACCCGTTCACCGTCGCCGGCTCGATGGGCGCGGGAGCCGCGGCCTGCGGCATCCTCATGCTCCCGTTCGTGACGCTCACGTGGCTGGGGACGCCCTCCGGCGTCGTGATGGCGCTGTGGCTGGGGATCGCCACCATCGCGATCGCCTACACCCTGTTCACCTGGGGGCTGCAGCGCCTCACCGCAGCGACGGCGGCCACGCTGACGCTCGCGGAGCCGCTGACGGCCGGCATCCTCGGGGTCGCGCTTCTGGGCGAACGTCTCAGTTCTCTCGCGCTGGCGGGCCTCACGGTGCTCGCCGCGGGGCTCGTGCTGCTGGCCTGGGGCTCGCGCGCCCCGCGCGACCCGCAACCGTATGCCGTGGAGGGATGACCCGATGACGCTGGAGATCCGCCGCGACGACCTCACCGGCGCCGCCACCCGCGCCCTGGTGGCGACGCATCTCGAGCAGGTGCACGCTGGGTCCCCTCCGGAGAGCGTGCACGCGTGGGGGCTGCATCAGTTGCGCGACCCCGCCGTGCAGGTCTGGTCCGCGTGGCAGGGCGAGGACCTCGCCGGCATCGGCGCGCTCGCGCGGCTGGATGCCACCCGGGGCGAGATCAAGTCGATGCGGGTCGCGTCGGCGCACCTCGGCACCGGCATCGGTCGCGCGCTGCTGCGGCACATCATCGCCGCCGCCCGCGCCGACGGGCTGTCGAGCCTGTGGCTCGAGACCGGGTCCGCCGACGAGTTCGCGGCCGCGCGCAGCCTCTACCTCAGCGAGGGATTCGTGCCATGTCCGCCGTTCGGCGGCTACCGCGACGACCCGCTGTCGGTGTTCTTCACCCGCGCCCTCTGAGTGTGGGGCCGGTCACGCCGGCACGACGAGCGCCACCGCGAACGCCGAGACACCCTCGCCGGTGCCGGTGAAGCCGAGGCCGTCGGTCGTGGTCGCCGAGACCGACACCGGGGCACCGCCGAGCGCCGCCGACAGCGCGGCCTCGGCCTCGGTGCGCCGGGCCGACAGCCGCGGACGGTTGGCCTGCACCTGCACCGACACGTTGCCCACTTCCCAACCCGCTTCACCCAGCAGCGCCCGCGTGCGGGCGAGGAAGGCGTCGGCGTGGGCGCCGGAGTACTCGGGGCGATCGGTGCCGAAGTGGGTGCCGATGTCGCCGAGGCCGGCCGCTGCCAGCAGCGCGTCGACGATCGCGTGCGCCACGGCATCGCCATCGGAGTGTCCCGACAGCGCCTGCTCCCCCGGCCACTCGAGGCCGGCGAGCCACAGCGACCCGTCGCCGCCGAACGCGTGCACGTCGGTGCCCACACCCACCCGCGGAGCACGCGGGGCCGCGTCGAGGGCGGTCGGCACCGCAGGCAGCGGCGCGAGCAGCGCGCGGGCTCGGGCGAGGTCGGCGGGCGTGGTGATCTTGAACCCCTCCTCGGAACCGGGGACGGTGACGACCTGGTGACCGGCGGATGCCACGAGCGCGGCGTCGTCGGTGAACTCCGCCGTCGCGGCGCGGTAGGCGGCATCCAGCACGTCACGACGGAAACCCTGCGGGGTCTGCGCCGCCGCGAGCTCGTCACGGTCGACGGCGGCGACGATGTCGGTGCCGTCGACGCGCTTGAGGGTGTCGACCACGGGCCGCACCGGGATGGCGCCGGCGGCGCCGCCGTCGATCGCCGCGACCACCCGTTCGAAGACGGCGGGTGGAGTGAGGGCGCGGGCGGCGTCGTGCACGAGCACGATCTCGACATCGGGCCAGACGGCGTGCAGTCCCGCCGCGACCGACCCCTGCCGGGTGTCGGCTCCGGTGACCACGTGCACGAGGTCGCGGCGGTCGCCGGCGGCCTCGAGCGCCTCGGTCAGCGCGTCGCCGTCACGGCCCACGGGCGCGACGACGATCACCTGCGCCTCGGGCGCGGCGAACACGCCGTGCAGGCAGTGACGGAGGATGCTGTGCGCGTCGAGGCCGACGAACGCCTTCGGACCGCCCGCACCCAGACGGGTGCCGGAGCCGGCAGCGACGACGATCACCGCGACGCGCGGTACAGGCGTGATGCTCACGCCTCGAACCTACCTCGCAGGTGTCAGCTGGCGAGAACCTCGTCGAGCACGACGCCTGCGCGCTCTTCGTCGGTCTTCTCCGCGAGCGCGAGCTCGGAGATGAGGATCTGACGGGCCTTGGCCAGCATGCGCTTCTCGCCTGCCGACAGTCCGCGGTCCTGGTCACGGCGCCACAGGTCGCGCACGACCTCGCTCACCTTGATGACGTCACCAGACGCGAGCTTCTCGAGGTTCGCCTTGTAGCGACGCGACCAGTTGGTCGGCTCCTCGGTGAAGGGGGCACGCAGCACCTCGAAGACGCGATCGAGGCCTTCCTGGCCGATCACATCGCGAACGCCCACGAGGTCGACATTGTCCGCCGGAACCTCGATGATCAGGTCGCCCTGAGTGACATTCAGCTTGAGATACTTCTTCGTCTCGCCCTTGATGACTCGTTCTTTGACCTCGATGATCGTCGCGGCCCCGTGGTGCGGGTAGACAACCGTCTCGCCAACCTCAAAAAGCATGCAGCTGTGTCCTTTCGGGAACCTCTAGGATACCACACCCCTCATACGCTAAGGTTCTCCGGCGGGCGCCCGGGGGCGGGTCCCGACAGCCCGCGCGCACCGCGTAGACTTCTCAGAATCGCCGTCTGTTCTCCGGGAGGAACCGTGAAATCGCGCCTGCTCGCGTCGCTCGCTCTGGGTGCCGCTGTCATCTTGGGAGCAACCGGCTGCAACATGGTCGCGCCTCAGGCGACCACCATCGCCTACTCCCCCTCCGACGGCGTGAACGTGCCCGAGTCGGGACCCGTCGACGTGCTCAACGCGATGATCATCGCGAATGAAGACGGCTCGCTCGGCAACTTCATCGCCTCGCTGGTCAACAACTCGCTCGAGGATCAGGTCCTCGTGATCGGCGTCGAGGGCGGCGAGACGGAGATCGTCACCGTCCCCGGCGGGGCCGCGGTGACGCTCGGCGTCGACGAGGACCCCATCCTGTTCACCGACCTCGGCTTCGCGCCCGGCGCCACCGCGCCGATGGCATTCCAGTCGGGTGACGGCGAGGGCGTGGTCGCGGAGATCACCGTGCTCGACGGCGCACTGCCGTACTACTCCGAGTTCGTCCCGGTCGAAGAAGAGTTCATCGAGGACTGAGCGCGCGCGACGGCCTCGCAGCGCGCCGCGTTGCGAGGGTAGGAGATGTGGCGGGGGTAGGACATCCCGCCCGGGATCGGTCCTACGCTCGGCCCATGTCCTGCGCTCGTGGCGCGGATGCCGGCGGCCTCGTGACGCGGATGCCGGCGCGCTCGTGACGCGGATGCCGGCGGCTCAGGCCTCGAACCGGTAGCCGAGCCCTCGCACCGTCACGAGCATCACCGGCTCGCTCGGGTTCTTCTCGATGCGTGAGCGGATGCGCTTGATGTGCACGTCGAGGGTCTTGGTGTCGCCGTAGTAGTCGCTGCCCCACACCCGGTCGATCAGCTGCCCACGAGTGAGCACCCGGCCGGCGTTGCGCACGAGCACCTCGAGCAGCTCGAACTCCTTCAGCGGCATGCTGATCTCGGCGCCGTCCACCGCCACGGCGTGCCGGTCCAGGTCCACCGTCACGCGTCCCGCGGTGAGCACGCGGTCGTCGAGCTCCTCCTCCGGCGCAGCGGTGCGCCGCAGCACGGCCCGCATGCGGGCGAGCAGCTCGCGCGCCGAGTAAGGCTTGGTGACGTAGTCGTCGGCGCCGAGCTCGAGCCCCACGACGATGTCGACTTCGGAGTCCTTGGCGGTCAGCATGATGATCGGCACGGCGGAGGTCGTGCGGATCTGGCGGCACACCTCGGTGCCCGGCAGCCCCGGCAGCATGAGGTCGAGCAGGATGATGTCCGCCCCCGACGAGTGGAAGATCTCGAGGGCCTTGTGGCCGTCCTCGGCGATCTCCACCTCGAACCCCTCGCGGCGCAGCAGGTAGGCCAGCGGGTCGGCCAGGTCGGGCTCGTCCTCGACGATCAGCACACGGGTCATCGGGGTTCTCCATTCGACACGGCGGCCGGTGCCGCTGCACTCTCGGACGCCGCGCGGGACCGCGCCTTGCGCTTGTGGGGGTTCTTCGGCGGCGCCTCGGCCTGTGGCAGGCGGATCGTGAACGTCGACCCCTGACCCGGCCGCGACCACAGCCGCACGTCGCCGCCGTGGCGGTCGACGGCGTGCTTCACGATCGACAAGCCCAGCCCCGTGCCGCCGGTGCGCCGCGAGCGCGCCTGGTCGGCACGGTAGAAGCGCTCGAACACGCGCTGCTGCTCGCCTTCGGCGATGCCGATGCCGCGGTCGGTCACCGCGATCTCCACGACGCCGTCGACGGCCTTGACCCCGATGCCGACGCTCGACCCGGCAGGCGAGTACGCGATGGCGTTGGCGACGAGGTTGCCGACGGCTTCGCTCAGCATCTGAGCGTCGCCGCGCACGTACAGTCCCCGTTCGCCGCCGCGGACGAGCTCGACCCGCGCGGCATCCGCCTGCGTCCGTTGCGCTTCCGCCGCCGCAGCCACCACCTGGTCGACCGGCACGTCGCGCACTTCGGCGAGCTCGTCCGAGGCCTGCAGCCGCGACAGGCTCATGATGCGCCCGGTGAGCTGGCCGAGCCGCGACGCCTCGGCGTGCAGTCGGCCGGCGAACGCCCGCACCTGCGCCGGATCGTCGGCGGCCGACTCGATCGCCTCGGAGAGCAGCATGACCGCACCCACCGGCGTCTTCAGCTCGTGACTGGTGTTCGCGACGAAGTCCCGGCGCATCTCCTCCACCCGCTCCCGCTCGGTGATGTCGCGGACGACCATCAGCACGAGGCGCGGGGTCACGGCACTGGCGCGCGCCGAGACGAGCCGCGTCGGGGCGAAGGTGGCGCTGCGCCCGAGCCGGAGGGTCTCGGTGTGCGCGAGCCCGGTCATGCGCGCACCACGCGCGAGCGCGCGCAGCTCGGGGCTCGGGAGCACCTCGCCCTCGTGCATGCCGAACATGTCGGCCGCGGGAGAGGCGGCCACGATCGTCGACGACGCATCCACCACCACGGCGGTGTCCTCCATGCCGCGCAGCACCGCATGTACGCCGTCGGGGATATGCGACGAACCCTCGGCCAGGCTGCGGTCACGGGCGCGCAGGGCAAGGGCGATGAGCAGTGCCACCGCCACGCCGACGATCATTCCCGCGAGCAAGGCGAGCAGCACCAGCTGCGTCGAATCCATGACAACAGCGTAAACGTGCCGAGCGCCCCTCCCCGGCCGGCGTTGGCTTGTCCGGGCCACGTGCGGGATACTGTTCATTCCCGCGGCACCGTTCGTTAACCTTCGCCGACAAGAATCGCCAGGCCATCGAACGACGCTGAGCCGCGAGGCCAGAGCGGCGCCACGCGCCGCGGTAAGGAAGGTGCAGCCATGCGCGAAGTTTTCCATCAGTCCCTCGAGGACGTCCAGGGACGTCTCGTCGAGATCGCCGAGCTCGTCACGGTGGCCATCGACAAAGCCACCCGCGCCTTCAGCACGAGCGATGTCGCCCTGGCCGAAGAGGTCATCGAGGCCGACCAGATCATCGACGACAAGGCCATCGAGCTCGACGAGCTGGCCATCCAGATCCTGGCGCGTCAGCAGCCCGTCGCCCGCGACCTCCGCATCGTCGTGGCCGCACTGCGCGTGTCGGCGTCGCTCGAGCGGATGGGCGACATCGCCGAGCACATCGCCCAGCTCACGCGCATGCGCTTCCCCGAGCGGGCCATTCCGCGGGGGCTCAAGAACACGTTCACCAAGATGGGCGAGCTCGACGTCGAGGTGGCGCGGACACTGACCGAGCTGCTGCGCACCGAGGACGTCTCGCTCGTCGAGCGCATCCGCACCGCGGAGGACAAGCTCGACGACCTGCACATCTCGGTGTTCGAGAAGGTGCTCAGCGAGAACTGGCAGGGCGAGGCGGCGGCCACCGTCGACGCCACGCTCGCCAGCCGCTACCACGAGCGTTTCGCCGACCACGCCGAGTCGGTCGCGAAGAAGGTGCTCTACCTCGCCACCGGCGACTGGACCGCCGACACCGAGACGCTGGAGACCCTGCGCCTGCAGTGACCTGCACGTGAGTACGACGAGGGGCGGATGCCGATGGCATCCGCCCCTCGTCGTACTCGGGTGTTACTTCTTGCCCTGCGCGGCCACGGCGGCTGCTCCCGCAGCGGCGGCCTCGGGGTCGAGGTACTCGCCCGGGCCGACCGGGGTCATGTCCGCGTTGAGGCGGTAGACCAGCGGGATGCCGGTGGGGATGTTCAGCTGCGCGATGTCGTCGTCGCTGATGCCTTCGAGGTGCTTCACGAGGCCGCGCAGCGAGTTGCCGTGGGCCGTGACGAGCACCGTCTTGCCGGTCTGCAGGTCGGGGACGATCTCGTCGTGCCAGTACGGCAGCAGGCGATCGATGACGAGCTTGAGCGACTCGGTGTCGGGGATGTCGCCGTCGATGCCCACGTAGCGCGGGTCGTTCACCTGGCTGAACTCGCTGTCGGCCGACAGCGGCGGCGGCGGCACGTCGAACGAGCGGCGCCAGAGCATGAACTGCTCCTGGCCGAACTCGGCGAGCGTCTGCGCCTTGTCCTTGCCCTGCAGGGCGCCGTAGTGACGCTCGTTGAGGCGCCACGAGCGCTTCACGGGGATCCACAGCCGGTCGGCGGAGTCCAGCGCGATGTTCGCGGTCTGGATCGCACGGCTGAGCACCGAGGTGTGCAGGATGTCGGGGAGCAGCCCCGCTTCGGCCATGAGCTGGCCACCGCGTTCGGCCTCCGCCTTCCCCTGCGCCGTGAGCCGCACGTCGACCCATCCGGTGAACAGATTCAGCTCGTTCCACTCGCTTTGGCCGTGTCGGAGCAAGATGAGGGTATAGGGCTCGGTCATGGGGCAATCCTACTCGGGGGCCTCCCATCGGCACCTGGCAAGATGGCCGTATGAAAGCCAGCCCGGCCGGGCGGATCATGTCCTCCCCGGTCGGGCAGATCACGCGCGGAACCACGAACACCAACCGCCTGCGGCGCGTAGACCGCTGGATCGCGCGCCACCCGGTACTGCGCACGGTCGCCGACCCCCTCGTGGTCGACCTCGGCTACGGCGCGAGCGGCGTCACCGCGTTCGAGCTGGAGGCGCGGCTGCGGCCGGGCACACCCGGCGTCGAGGTGCTGGGGCTCGAGATCGAACCGGGCCGCGTCGCCCGCGCCCGCGCCCAGCTCGACGAGGTGCGGGCGGGCCTGAGCACCTTCTCCCCCGACGCGCGGGTGTCGTTCTCCCGCGGCGGGTTCGAAGTCCCCGCGCCCCGGCGCCCCACCGTCGTGCGGGCCTTCAACGTGCTGCGGCAGTACGACGAGGCCGACGTCCCCGGCGCCTGGCAGCGCATGGCGGCGAGGCTGGCGCCCGGCGGCATCCTGGTCGAAGGCACGTGCGACGAGATCGGCCGGGTGTCCACGTGGATCGAGGTGGGCGCCGATGCCGTGCCCCGCTCGCTCACCCTGTCGCTGCGCCTGGCCGAGCTCGCGGAGCCGTCGATCGCCGCGGAGCGCCTGCCGAAGGCGCTCATCCACCGCAACGTCGCCGGGGAGGGCGTGCACGACCTGCTCGCCGCGCTCGACCTGCACTGGCATCTGGCGGCCGTCGTCTCGCCGTTCGGCGCGGTGCACCGCTGGCGCACGGCGCTGCAGGCGATGACGGATGCCGGCTGGGCGCTCGGCCCCGCGGCGCGCTGGCGGCTGGGCGAGATCACCGTGCCGTGGTCGGCGGTCGCCCCGCGCTGAGCGGCGGTCCGGCCAGCGTGGTCGACCCCTGTCGGGGCGCACCACGACCGCGGTGATCAGCGGCGGCGCGAGAGCCGCGGCAGGCGCGGCACGGATGCCGTGGCGCCGGCGTCGGGCGGCACGATCGTCTCCTGCGCGGCGGCGACCTCGCCGTCGGCGGTGTCGACGGTGAGCGGGGCATCCAGTGGCACCGAGCGCTTGACGAAGGCCAGCGCGATGGGACCTTCCTCGTAGTGACGGGCGACCGAGGTGATCTCCCCCGCCGGCTCGCCGTCGCGCCGCACGACCGCGCCGGGTTCGGGGAGCATGGCATCGCTGCCGTCGAGTTGCAGGGCCACGAGGCGCCGGGGCGGGTGGCCGAGGTTGTGCACCTTCGCCACCGTCTCCTGTCCGCGGTAGCAGCCCTTGTTCAGGTGCACGGCGGTGCGCAGCCAATCCGCTTCGTGCGGCAGCGTGCGCTCGCCCCCTTCTGCAGCGGCGCGCGGGCGCCACGCGGCGATGCGCAGGGCGTCGGCGGCGAGTGTGCCGGCCAGGGCGATCTCGCCCGCGCGGGCGGCGTCGGCGAGGCGGTCGAGGGTCGCGAGGGGCACGATCGCCTCGCTCCAGTCGCGCTCGCCCCCGGGGTGCGGGTCGGTGGCGGCGTAACCCCAGCCGCCGGCGCCGATCGCCGGCCACGGGTCGGTCCACACCGCGAGGGCTTCGGGCACCACGCGGGCGATCGCGGCGGCGGTGCCGCCGATGACAGCGACCTCGTCCGAGGCGTCCCGCGGGGCCACGCGCAGCCGGAACCGCATGCGCGTGAGCCAGGTGAGCAGGCTCTCGGCGTTCGCGGCATCCGCGATGAGCCACGTCGTCTCGCCGTCATCCACGACGGATGCCGCGTGCTCGACGTGTCCGCGCGGGTCGAGGATGAGCAGCTCGGTGCTCTCCCCCGGCGCGAGCGCCGTGAGCGCCTGCGACGACAGCGAATCCAGCCACGACAGCCGATCCTCGCCGGTCACGGCGAGCACGGTGCGGTCCCCGAGCGGGGCGACGGCGGTGCCCTGGGCGAGGGAGCGCTGCTCGATGGCGGGGGTTCCCAGATGCAGCAGGCGGCCGTCGTCGTCGAGGACGGCACCGGGAACGGTCGCGAAGGGCGCGGTCATCACTGCACCCGCGCGAGACGCGCCGAGGCGTGGGACGACAGCGGCGCACCGAGGGCGGCGATGTCCCACGCCCACAGCAGGTGGTTCTCGACCAGGCCGTACATGCGGGTCGCGGCGGCGTAGGGCTTCGTGGAGGCCGAGCGCATGACGGCATCCGTCGCGATGTCGATGCGCGGACCGCGCACCTGTCCGAGGTAGAGCTCGCTGACGCCGTCCGCGTGCACGAGGGCCACTTCGATGTCGAAGCCGCCTTCGGCGTTGCGCAGCTGCTCGACGTCGTCGACGGTGCGTTCGCTGCGCTCGGCGGTGGCCGGCAGCAGACCGGGGCCGGCGTCGGCATCGGTCTGAGGACGTGCGAGGCGCCAGAACCCGGTTTCGGCTACGAGGCGTACGCGCTCCTCGCCGAGGAGCCAGGCCTCGGCGGCGTAGTTGAGGTAGTCGCCGCCGTCATGGCTGAAGCTCGCGCGGTGCGCGAACTCGCCTTCCAGGCGCCGGCCGTCACCCGACTCGTAGTCGATGACACCGGTGCCCTCCCACACGCCCAGCAGCCACGACAGTGGGACGAGGTCGGCGGGGAGGTCGGTCGGCAGCTCCAGCACGGCGGCGCCTGTCAGCGCTGGCCGCGGTAGAGGTTCTTGAGCACGACGCCGGACACGAAGGCGATCGCGAGGCCCGCAAGGCCCAGCAACCCGACGAAGAACATCTCGAGCGCGAAGAGATCCATAGACAGCACTCTACGCCGGAACGAGGGTCGCCAGCCCGAACCCGAAGCCGATCAGACCCATCACCAGCAACGCGCCGAGGATGCTCACGGCCATGCGCTGGGTGAAGCGGTGGGAGCGGCCATAGCCGAGCTGGATGGCGAAGGCGAGCACGAGGCATCCGCCCAGCGCCACCGTGACCCACGCCGACCGCCACTCCGGCGGCGAGAACACACCGATCAGCACGGCGGCGACGGCCGCGACGACCCACACGGCCACGACGCCGCCGAAGGTGCGCCGCGGGGCGAGCTCGGGAATCGTCATGTCACCATTGTGGACCACTGCGGGCCCGCGCACCTGAGCGCGATCTGCGTCATCGGGCGCACCCTAAGATGGGGGCACGACGCGACCCGCCGCGCCCGGGGAGGATCCTCTGTTGGCCCAGCTACTCCTTCTGAGCTCCGCGCCCGCCAGCACGCCCGCGCTGCCGGCGCTCGAACTGCTGAGCCATCGCGTGCGCCAGATCCCCGCCGAACCCGCGCAGCTGGTGAACGCCCCCAGCGCCGACGTCATCTTCGTGGATGCCCGCGTCGACCTCGTCGGCGCCAAGTCGCTGTGCAAGATCCTCACCACGACCGGCCTCGACGCCCCTCTCGTGCTGATCGTCACCGAAGGCGGCCTCACCGCGGTGTCCACCGACTGGGGCATCGACGACGTCATCCTCTTCACCGCGGGCCCCGCCGAAGTCGACGCCCGCGTGCGTCTCGCGGTGGGTCGGCAGTCGACAGAGCAGGTCTCCACCCGCATCCAGACCTCCGGCATCACGATCGACGAGTCGTCGTACGCGGCGAAGGTGCACGGCAAGCCGCTGGACCTCACGTACAAGGAGTTCCAGCTGCTGCACTTCTTCGCCACGCACCCGTCGCGGGTGTTCACGCGCGAGCAGCTGCTGAGCGAGGTGTGGGGCTACGACTACTTCGGCGGCACCCGCACCGTCGACGTGCACGTGCGACGCCTGCGCGCCAAGCTCGGTGACCTCGAGCAGCTCATCGGGACCGTCCGCAACGTCGGCTACCGCTTCAACGTGTACGAGGACGACCAGGTGCCCGCGCCCCGCGAGCGCTCGCAGGCGTAACCCGCGGCATCGGTGGGCCACCGTGCCGCACGGCCCTGACATGATGGGCTGATGATCCACACCGAAGCACTCGACAGCGGCCTCGGGGACGCCGACGACGACGACTTCGACCAGGCCGTCGAGACCTACGATTCGCAGCTGCCGGAGAACCGTTACCAGGACCGCGAGATCAGCTGGCTCGCCTTCAACCGGCGCGTGCTCGAGCTCGCGGAAGACCCGTCGGTCCCGGCGCTGGAACGCGCCAACTTCCTCGCGATCTTCGCCAGCAACCTCGACGAGTTCTTCATGGTGCGCGTCGCGGGCCTCAAGCGCCGCATCGTCACCGGGCTCGCCGTGCCCACGAACGTCGGGCGCGCTCCGCTGGACGTGCTCACCGACATCTCGGGCGAGGCCCACGCGCTGCAGGTGCGCCACGCCGACGCGTGGAACAGCCTGGTGCGCCCGGCGCTGGCCGACGCCGGCATCGACATCGTCTCGTGGGGCGATCTGACCGACGAAGAGCGCACGCTGCTGTACGACTACTTCCAGGGCCAGGTCTTCCCGGTGCTGATGCCGCTGGCTGTGGACCCTGCGCACCCCTTCCCCTACATCTCGGGGCTGTCGCTGAACCTCGCGATCCGCATCCGCAACGCCCGCACCGGGCGGCAGGAGTTCGCGCGCCTGAAGGTGCCGCCCATGCTGCCGCGGTTCGTGCAGGTGCGCGCCGACGGCCACAGCGTGCGGTATCTCCCTCTCGAGGACCTCATCGCCCACAACCTCAAGGACCTGTTCCCGGGGATGGAGATCCTCGACCACCACGCTTTCCGCCTCACCCGCAACGAGGACGTCGTGATCGAGGAGGACGAGACCGAGAACCTCATCCAGGCGCTCGAGGCCGAGCTGCTGCGCCGCCGGTTCGGGCCGCCCATCCGCCTCGAAGTGGGCGACGACATGGACGACGTGACGCTGGACCTCCTCATCAGCGAGCTCGACATCACGCAGCAGGAGGTCTACCGGCTGCCCGGGCCGCTGGATCTGCGCGGCCTGTTCGACCTCGCCCGCATCGACCGGCCCGACCTGCACTTCCCGCCGCATGTGCCGACGACCGCCGTGGCGTTCCAGCCCAGCGAGCAGAACGGGCGCGCCGACCTGTTCGCCGCGATCCGCAAGGGCGACGTGCTCGTGCACCACCCGTACGAGTCGTTCACGACGAGCGTGCAGGCGTTCCTCGAGCAGGCGGCGAAGGACCCGCACGTGCTCGCCATCAAGCAGACCCTGTACCGCACCTCCGGCGACAGTCCCATCGTCAAGGCGCTCATCGACGCCGCCGAGGCGGGCAAGCAGGTGCTGGCGCTGGTGGAGGTCAAGGCCCGCTTCGACGAAGCCGCCAACATCGTGTGGGCGCGCAAGCTCGAAAAGGCCGGCGTGCACGTCGTGTACGGCCTCGTCGGACTCAAGACCCACTGCAAGCTGCTGCACGTCATCCGTCAGGAAGACGGGGCGCTGCGCAGCTACAGCCACATCGGCACCGGCAACTACAACCCCAAGACCAGCCGGCTCTACGAGGACTTCGGCCTGTTCACGACCGACGAGCTGGTGGGCCGCGATCTCACGCGCCTGTTCAACGAGCTCTCCGGCTACGCCATCGAGAAGAAGTTCAAGCGGCTGCTGGTGGCTCCGCTGCACCTGCGCAAGGGGCTGCTGCGGCTCATCGACGCCGAGCGGCGCAACGCCCAGGACGGCAAGCCCGCCTCGGTGCGCATCAAGGTGAACTCGATGGTCGACGAGCAGATCATCGACGCCCTCTACCGCGCCAGCCAGGCCGGCGTGAAGGTGGACGTCTGGGTGCGCGGCATCTGCTCGCTCAAGCTCGGGCTCGACGGGGTGACCGACAACATCACGGTGCGCTCGATCCTGGGTCGTTACCTGGAGCATTCGCGCATCTTCGCGTTCCACAACGACGGCGACCCGCAGGTGTACATCGGCAGCGCCGACATGATGCACCGCAACCTCGACCGCCGCGTCGAGGCGCTCGTGCGGGTCACCGGCGCCGCGCACGTGACGGAGCTCATCGACCTGTTCGACCTCGCCATGAGCGACACCACGAGCTCGTGGCGGCTGAGCCAGGACAACGAATGGGTGCGCCACCACCTCGACGGCAGGGGCCGACCCTTGGTCGATCTGCAGGACAAGACCATGGCGGCGGTGCAGCGGCGGCGACGCGTGCGGGCGGTGCGATGACCGACACGGCGGTGTACGCCGCCGGAGGCGTCGTGTGGCGGGTCGTCGACGGCAAGCTGCGGGTGCTGCTGATCCACCGCACCCGCTACCGCGACATCACGCTTCCCAAGGGCAAGGTCGACCCCGGCGAGACGCTCGCCGAGACCGCCGTGCGCGAGATCCACGAGGAGACCGGCATCCGTGTCGCCCTCGGGGTGGCGCTCGGCGTTTCGCGGTACAGCCTGCCCAGCAAGAAGCAGAAGATCGTGCACTACTGGTCGGCGCAGGCCACCGAGGCCGCGATCCGGGCGTCGGCGTTCGTGCCGAACAAGGAGATCGCCGCGCTCGAATGGGCGAGCCTGAAGAAGGCGCGCGAGATCCTCAGCTATCCCGTCGACATCGAGATCCTCGACGGGTTCGCCCGCTTGGTCGACGACGGGGTGCTGGCCACCTTCCCCCTCATCGTGCTGCGGCACGCCAAGGCCGTGGCCCGCGAGAAGTGGAGCAAGGCCGACGCGAAGCGGCCGCTGTCGGCCAAGGGCATCCGGCAGGCCGGCGCGCTCGTGGGCCCGCTGAGCTCCTTCGGGGCGCTGCGCGTCGTGTCGAGCCCCGCGGTGCGGTGCCTGGCGACGGTGACACCGCTGGCGGCATCCCTCGGTCGTCGCATCGAGGAGACCCCCCAGCTGAGCCAGGATGCCTGGGAGCAGGGCCGTGCCGACGTCCGCAGCGTCGTCGGGGAACGGGTGCGGGCGCGCAAGCCCGCCGTGCTCTGCAGTCACGGGCCGGTGCTGCCCGACATCCTCACCGAGATCGCGCTGGCGACCGGGACGATGCGGGGGTCGTATCTGGGGAGCGCGTCGGCGCTGGAAGTGGGCGCCTTCTCGGTGGTCCACCTGTCGGTCACCAATCCCGGCTCCGGGATCGTAGCGATCGAGACGCACGTCCCGAAGCCCGAGTGAGCATTCGGGCCCGCGAGTGAGCATTCGCGCGTCCGAGTGAGTAGTCGCGCGTCCGAGTGAGTACTCGCGCGTCCGACCGAACGGCCCAGAACCGAATACTCACTCGGCGACACGAATGCTCACTCGGCGACACGAATGCTCACTCGGCGGCTGGAAGGAAGCCGTTCACCTTTCGTTTACCCGGACAGCGCACTCTCGTAAGCGTCGCTCTCTAGCGTCGGGGCGAGCCCTGCACCGGGCCCGCCACTCCGACACCCGAAGGATCACACGTGAAGCTCTCCCGTTTCGCCCAGGCCGGCGCGATCGCCGCCGTCGCCGCACTGACCCTCACCGCCTGTGCGGCCAACGAGCGCCCCGATGCCGGCAGCACCACCGACACCACCCTGTCCGGCACCATCGCCGGCGCGGGAGCGTCGTCGCAGGAGGTCGCCGTGCAGGCCTGGACCGCCGGCTTCCAGCAGGCCCACCCCGACGTCGAGGTCACCTACGACGCCGCAGGCTCCGGCGCCGGCCGCGAGTCGTTCCAGGCGGGTGCGGTGGCCTTCGCGGGCTCCGACCGCCCGTTCACGACCGAGGAGCTGGGCGACACGTTCGCCGGCTGCACCGACGGCACCGGCATCATCCAGTTGCCGACCTACATCTCCCCCATCGCCGTGATCTTCAACATCGACGGCGTCGAGGAGCTCGATCTGGATGCCGCCACGCTCGCGGGCCTGTTCTCGGGTGGCATCACGAAGTGGAACGACCCGGCCATCGCCGCGCTGAACCCCGACGCCACCCTGCCCGACCTCGCCGTGACCGTCGTGCACCGCGCCGACGACTCCGGCACGACCGAGAACTTCACCGACTACCTCTTCCAGGCCGCTCCCGCGGAGTGGACCTGGGAGCCCGACGGCGTGTGGCCGGAGACCCCCGGCGTGAACGAGGCCGCCCAGGGCACTTCGGGTGTCGTGTCGGCCGTCTCCGGCGGCAACGGCACGATCGGCTACGCCGACGCGTCGCGCGCCAGCGAAGAAGGCCTGTCGACGGTCGCCATCAAGGTCGGCGACGAGTTCGTGCGCTACTCGCCCGAGGCCGCGGCCGCCGTGGTCGACGCCTCGCCCTTCGAGGACGGCCGCGAAGCCGGTGACCTCGCCATTGCCCTGGACCGCACCACCGACGCCGCCGGCGTGTACCCGATCATCCTGATCAGCTACATGATCGCGTGCCAGGACTACGTCGACGCGGCATCCGCCCCGATCGTCAAGGGCTACCTCGACTTCGTCGCCAGCGCCGAAGGCCAGGATGCCGCGGCAGCCGCCGCCGGCAGCGCCCCCATCTCCGACTCGCTGCGCGATAAGGTCAACGCCGCGATCGACCTGATCGTCGCGGAGTGACACCCCGCTGCCCGGTCCGATGCCACCGCGTCGGACCGGGCAGCACCCCCGTAACCCGGCCACCGAGAACAGGAAGCCATGACCACCACACCCGCACCGGTCACCGCGACCGCACCAGCCAAACCCCCGCAGCGCGCGGGTGATCGCTGGTTCTCGGGAACCGCCCTGTTCGCGGGGTCGATGATCCTCGTCACCCTCGCCGCGGTCGCGATCTTCCTCATCGTGCAGTCGCTGCCGGGTCTCAGCGCCACCAACGAGACCGCGTCGCTGCTGACCAGCAACTTCTGGGAGTACGTCGGCCCGCTGGCCTTCGGCACCGTGTGGGCCTCGTTCATCGCCCTGATCATCGCGGTGCCGCTGTCGGTGTCGGTCGCCCTGTTCATCTCGCACTACGCCCCGCGTCGGCTGGCGCAGGCCCTCGGCTACGCCGTGGACCTCCTCGCCGCCGTCCCGTCGGTCGTGTTCGGCCTCTGGGGCATCCTCGTGCTCGCCCCCGCCGTGCAGCCGGTGTACAGCTGGTTCGTCACCAACCTCGGCTGGTTCCCGCTGTTCGCCGGTCCCGTCTCGCAGACCGGCCGCACCATCTTCACCGCTGCGATCGTGCTCGCTGTCATGATCGTGCCGATCATCACCGCCATCTGCCGCGAGATCTTCCTGCAGGTCCCGCGCCTGCACGAAGAGGCCGCCCTCGCCCTCGGTGCGACGCGCTGGGAGATGATCCGCATGGCCGTCTTCCCGTTCGGGCGATCGGGCATCGTCTCGGCATCCATGCTGGGTCTCGGTCGTGCGCTGGGTGAGACGATGGCCGTCGCCATGGTGCTCTCGGCCACGGGCGCCGTGACCTTCCGCCTGTTCACCCCATCCAACCCCAGCACGATCCCCGCCAACATCGCGCTGACCTTCCCCGAGGCGTACGGCACGAACATCAACGTGCTCATCGCGACGGGCCTCATCCTCTTCGTCGTCACCTTCGCGGTGAACGCCGTCGCGCGCTGGATCGTCAGCCGCCGCCAGGAATTCTCGGGAGCCAACTGATGAGCGTCACCACCGCTCCTGCCCCGCCGGCCACCCCTGCCCAGCAGGATTCGGCACCGCTGCGGCTCACGAACGGCCGTCTGCCCCGCTGGGCGCCGTGGGTCATCCTCGGCGTCTCGGCCGCCGCCGTCGCGCTGCTGTTCGGCGTCGTCGCCCTCGCCGGCGAGGCGGAGTTCAACGTCGCCGGCTGGGCGATCGTGTCGGCGCTGGTGTATCTGGCCCTCATCACGACCATCTCCACCGTCGTCGAGGGCCACCGCAAGGGCGTCGACCGGCTCGTCACGGGCATCGTGACCGTCGCGTTCCTCATCGCCATGGTGCCGCTGGTCTCCGTGGCCATCACGGTGGTCACCAACGGCATCGCGGGGATCTCGGCGGAGTTCTTCACCCACTCGATGCGCAACGTCGTCGGTGAGGGCGGCGGTGCGCTGCACGCGATCGTCGGCACGCTGCTGATCACCCTCGCCGCCGCCGCGATCTCCATCCCGATCGGCCTGTTCACGGCGATCTACCTGATCGAGTACGGCGCCGGCAAGCGGCTGGCCCGCGGCATCACGTTCCTCGTGGACGTCATGACCGGCATCCCCTCGATCGTCGCCGGTCTGTTCGCCTTCGCCCTGTTCGCGCTCTTCTTCGGTCCCGGTGTGCGCATGGGCATCATGGGGTCGGTGGCCTTGTCGGTGCTGATGATCCCGGTCGTGGTGCGCTCGACCGAGGAGATGCTGCGGCTCGTGCCGAACGAGCTGCGCGAGGCGGCCTACGCCCTCGGCGTGCCGAAGTGGCTGACGATCGTGAAGGTGGTCCTTCCCACCTCGATCGCCGGCATCACCACCGGCATCATGCTGTCGATCTCCCGCGTCATCGGTGAGACGGCGCCGCTGCTGATCACCGCCGGCATGGCGACCTCGATGAACTACAACCTGTTCGAGGGGCGCATGGCGTCGCTGCCGGTGTTCGTGTACACGCAGTACATGAACCAGGGCATCCCCGGCTGGGCCTACCTCGACCGCGCATGGGCGGGCGCCCTGGTGCTCATCGTAATCGTCATGGTGCTGAACCTCCTCGCCCGCGTCATCGCCCGCATCTTCGCCCCCAAGATGGGCCGCTGACGCGGCATCCGACTCCCTCCAACCCGAAGGAATCCTCAGGTGTCCAAGAGCATCGAAGTCAACGATCTGAACGTCTACTACGGCGATTTCCTCGCCGTCGAGGGCGTCTCGCTCGAGATCGAACCCCGCAGCGTGACCGCCTTCATCGGTCCGTCCGGTTGCGGCAAGTCCACGTTCCTGCGCACGCTCAACCGCATGCACGAAGTCATCCCCGGCGCCCGCGTCGAGGGTGAGGTGCTGCTGGACGGCGACGACCTGTACGGCCCCACCGTCGACCCGGTGCTCGTGCGCCGCCAGGTGGGCATGGTCTTCCAGCGTCCGAACCCGTTCCCCACGATGTCGATCCGCGAGAACGTGCTGGCCGGGGTGAAGCTCAACAACCGGCGCATCTCGAAGTCGGATGCCGACGACCTGGTGGAGAAGTCGCTGCGCGGCGCGAACCTGTGGAACGAGGTCAAGGACCGCCTCGACCGCCCGGGTTCGGGCCTGTCGGGCGGCCAGCAGCAGCGTCTGTGCATCGCGCGCGCCATCGCCGTGTCGCCGCAGGTGCTGCTGATGGACGAGCCCTGCTCGGCCCTCGACCCGATCTCGACGTACGCGATCGAGGAGCTGATCGAGGAGCTGAAGGCCAACTACACGATCGTCATCGTCACGCACAACATGCAGCAGGCATCGCGGGTGTCCGACAAGACCGCGTTCTTCAACATCGCCGGCACCGGCAAGCCGGGCAAGCTCATCGAGTACGACGACACCAACACCATCTTCACCACCCCGTCGCAGCAGGCCACCGAGGACTACGTCTCCGGCCGCTTCGGGTGATGCCGAGGGCTCGCGCGCGTCGTGGGCTCGGGGCAGCAGGCGCGCTCGCGGTGGGGCTCGCCCGTCGCGTCTTGCGGGTTCCCGCCCGCGGAAGCAGCAATGCGCGACGGGTGAGCGCGCTCAGTCGCGCGGGCTCAGCAGGTAGCGGTTGACGGATGCCGTGAACGCGCGGTCGACCGCGAGCCCGGCGCCGTCGATCGCGGCGATGGGCGCGGCGAGCCGCACGCTGGAGACGAGCCACGCGGCATCCGCCGTCGCGAGATCGCTCACCGGGATGGTGGCGTACGCGGTGGCGTAGCCCTGCTCCTCGAGGTGAGCGAACAGGCTGAGCTGCGTCGTGCCGTGCAGGATGCCGCCATTGGGCGCCGGCGTGACGAAGGTGTCGCCGCGGCGCAGGATGAGAGATGCCGTCGGGGCCTCGAGCACGTAGCCGTCGGAGGTCGTGAAGATCGCGTCGTCGGCGCCGCGGCGCTTGGCTTCGCGCAGGGCCGCCATATTGACCGCGTACGACAGCGTCTTCGCGCCCAGCAGCAGCCACGGCGCGCGGGCCGGGACATCCAGGGCGTAGCCGCGGTCGAGGGTGACCACGCGCACGCCGTGCTCCCGCACCGCGGCGAAGTCGGCCGCGGGGGCGGCGGTGACCCACGCGGTGGGGGCGGGGCCGTGCTCGACGCCGCGGCTGAGGATGAGCTTGACCACCGACTCCCCCGGGCCGCAGGCGGCGGCCGCCGCGGCGACGGCCTCGCGCCACTGGGCGACGTGGGGTTCGGGCAGGTCGCAGAGGCGGGCCGAGTGCACGAGGCGCTCGAGGTGCGCGGTGACCTCCTGCGGGTGACCGTCGACCACGCCGATCGACTCGAAGATGCCGTCGCCGCGTTGCGTGCTCAGCTCGCCGACGCTGAGGGCGGGGGCGGCAGGATCGATGACGGTGAACGTCTCGGCGAACGACCCGCGCGGGTCGCCGGGTGCTGCGGGGTCGATCATGAGCGCGAATCGCCAGGCCATGACGGAAGCCTACCGAGGGTGGGCCGTCGGAATTCAGGCTGTGATCGCGCGATTCGCGGCATCCGGAGCGAGCTGCTGTCCACAGCCTGAATTCCGACGGGGAATAGGCCCGCACGGGCCTCGGTTACACTGGATCAGCCGGGCCGCAGTAACCCCGGGCTCCATCTTCTGCCGCTTTGAGCGGCCTCGCGCCGAGAGGCGTTCTGCGGCCCGGCACCTTCTTTCCGCCCCGCCCCCGGGACCGTGAAACTACAGCTGACGGCCGAGACGATGGGAACTTCCCGATGTCTCGGCCGTCAGCTGTAGTCTCACCGGGTGGTGGGTGGACGCGGGCAGCGACCCGGCGCCGGCGCGGGCGGGACGGGTCAGGTCAGGGAGTCGCGGCGCCAGAGCGCGGCGCAGGATGCCAGGTCGGCGGCGTACGTCGACAGCCGCAGCGCCCGCGTGGTGAGCGCCGTCGCCCGGTCGGACTCGGTCGCCTCATAGTCGTCGGCCAGGTGCGTCGCCCCGCTGGACTCCACGCGGCAGAACGCCGCCGCACGGTCGAGCGCGACGGCGAAGTCGCCCGTGAACAACCCGCGCATGATCGTGTCCACCAGTTCCACCAGCTCGTCGGGCCCGGCGGGCGTCGGCGCCCCCGCGACGACGGGGTCGGCACTGACGATCGCGACCCGTCCCCGGTCGTACAGCAGCGCCGCGGTCTGGGGATCGTCGTGGATCATCAGCTGCAGCAGGTACAACCGCCACAGCGCACCCGGCAGCGTGCGCGCCGGCGACCGCGACCACAGTTCGGCGATGTCGTGGATGCCATGGCGATCGGTGAACCCGATGAGACGCTCCACCACGTCGGCGTCCTGCTCCTCGCGCACGCGGGTGATCAGCGCGTGGGCTGTGGCGTGTGCGACCCGCGACACCTCCGCCGGGTCCTCCGCCGCGAAGAGGCGATCGAAGGTCTCCGAGGGCCGCCGGACCGGCTTGTGGAAGGGGTTTCCGGCGTCGTCCGTCATCATTCCAGGCTACCGGCGACGTCGCGCGGCGAGGCCGGACAGCGCGCTCAGGCGGTGGGGACGGCGACGATCGGATCGCTCGTGGGGGTACCGTCGGGAGCTCCCCCGGCGGGTTCCACCGTGACGGCGATGACGTCGCCCGGCTGTATCTCGCCTTCCAGCGCGGTCGTCGCAGCACTGCCGTCCGGGGCGAACGTGCCGGCGGAGATCGCCTCGTCGCCGCGCACGAACCACAGCTCGAACGTCTCGTCCTCGGGAATCGACGGCAGCCCGTCGGACACCAGCACGACCTTGCCCAGCTGCTCCGACCAATGCACCGTGGCCGTCAGCCCCTCTTCCTCCACAACGGTGGCCGACTGTGCATCGGGCGCGGACTCGATCTCATCGAGGGCGACCACCGCGGCGGGACGGTTCATCCAGTTGTAGAGCGCCCCAGCACCGAACCCGACACCCACGAGGAGCGTCAGGCAGGCGGCGAGCGCGAGCAGACCACGGGTCCAGTTGCGTCGGGCGACGGCCTGCATGGCCGTCGTGGTGGGTACGGGTTCCGCGGCAGCGGACGGCGGGGCGTCGTCGGGGAGCTCCGTCTCGATCGGCACGGCGGCGTCGGCCGGTTCGACAGGCAGCGCCGTCGTCGCGGTGGCGGACTCAGCGGTGTCGTCGGTCGCGTCGGGCACCGTCCCGAGCAGCACGATCAGCGGGTCGGTGGGGTCGCGCTCGGCCTCAACGGCCTCAACGGCCTCAGAGTCGATCTCGACAACCTCGGTCTCCGCCTCGACAGCCTCGGTCTCGTCTTCGACAGCCTCGGTCTCAGCCTCGACAGCCTCGGACTCGGCCTCAACGGCCTCGACCTCAGCCTCGACCGTCTCCGCAACATCGTCGTCCCCAGCCGGCTCGTCGCCGTCGCCCGCGCGCCCCGACCGGTCCCGCCGCAGCGCTCCCGAAACGCCAGCCCCAGACCCCGCAGCCCCCGCCACCGGCGGCACCTGCGGCAGCGACCCGATTCGCGCGAGCAGCGTCGACCGCATCGTCAACGGTGGCGCGACGCGGCCGACGCCTTCGGCGAGGGATGCCGCGACAGCGGCATCCACCAGCGCCACACCCTCCCACTCCGGGTGCTCCGCCAGCGCCTCGCGGTAGCGGGACTCGTCGTCGGGCGACAGCGCGTGCAGGGCGTGACCGGCGGCGAGTTCGGCGAACTCCTGCTCGTTCATGCGGTCACCCCCATCGCGCTGCGAAGGCGCGACAGTCCGTCACGCATCCGGGTCTTGATCGTTCCGAGCGGTGCGCCCACCAGCACGGCGATTTCGCTCTGACTGTAGCCGCCGTAGTAGGCCAGCACGATCGCTTCGCGCTGCGGATCGGGGAGCGTCGACAGCGCACCCGCCACCTTCTCCCCTTCCACCTTCAGCTCCACCTGTTCGGCGACACCGTCGTGGGCGACGTCGAGATCACGCAACCCTGCGCGCACGTCGCGGGTGGCGCTCGCTTGAGATGCCCGCACCCTGTCCACTGCTCTGCCGTGGGCGATCGTCAGCACCCACGCCCTCCCCTGCCCCTTATTCGGAGCAAACCGTGCAGCGGATTGCCACACCTCGAGGAACACCTCTTGCAGCACCTCTTCGCTCTGCGACCGGTCCACGAGCACCCGCAGGATCAGACCGAATGCCCGCGGCGAGAGCATGTCGTACAGCCGGGCGAACGCGCCCTGGTCGCCGGTGGCAACGCGAAGGAGGAGGTCGGCTGCGTGATCGCGCGCCGCGCCCTCCTCGGGCACATCCACCCCGTCGATGACCATCGCCCCCAGCATGCCCTATCCCTTCGTCGTGTCGCGGGTCTTGCTCAACCGAACGTGAAGGAGTAGGCCTGCACGCCGGCAGGCACCGTCACCTCGATCACGCCTTCGCTGCTGCGGTCCGCCGAGACGAGCTCGTACGACCGCGGCGTGCCGCCCACGTCCAGGCTCGGCGACGGCTTTCCGTCGATCGTGACGTCGACACGCCCTTCCCCGGCGAGCACGACGCGCACCTCGGCGGCCCGATAGAACAGGCGGATGCCGCCGTCGTCACCGGTCGGCGTGGCGAACTGCGACTCCACGTCCCAGTCGCCGGTGAGGGCGAACGAATCCGCGGGCTGGGCCTCGGGGTACCCGAAGGTCTGCTCCCCGCCGTAGCGGCCGCCCCCGGCGTAGTTGACGAACTTGGACGACCCCAGGAAGGTCTCGGGCGTGCGCGATCCCGCCTCGGGGGTGTCGTCGGTGACGTCGGTGGCCGCCGGCAGCGCGGCATCCGCGTCGGCATCCACCAGCAGCTCGCGGATCATCGCTTCGGTCGCGGCGTAGTTGCCCTCGCCGAACGAGATGTGGCGCACCGTGCCGTCGGCGTCGATCAGGTAGTGCGCGGGCCAGTAGCGGTTGCGGTAGTTGGTCCAGGTCGACAGCGAGTTGTCGAGGGCGACGGGGTACTCGATCCCGAAGTCGCGTGCGCCGGCAGCGACGTTCTGGGCATCCTTCTCGAACGCGTACTCCGGCGAGTGGATGCCGATGACCTGCAGGCCCGCGTCGCGGTAGGCGTCGTCCCAGGCGACGACGTGCGGGATGGAGCGCTGGCAGTTGATGCACGAGTAGGCCCAGAAGTCGATCAGCACGACATGGCCGCGCAGGTCCGCGAGGTCGATCCCGCCCCCGTCGGGCGTATTCAGCCACGCGTCGATCCCCCGGATGCCCGGGGCGGTGCCGCACGACTCCAGCTCGGTGGCGCCGTTCGTGCAGTTGTCGAGCTCGCGGTTCTCGTCGGTCACGATGCCGCCGAGGTTCAGGGCCTCGGCGGCCGCGTCGCCGGCGGTGAGGTCGCGCTGCAGCTGCGCGGTGTAGTCGGGCACGAAGCGCTGCAGCAGCTGCGGCACGTTGAACACGAGCCCCACGGCGAGCGCGAGCATCGCGACACCGGCGGCGACGCGCAGCCCCCGCTCGCGGGTGCGGAAGGCCTTGATGCGCTCGATCAGCCCGCGCCCGGCGAGCGCGAAGCCGAGCAGCGGAATGGCCACACCGATCGCGAACGATGCGGTGAGGGCCACCGTGTCGATGCCGATGCGCCCGGTGGCGCCGGCGACGATGATCGCCGCCAGCACCGGCCCCGCGCACGGCACG
Source organism: Microbacterium sp. NPDC058021 (assembly GCF_042885955.1). Taxonomy (NCBI): domain Bacteria; kingdom Bacillati; phylum Actinomycetota; class Actinomycetes; order Micrococcales; family Microbacteriaceae; genus Microbacterium; species Microbacterium sp. NPDC058021. The sequence continues at coordinate 115,212 of NZ_JBHVRF010000003.1, forward strand.
AACACCGCGCCGAGCGCGAGCCCCACCGCGAAGCCGCTCCCCCGGTTGGCGACTTCGCGGCGGGGCAGCCACTGGAACGGCTTCTCGAGCAGCTGCTCGAACCGCGGCACCAGCAGCCCCACCCCGATCAGGACGAGCACGGCGATCCCCACCCACCGGATGACGTCCTGCGGCAGGTTGAGCGCCCCGAGAAGCAGCGACCCGGCGAGGGTCACCAGCGTGAAGCTCGTCACGAGCCCCGCGATCACGAGATAGGGGCGACTGCGCCGGGCAGGCAGCGGTGCGGCATCCCCCTCGAACCGGGCCGACTGCGCGCCGCCGGTGAGGAAGATGACCGGCAGCACCGGCAGGATGCACGGCGAGATGCCCGTGATGAGGCCCCCCAGCAGGCCGATGATGATGAGCTCCACGCCGTCCCCGTCTCTGTCGGGGGTTCTTCGGCTCGGGATGCCGATCGGATTGGTTCCCATCCGATCCGGGCGCCGCTCCGAACATCTGTCATCGCCGCAGTCCTGGCGGCGTCGACAACGGAGGACATCATGCTCAGCACCAGGAAGAAGATCACCGCGGCTCTGACCCTCACGCTGGCGGGAGCGTTCGCGCTGTCGGCGTGCACGATGGGCGGCGATGCCACCGACGAAGAGACCGGCTCCATGTCGACCGAGAGTTCGGAGGCGGCCACGCCCGAGGCGATGGATGCCACGGCGATGCTCGTCGGCGCCGGGTGTGAGGATTACGCCGAGGCCGTGCCCGATGGCGCGGGCTCGATCCAGGGCATGTCGCAGGAGCCGGTGGCCGTTGCGGCATCCAACAACCCGCTGCTGACCACGCTGACCGCCGCTGTCAGCGGCGAGCTGAACCCCGACGTGAATCTCGTCGAGACGCTCAACGGCGGCGAGTACACCGTGTTCGCGCCGGTCGACGACGCGTTCGCGAAGATCGACCCGGCGGTCATCGAGTCACTGAAGACCGACAGCGACACGCTGACGTCGATCCTGACGTACCACGTCGTCGACGGCCGGGTGGATCCCGCCGACATCGAGGGCACGCACACCACTCTGCAGGGCGAGGACGTGGAGGTGACCGGCTCGGGCGACGAGTGGATGGTCAACGACGCGAGCGTCATCTGCGGCGGGGTGCAGACGGCCAATGCCACCGTGTACCTGATCGACACGGTGCTGATGCCGCCGGCGGAATGAGACCAGCGGAGCGCGGTCGGGGGGCGCGCGTTCCGTGATGGGCGGGACGACCGCCGGCGCTGCGATGTCGCCGGCGGTCGTTCTTGCGTGTGGGCGGATGACGGCCGCGCTGTACGCCGGGCGCGCCGGCCGCACTGTCATGTTTGGGTGGCCGCGTCAAGCGGCGTCACCCGAATGGCGAATTCGTTAGCGTCGTAAATGATCGGGTCGAGGGCTGGGCCGCCGACGATGGGCTGGGAGGGCCATGTTGCACGCGGGTGTGAGCGAGATGGCCGAGGGCTCGGTGCTGGAGCGCCGGTACCGGTTGCGCGAGCTGATCGGGTCGGGCGGCGCGGGCAGGGTCTTCCTCGCGGACGACCTGCATCTGCAACGGCCGATCGCCGTCAAGGTCATGCACCGTCACACCGACGGACTGGGCTCGGTGGATCGCGCGCGTGCCGAGATGCTGCTGCTGGCCTCGCTCAACCACCCGTGCCTCGTCACGCTCTTCGACGCCCGCATCGGGCGCGCCGACGACGACATCACCTACCTGGTCATGGAGTACGTGCCCGGGCTCACGCTGAGCGCCCGCCTGAAGCAGGGCGACATGGATGCCAGGGAGCTCGCCGGCATCGCGCTCGACATCGCCGAGGGGCTGCACGTCGCCCACACCTCGGGTGTCGTCCACCGCGACATCAAGCCGTCGAACGTGCTGCTGTGGCGCTCCCCACTCGCCAACGGGCGCTGGCGCGCGAAGGTCGCCGACTTCGGCATCGCCTACCTCGCGAACACGACCCGGGCCACCGCGCCGGGGCTCGTCATCGGCACCGCCGCCTACCTCGCGCCGGAGCAGGCGCGCGGCGCGGCGGCGACCCCCGCCGCCGATATCTACGCGCTCGGCATCCTGCTCATCGAGGCCCTCACCGGCCAGCGTCCGTTCGGCGACGCCTCGGGAATCGGCGCGATCACCGCACGCCTCATCGACCCGCCCGCCATCCCTGCGTCGCTGCCTGCGCCGTGGCGCGAGTTGCTGCAGGCGATGACCGCGATGCGGCCCGAAGACCGCCCGAGCGCGCTCGAAGTCGCCTGTGCGGCGGCGCGATTGACGGTTCCGGATGCCATCGCCTACGACACGACGGCGCCCGTGACGGCGCCCCTCCCCGTGCCCATGACGCGGCGCTCGCGCGCTGCCGCAGCGACGGCCCCGACCGCTCCCCTGCAACTGCCGACCGTCGCGGCACCGCTGGCGGCGTCGTCGGCCGTGTCGGTGCGCCGTAGCGACACGACGGCGACGGAGGACCCCGGGCTGATGCCGGTCGCACGGCCCGCCGCCCGATACCCCCGCCGCGTGTACGCCGCGGCTGCGGCCGTCGCGGTGCTGGCCGTGCTGTCGGTGTCGGCGATCTCGGCCGTGATCGGCGCGAGCGTCGCCCAGGACCCCGCTCCGGTCGTGCAGCAGGAGCCGGCCCCCGTCGACCAGGAGCCGACGGTGGTGCCCGAAGAAGAGGCCCCTGCCGTCGTGGCGGTGGAGCCCGAGGCCCCTGCGCCGGAGCCGATCGTCGTGACGCCCGTGGACGCGCCGGCAGAGAAGCCCGGCAACGGCGGTGGCCCCGCCGAGGCGAACCCGAACAAGGGCCCGGGCCACAACAACGGCAACGCGAACACCAACCGCGGACCGGGCAACAACAGCGGCAACGGGAACGGGAAGCCCTGAGCGCCTACTAGGCTGGATGTCGAGGGCCTCTAGCTCAGTCGGTAGAGCATCGGACTTTTAATCCGCGGGTCGTGGGTTCGAGCCCCACGGGGCCCACTTCAATCTTCGCCTCGCCAGCGCTTTCGCCTTTGATGGTGATTCCGCGCTGGGTCGCGTGCCAGCCGTCGGCTGGAGAAAGCTGACCCGATAGCGTCGGCCGGGTGCCGGCGCGTCCGGATGGGTGCTGCCCATAGCGACCCACTCCTCAGCGAGAGATGTTGAGCGCCTGGCGGCTCAGGTCCCGTGCGGCGTGCACGGCACATCGCAAAGGGTCCGCTCGTTGAGAATGCATGCGCGCGGGTCTTCTGCGACCAGGCGGCCGCGACGGCCATGGCCGACGACCGCCGGCACGAGGGCGTGCGATCACGGACCGGCTTGCGGGCCGAATCAGGGCCCACGTCCGGCGGTGAATATCTGCCTCGCGCGGCGCGCCGACGCAGATCACCCCACACAGTGTCGACGACGCTCGAAAATGAGGCCATTGCGACGTTCGAAAATGAGGCCACCTTGTCGTGTCGTTAGTCTGCCGGATCTTGCGTTCTGATGCTGGGGAGGCTGTCGATCCCGCGTCCTCGGAGCCGGTAGCTGGCGCCCTTGAGGGTGAGGACGTCGGCGTGGTGAACGATGCGGTCGATCATCGCGGCGGCGACGGCTTGGTCGCCGAAGACGCCGCCCCAGCCGGAGAACGGCAGGTTGCTGGTGAGGATGAGGGAGGCGTGCTCGTATCGGGATGAGACGAGCTGGAAGAACAGGTTCGCGGCGTCTTGCTCGAACGGCAGGTAGCCGACTTCGTCGACGATGATCAGCCCGTAACGGCGCAGCCGGGCCAGTTCTCGGGGCAGGTTCCCTTGCCGGTGCGCGTCGGTGAGTCGGGTGACCCAATCCGTGGCGGTCGCGAAGAGCACCCGGTGCCCGTGGCGGGCGGCGACGATCCCGAGTGCGGTGGCGAGGTGGGTCTTCCCTGTTCCGGGGGTCCGAGCAGCACGACGTTCTGCGCTTCGAGCAGGAACCCTCCGGAGGCCAGGCCCGCGATCTGCTGCCGTGCGGCGGGCTGGGCGTCCCAGTCGAAGTCCTCCAGCGTCTTGCGTGCGGGGAATCCGGCCGCTTTGATCCGCAGCTCCGCGCCGGAGGCGTTGCGGGCGCTCACTTCCCGTTCCAGCACGGCGGCGAGGTAGTCCTCAAATGACCAGCCCGCGTCCCGCGCCTGATCGGCCATCCGCGCGGCGGCTTCGGTGATCCGGGGTGCTTTCAGGGCGCCGGCGAGATAGGTGATCTGCTTGATCGTGTCCGTTGTCTTGCCGGCCATCACGCAACCCCTTCGATCCCGAACGCCCGGTCATAGTCGGCGAGATCGCGCATCAACTCTTCCCCGGCCGCGGCCGGCCGCGGCTGCTGGAACTGCTGCCGCAAGCGCTTCGCAGTCTCGACGTGACCGGGATCGGTGATGGTGCTGCCGCGTGCCCAGACCCGGGCATGGTCGGCAACGACCCGCCCATCGAGCCGGATACGAACCCGTTCGAGGTCGGCGGTGACGTCGACGATCCGGCCGATTGCGTGCGGGTCGACGGAGTAGTCGGATGCGTCGAGGCGGACGTAGTAATCCCGAGCCAGACGGATCCGCTCCCGCCACCCCAGCTGCAACGGGATCGGCGGCAACGGCAGCATCCGCGACCGGTCATGCTCGATCAGATCGATGGGCCGCGCCTTAATGGTCCGCACCACCCGGCTGTTCGCCCTCTCCACCCAATCGGCGAGCTGGGCATTGAAATCCGCGGGAGACGTGAACGTCCGGCCGGGCATGAACGAAGTCTCCATCCAGCCGTTGCGGCGCTCGACGATCCCCTTCGATTCCGGGTCGTAGGGCCGCAACTGCACGACCTTCGTGGCGAGCGTCCCGGCGAACGATGCGACGCCCTGCGCCAGCCGGCCCTTCTGCCCGATCCCTGGCTCGTTGTCCCAGATCAGCCGCCGCGGCACCGCGCGAAGATGCTGGATCAGTTCCCAAGACCCCAGCAGCAGGTCCTCGGTCTTGCGGGTCGGGATCATCCTCGCCGTGAGGAACCTCGAATGCGCCGCGACGATCACCAGCACCGGCAACAACACCGTCGTGCCATCCTCGAGCGGGATCTTCCGCGGCGGAACCACAGATCACACTGCGCCGCATCACCCGCCGCCCACGTCAACCGGTCCGCGGGATCGACCGGACGATGCTCCGGCCGCAGCCGCCTGACGTTCTCTCGGAACCAGGTAATCGACCCCGACCACTCCACCCGCTCCGCGATCACCGTCGCCGGCATCGACGGATGCTCAGCCAACACTGCTCGGACTCGCGCTTCGAACGGTGAGAACGATGTCGGCTGCACCGACCGCTCATACTTCGGCGGCCGGTCAGACGCCAACGCTCTATCGACCGTCGACCGCCCAATACCCAGCTGCCTCGCGACCTGCCGCTGCGGAACCCCGTCCGCGACCAGCCGCCGAATCAACGCCCAATCTTCCACTGAGATCACCCACCCAATCTGCTCTGGGTGGCCTCGTTTTCGCCCGTCGCTTATGCGTCAGATTGAACCGTCGCCGACACACAGAATAGCCCCGACTGTTACCACACAGCCGGGGCGAGACGAATGAGGAGTTCGCCTATCCCGGTCGGGATAACGCGCACACCCGGGAGACGGCTCGGCGTCGGCTGGCTGGGTCTGGGTGCTCCATTCAGCCGGACGCCAGGAGGACGGCTATAGCAAAGCCTCGATTAGTCGTGCAACCTGGCCGACCTTCTCGAGTGCCTCGTCCGTCATGACTTGGTTAATTGAATAGCGGCGGTTGCGGGGCGGCGACGGGTCTAGGTCGGCCTCATGGACGATCAGATTCCGGCGATCGACTATCAGTCCCCAGTCCTTCTTGACCACCTGACTCGGTGATAGCTTGCCTTGCTTCCTCGTCCCCAAGGCCGTGGCTATCATCTGCCAAATATCAACGTCGCTCACGAGCCAGCAGGCTGCGGCTACCTTGTCTGGAGGGACTGCTGTGCGAGTAGGTGACATCCGACCCGGCTTGCCCGGAGCGGATACCCCAGCGGGCACCGCCCGCAGAGCGATCCGCTTTGGGGTGCGATTCCTCTGCTGTAGGGGAAGGTGTTGCCATCTGTCCGTATCGGGTCACCGCAGCCCCGCCGTCCCGAACTACTGTCGGCTGACCTTCGACGCATCAATACAAGCGGCGACCTGCTGCATCACCCCCGACGGATCCGGCGCCGAGGCGTAGACCGTGAACTCGGCGTACGACGGATCACTGATCTGCAGCGGAGGCAGCGGATGCTCGCGCAAACGTATGACTCTGAGTCCAGCTGCGAGCAGATCGAGGGACTTGTCCGTGTCGAGGGTCACTTTGCCGGCGTGCCAATATGACCCGTCGTACTCGATTGCGACGTCACCGACCAGAATGTCCACTGTCCAGCTCCCTCGACGCTTGAACGCCGCGTGACGGACTGCGCGTCCGGAGAGCGCCTCGCCGAAGATGGCCGCGGCAGCATCCAGATAGAGTGCCTCCATCTTCGATTTCCCGGACAATCGACACTCCGGGCAGCCCGCACCGGCGACTCGCGAGGCGAGCGGTGCGGACCAGCGATGTGCCGGGTTCTCTGCGCACACCCATTCCGGTGTGAATGACATCCGCCCTGTCGGTAGAACATGGAATGGCGTCGCCGGGTTGGTGTCCGCCCACTCTTCAGCTAGCGCCGGATAGTTCCATGCGAACGAGTTCGTTCGCGTACGGCAGATCGGACAGCGCCAGACGGGCTGCTGCATCCGCTCCCGCGGAGAGGCTTCCCCCTCGTGTCCGCAAACGGGGTCCTTCCACCATCGTGGCCTGGCTGATCCCGGTGTGACCTTTTCGAGCGGCGTCGAGTTGTTCTCGGCGTACTGGTTCGCGATCTCCGGTTCGAGTTGCACGACGCCGGCCTTCGAACTTCGCGTTTTGGCGGCGGCACAGTGGTCGCATCCCGAGAGGTACCAGCGAGAGATCGACAGGCGCGGGTGATGTCCGGCTGGGCACTTCCAGCGGAACCCGTTCCCGACGAGCGGGCGATCCTCCAGGACCATCACCTCGGCCGGGTCGTGCCCCGGATCATCCCAGGACTCCGCAAGTTCCGGCACCTGCGAGATGGTCAAGTGCGCAATGGCCTGGATGCGCACCATGTCAACAAGTCGGCGCTCGTCGGCACACTCGCCGCATCCCGGAGTCTCGCTCATGGTCCGTATCGGGGCGGTGAAGCGGTGTCCTTCGGGACAGACCCAACCCGCTTCGCGGTTGGCCTTCATGGTCGCTGTCGCGAGCAGGACTGGGTCGTTGTCCTCGGCCCACCAGTCAAGTGCCGTTGAGCCTGAGTCCTTGAACAGCTTCTTCCCCGGCGGCGCCGTGCGTGTGCGGCTCTTCGTGCATCCGCAGAAGAAGCCCATGTCTCCGACGCGTTGCACGCTGCGCACGCCGCACTGCTCGCACTCGGTGAGGTGCGGGTCGTCTGGCAGTGACGGGTCGGTGAGTGGGCCGAGATAGATGAATGAATGATCGCTGGCGAACTTCGCGACAGCGTCGAGATCGTTCGGAGTGGTGTTCGCGTAGGCACCCGCCGTGGCCCTCGCCATCTCCGCCCACGCTCGCCACCTGCAGGCGTCGCACGTGGTGGCCCTGAGGTGCGTGCGTTCCTCGACCGTCACCATGCGGTAGTCGGCCTCGACGTCACACGTGAGGCAGCGGCAACGCCGCATCTTGTCCGGCTTACCGAAGGTGCCGATCGGCTCGAGGCCACCTCTGCGGAAGATGTCGTCGACGTGGTGCAGGCAGTATGCCGGCTTCGTCCGGGTCCGGTAGACAGCGGGCGCCACACAACCCGCGGCGCTGCAGGGCTGTTGCGTGTTCGGCACGGCGCCATCCTGCCAGAATGCACGGCAATAGCCCCATCCGCGTGCTCCTCCCCTTCCACGCATAGGAGCCACGGGCGACGAGCGAACGGGATGGGCTCCTCCCCCCGGGGGGGGCACCCGATCGAGCGAGGATTCGATCGCGCATCCAACGATCGGTGTGCCGTCGGGGTTGCGCCGGAGCCCTGTCGCGATCTCCCTCGGTTTCGTTACCGCACCCCGACGCCCGGTCACCGGGCATCGCCCGCATGGGGATCGCGCTGATTCGGCGCGCGACCTCCCCCAGGTGGGCGACGTGGCGCGCCGCGATCCCTCAATACGTCGGCTAGCTCCTAGATGATGGCTCTATGGATGATCCTCGGCTTGATCAGCGCCGCGAATGGAGCGGCGAGTGGTGGCTCCCAAGTGCACCCGAGCAGACCTTTGGCGGAGTGCTCGCATATGAGCCCGGCAAAGAACTGAGCCTCCGTCTGATCGGCGGATGGAGGTACGCCGAACCGGTCGAACCGTTCCCGGGATTGCGTGTCGGCCGCGGCGATCTCCTACGCTGGCCGATCATTCACGGTCGAACGGGCGAAACCCCGCTAACCCTGGTCGACACCTGGGTGAGTGAAGCGCGGGGCACCGACGACGATCGCCCGGACGGGCTCAGCATCGGCGCGATGACGCTCCTCGTTGATTTCCACCTCGATGCGGAGGACGACCCTGCGTTTATCTCTGGCTGGGTGACGACCGAGAACCTCAACGAGTGGACGCGACGAACGGGTCTCCGCGATGAGCGAGGAACCGGGGTTGTAGCTGAGAGCCTCGAACCTCTGGAAGCGACAGAAGACGAGTTCACAGTCCGCCTCCACACGTTGTCTTCCTACCGATCGTGGAGTCGGAAGCGCGATGGCTACCACACCCAGCATTGGGAGCAGGCGGCGATGGAGTTCGTATCGGAGACACCTCGTCCGATGGACGACTTCTTCGAGATGATGGGAAGTGTAAGCGACCTTATGACCCTGTCGACGCTCGCGCCGTGCGCCGACATCACCGTGCGTCTCTACACTCCCCCGATTCCCAACCGATATCCCGAGGGACATGTCTACGCGACTGCTCCACACAGGGTTGACGTCTACCAGTACCGGACGCGGACGCCGGAGCCCGAAGCTGGTGCCACTGTCTGGACCGACTTCATAATGAGTCGCGAGGATCAACCGTTCGAGGTGTTGATCCCACGGTGGTTCGAACTCCGTCAGACGTTCAGGGCCGCCCTCGACACGTTGCTTGGACTCAGGTACGTGACGGGCGGGTACCTGCAAAGCCGAGTGGTGAGTGCGGTCTCGGCGGCTGAAGCCTTCCATCGCGCCCTTGACGCGCCCCCGCCTTTAACTGATGCTCAGCACTCGAGCCTGCGAGACGTACTGTTCGCGGCTGTGCCCGACCAGCACCGGCAGTGGCTGCACGATCGGACGCGGTACAACCAACCCACTCTCAGGGAGCGCCTTGTCGACCTCGCTCGCCGGCCCGGTCCGTTCATGAAGGATCTCGTGCCGAATCCCGACGCGTGGGCCAAGGCGGCCGCACAGTCTCGCGATGGCGTCGCGCATTTCGGCACGACCGGTCATTCCCGCTACGACGAGCTCCATGCGATCGTCGTCGTTACGGCCGCGGTCGTGACCATGAATCTCCTCGGCAAGCTTGGGGTCTCTCCGGAGCGGATGAATCGAGCCCTGCATGAGAACCGCGACCTTCGTTGGACATGTGAGCTCGCGAGAGAGCACTTCGGAGAGGCACCAACGGTTGAGGCGGCCCGCTAAGCCGCCTCAAGGACGGGTGGCCTCGACTGCATCTCTGTCCCGCAGGCCACGTCCGACAATCTAAAGTCAGCGACAAGCGGAATCGACTCGAAAGATGCCTCTTGCGTGGTGAGGTGCCATCACCGTGTGCGCACGCACGCCTCGCATCGGTCGTATGCCCAGGCTCCGGCGTGGTAATGACGATCGTCTGCCCGCAATGCCCGTGAACCGGCCCCTGTCGTGCATCGCGCGATCAGGGATCGATTCCGCACGCCGACGCCCGCCCAGCGGGCGGTGCGCGTTTGAGGATCCGCATCCGGCCGAGCACGACTTGGTGTCCGCGCCGCGTGCGCGAACGCCGCCTGCTCCGGGCGCCCGCGCGGCCAATGATGGCAAACCTACTTCGCGCTGAAAACGTCAGAGTCCCGTTCAAGCCAACACAGCAACGCTGTGGCGTTCATCAACGCGAACAGGCTATTGACTCTCGTGTACTGTCGCGGCGAAACGCCGTGAGCGGTGGCGTGCCGAGAGAAGGCCCTCGGGATCGCATCGCCTGGGTGGTAGTCGGCATGTCCAGCAGCCAGCGGCCCAAGAACCATCACAGCGCGCAGAGCGAGCTTGGACAGCTTCGGGCGTTGATTCTTGGATGTGACGAGCGACCAGTTGTACCCCACCGTTTGAGCCTTAATGAACGATCGACCGAGCGTATCCACGAGGTTGGCGGCAAGAGCCTGCGCCGCTTCGTAGTGGCCATCCCGAATCGCGGACGCCGACATGCTGACGAACCGCGCGTGAGATCTAGCCTGTCGGCTAGGCAGCTCACCCACGGCGCGCTCGCAATCGCGCAGAATCCCACGCCACCCATTCCGAATCTGCTCGCGCCGAGCCTTCGCGTGCTCGGCCGTGAGCAGTCGGTCGATGAGCGCCGCGCTGGGCACCCATGCCAAAGGGATACCTTCCACAAGGATGATCGACCGCAACTCGTCCTCGTCGAAATGGACTGTCGCGGAGACGCCCGACCAGTTCGGAGGGAGGCCAGGAAACCGCCCGCCGACGAAGTCCGCAACGCCCTTCATCCACGAGGTGTCGATCCCGCCCAGAAACGCGCCAGCGTCGAGGCCCTTCATCCACGAGGTGTCGATCCCGCCCAGAAACGCGCCAGCGTCGAGGCCCTTCATCCACGAGGTGTCGATCCCGCCCAGAAACGCGCCAGCGTCGAGGCCCTTCATCCACGAGGTGTCGATCCCGCCCAGCATGGCTTCGCGCTCGGGCCGCAGCTCACCATCGCCATCGCCATCGCCATCGCCATCAGTATGAAGTTCGGGCACGTCGGAATCGGTCACGCTTCTACTGAATCAGATCCCTGCGACACGAGACCTTCGGAGCGGACTAGAGATCCGAATCCAGCGACGCTCGAACACATCGTGTGAGCCGCACGATGAACGACCGGCTCTCGGGCGGCAAAGGCCCCCGTGCTCGCTTCATCCAACGCTGACAGCAAGCTGTCAGTCCGCACAACGCGTAGTCGATACACCGCCGTGCGCCGAGGCGACGGTTGCGAAGTCATCGTTGATCTTGATGACCAGAGCGATCGTCAGCTTGAGCGTTGCGAGGTATGCGCCGAAATGAGCGTCACGCCCCTCGGCGTCTGCCTGCGAACCGTGCAGATACTTGTTGCGCAATTCCGGTCCGTTGCTGAATTCGGCCTTGTTGAGCTGATAGTTGAGGTAGCTGGCTTCGGCGGAGGTCAACAACGTCGAAGCCATTCGGAGCCACCCACGATCGACCATCTCGTCGGCCAGGGCGCGCGCCGGTCCCGACAGGTGGACGTAGCTTGCAGCCTCCTGCGAATAGATGGATCTGAGTATCAGGAACTGCGAAGGGCTCGCAATCTCGATGCGTCCGCGGTTGTTGCTCAGAACTTCGAGGGCGACAAGGTGGTCGAGGATCGGTCTCTGATGGTCTGCGAAATCCTCGTACGTGACCTGGTTTCGGATGAGAACTTCGGCCAGGTCGTCGCCGCGCACCTCCTCGCTGATGTAGGTCATCGACGATTGGTCAGAAAACAGGGCGTCCAGCACTCCCCGAATCTCTGGATTGTCCGTCGAGTAGAGGTACTTTCCCTTGACGAGGCTCGGCACCTGCTTGTAGCGCACTGTGTCAGAGACAATGGCGAGCAGTTCTCGGTCGATCTCGCCATCCTCCACGTAAAGACCGAACTGGCGTACCACGCTCTCCATCTCTACGAGAAGATGTCTGGTCTTTTCAAGAAAGCTGGAGTCTTTCGCTGATGGGGAGAACGTGAATCCGTGTGCATCGAACTCGGCAGGCAGATACTCCTGAAAGAACCACGAAACGACCGATTCGAGTTCGATCCCGCTGCCACCGAGGAAAGTGAACGCTAACTGCGTTTGCAGGGTCGAGCTCATGTCGCGGATCCGGTAGGCAGCACCAATCTGGTAGTCGGTGTGCCCTGTCGTCGTAAAGAATCTCTCGAAAACGCCGAGCTCTGCGCGATACGCGGGCAGGGTCAGTAAGACATCGCGATCCGCGAACTCGAAGAGGTGCTGGAAGTTGTTCAGAACGCTTGCGTAGTCCATCGTGTGTTCCAGCCACTTACGGCTGTACGAGTAGGTGGCGACCATGCCATCGAGAGCGGTGATCACTGGTTCATCCTGGTCGTCCGAGATGCTGAGCTCGACTCCCGACTTGACCCCCGGGTTGTCCTTGAAGACGGCCTCAGTCTGGCGTTCATGTCGCCGTTTGGCTTCGAGCTTCAGACGAGCATCCACGCCGGTGAGTTGACTGATGGGAGCCGTCTCGATGAGACGCACGTAGTTCGGATTTGCCTCCTCGATCTGCACGTAGCGGCTCATGAGGACTCGCGTGTCGGCTGGTGTGACCGACGGTGGGATGTGAAGTTCCTCGCGCCGGTCCTTCATGAAGTGGTGCTGGATGAGAAGCTCCGCATTCCTTGGATCCCTCAGTAGGACTTCCCGCACGTGAAGGTCGTAGGCGCGCACGAGCTTCTTGTTTCCAAGTAGCTCTCGCAGGTGGATCCCGTTCGTGGTGAGTACTGAGAGCATCTGATCCGCATCACATCGTTCAAACGCCCGGTTGTTACCGAGAAGCACGAGGAGGTCGGTGTGGTATTCGAAGGGGACACCATCGATGAGTTCGTCGAGATTGGAACTGTCGACACTCGTAAAGAATCGTGCAACTGAGCTTCGGATCCGTGAGCTTGTCGCCGCCAGTCCCAACTTTTCGATGTCAGTGAGGGACTGCGGTACGAAACCCGCCTGCACCAACTGTTGCGCGTTGTGGAGTTCGATGACATCGGCGACGTTTCGACTTGACCACACGTCATCGAATCTGCGCACGATTTCGACGGCCTCGTCGACTTGCCAATAGGTCGCGTAGTCCCCGGCTCCGTAGAAGCGCAACCGACGCTTGCCTACCTCGCCTGATTCCATATCGCTGCCCCCAGTCGCTGAGACCCACGGTATCGCGCACGTCTGACGGGGCTGAACCCGGTTCGGTGGTCACGGGTCCCTCGAGCGTTCGTCGCACGGATAGGGATGGGCCACGTTGTTGAATCCGAGCTATTCGTGCGCCTCGTCGGGGGCTTGCTCGAAGACGAGCGGCGCGTCCGGCTCGCGCTCGCGCTCGGAAAGATGGTCGGCGACGACAAGGAACTGCGCGATGGAACGGGCCTGCCCGTAAGGAATGGGCGTTTGGAGGGCTTCCTGGGGAGAGGGCATGGGCGTCGGCGGTCGCTCACGACGATCCATGTGCCACGATTCGCGAGAGACCGCTGGCCCCGCAGACCAGATTCCGCTAGGCAGGCGGCTGCGACGCTGTCGGCTTCGCTTCGAGGCGCTCAACGTCGGCGATCAGCTCCAGGACGTTCGGGTAGCGTGCCGACAGATCGTGGGCCGCGCACTTCTGAACGATCCGGCTCGCCTCGTCACCGACCGAGCTCAGCGACTCCTTCCCTGTGAAGATGTAGGAGAGCACCCAGCCGATCGAGTACATCTCGTTGGCGACGTCGTAGCTCTTAAAGTTGTCGAGGAGCGGGTCGCGGATGGTTCCTCGCATCTCGGTCTGAGTGCGGGTGAACTGTGACGTCTTGTCCTTCACGAGCCCGAAGTCGCTGAGCTTGACCAGGACGGCCCCGTCGTCGAAGACCTTCAGAAGTACGTTCTGCAGGCTGATATCGCGGTGCAATAGGCCCTTCGCGTGCAGGTAGTTGAGCCCGTAGAGGAACTGCAGTGCGATCCGCTTCCGAGAGGCGAATGGGAGGCTGCCGTTGCGCTTCGAGATGAACGAGCGCAACGTCTCGTCGCAGAACTCCATGCGGTACTCGTTCTGGTCGTCGTCGTACTTGTAGACCTGCACGACGTACGGAAAACGCAGCCCTTTCATCACCTCGAACTCTTGCTTGAAGCGGACGAGGTCGCGCTCGTCGATTCCGCGCTTCGCACGCTTCACGGCGAACTTGATTCCGTAGTCGGGATCAACGTAGGAGTGCACGGTGGCGTAAGAGCCTTCACCGACCATCTTGAGCTCGACCCGCGTCTGCTGCTTCTTCAGCCTCACCGAGGCTGCCGGCCGCGTGAACACCGGCTCGTACTTGATGACGTCGATTAGCTCGAAGTCGTCCGGCACCGCGCTTCCGCCGCTCGGCGCAAGCCACGGTTCACACCGCTCAATCGACGCCTGGTACTTGTCGATTAGCTGCACCTGGACCCCAGCGCGCCCTAGGTCGTGGAGGTCCTGGTTGATCTCTTTGATCAGCCCGAGCATCTCGCGGCTGTTATCAGCCCAATAGTGATTGGTGGTCGTCGCGCGGCCGTTGATCTCGTTGAAGTGCTGGTTAAGGCGTTGGTGGAGCACCGCGAACATGTGGCCGAACTCGGGATCATCATAGATCCGAGTGAACGCTGGCGATGCCGCCTGGCTCGCGTACTTCTCCTTTAGATCAGCCAGCGCGAACTCTGAAGGGCTTGCCACCGGACCGCCTTCCGCCAGGGATGAGATCCCCTCAGGCTACGACGAGCCGCCGGACACTCGACTCGCGTACGCGCGCGTCGAGTGATGCGAACGCCCGGTCGAATATGGGCGTTCGGGACTGCTGCACGAAGTGCTGACGCTCACACATGCCGGCACCCGCAAGCGAACCCGATCGCACCCACTCAGCCTCGCCCGCAACGACCCGGTTGCGGGCAGTGCCCGAATAGGGATCCGCGTGGAATAGCCCGCCATCAGTATCAGCTGCCTCGTGGTCCTAACCAGGCGCTTCCGCCAACTGTCCGAGGCTCTCACTACGGTGGGCGTGCGGCAACGATGCCGCATTACCCGATGGAGGCCAGCATGAGAGTTTCTACCTACCACTCGACGAACCAGTCCGACCCCGGCGTGCATCACAACCAGAGCGATTGTCCGAGTGGGCAGCAGATCCCAGCCCACAACCGCCGTTCGGGCACGAATGGGTGGCCCCTCTGCGGTCACTGCGCCAACATGTGAGAGTTGAAGCAGGAGTCGGCAGAACTGCTGGCTCCTGCTTCGGCTATGCGGGGCAGTGTTCAACAGCGCGCCTTATCGTCCCCCGAGCGACAGTGCCCGCGTAGGGATCCAGACGCTGTGTGACCGGTGCCGGCGGATCGGGCCTGCTATTCGATTGGCGCGTATCCCTCACCCCAGCGCAGCATCCAGGATTGCGCGTCCTTAAGCTGCTCGAACCCGAACTGTTCGTACAGGCCCTGGGCGTCTTCGGTGAAGAGCGCGGTGCGCTTAAGTCCGAGAGGCTTGAGGTCATCGATGATGCCGGCCATGATTCGTTTCCCGACGCCTCGGCCACGCGCGGCGGGGTCAACGAAGACATCCGCGATCCAGGCGAACGTAGCGCCGTCGGTGATCGCTCGCGCGTAGCCGAGTTGTCGACCACTCCCTGCGTCGAACACGCCGTAGTTGCGGGAGCCGGACATGGCCACCTCGTGCGCCTCACGGCTCCGGCCCCGCGCCCAGTACGACTCCTCCGCCAACCAGCGATGTATACGATCAACGTCCATGGCAGATAGGTCAGGGGTGAAGATCAAGTCCTGGGGCACAGTCTGATCCAACCACCGGTGCTGGACTCGGCGAGAAGGCCGCTTGCGATCAAGTGGACCGGCGCCTGACTATTTCCGCACGGCGACGCCCCACCGTTGCGCACTGCCAGCTGAGGGATCGTCTATCGAGACGGTTCTCCTCGAGTGGTTGACGTCTCCTGAGGTAAACGCGGGCGATCAGCCTCGGGCTCTCTTTGAATTCGGCCGGCGGCCGCGTGGGCGATCTGTTGTCGATGCCGGCGCTCGATGGTTTGCCCGGCATAGCTCGCGCTGACGATCAAGACAGCGCCGCCTATTCCGAGCGGTCCGATCGCTTCGCCGGCGATGAGCACTCCGACGAGCAGGGCCCACACCGGTTCGGTTCCCATCAGAATGCTCGCGCGGGAGGCCGAGGTTCGCCTCACCGCCCAGAGCTGCACGATGAACGCGAATACTGAACAGACCAGACCGAGGAAGAGCACGTTCGCCCACTGGTGTGCATCGAGGCGCGCGGCGGCGGCGGGAAGGTCGGGCCCGGCCATGGCGGTGAATGTGGCCGCGCACACCGCCATCTGCACAAGCACCACACCCCAGGTGCCCTCTGCGCGCCCGCGTGTCAGGTGCGCGCTTGCCGTCACGTGGCAGGCCCGCACGATCGCGGCGGCGATCACGAGGCCGTCACCGACTGTCGGTGTGCGAAGGCCGCCCTCGGAGACGAGGAGCGCGACGCCGACGAAGGCAGCTACGGCGGCGATGAAGTAAGACCGGGGTAGCCACGATCGGGACGCGATGCCGTCGAGGACGGGCGTCATCACCAGCGCCAGACTGATCAGCAGCCCCGCATTGGTCGCGGAGGTCAGGTTCACACCCCAGGTCTCGAGCCCGATGACGGCCGCTTGCGAGCAGCCCAGGCAGACCGCGATCACGAGGCCCCGTCCCCGGGGGAGTCGCTCGCGTCGCAGGAGACACACGAGCCACGTCGCGGCTGCAGCGACGAGAAAGCGGAGGGCGACAGCCGCGGGTACGCCCGTCTCAGCGGCGAGATCCTTCGCCGCGAGAAAGCTCGCGCCCCAGGCTGCGGCGACGCCGAGCAGCAGCAGGTCGACGACGAGTTCGGAGCGCAAACGAATTGCCATGCCACTACTCTCTAGAGACCCGATGCCGAAGAGCTACGGGCAATGTCTTGATCGACGATTTAGGGAACGCTTATGGATCCTGCTCGCCTTCGTCTTCTCCGCGAGCTGGGCGACCGGGGCAGCGTCGCTGCCGTGGCGACGGCGTTGCACGTCAGCGCGTCCGCCGTCTCACAGCAGCTCGCGGCGTTGCAGGCCGGCATCCCGGTCCCGTTGACGATCAAGCAGGGGCGCCGACTCGTGCTCACGGAAGCGGGTGAAGCGTTGGCGGTCGCCTCGGCACGCGTCGACGAGGCCCTCGCCCAAGCCCGAGAGACCATCGGGTCATTCCTCGAACACGACGAGCGACCCGTTACGGTCTCGGCATTCCACAGTGCCGGTCTCGCCCTGTTCGGTCCGCTCCTCACCGAGCTGGGCGCTGGTTCGCGCGTCTCCCTCGCCGACGCCGACGTCGCGCAAGACAAGTTCGCCGGCCTTGCCGCGGACTACGACCTCGTCATCGCGCACCGTCTCGCACATGACCCCGCCTGGCCGACCGGGCGCCTCGTCGTGACACCGCTTCTGGTCGAACCACTCGAGATAGCCCTGCACGCCGAGCACCCCCTGGCGGCGTATCCCGACATCAGGCCTGAGCAGTTGCGGGATGAGCGTTGGATCTCCACCCACGAGGGGTTCCCCCTCACCGGTGTGCTCGCCCACCTCGGAGCCGTGATCGGTCAAGCGCCCCAGGTCGATCACCGCATCAACGAATTCTCCGTCGCCGCCGAAGTCGTCCGCACGGGCGCGGCGATCGCCGTGATGCCACGGACGACTGCCGCCCCACTGGCGGTCGACGGAATGGTGCTGCGTCCGGTCACCGGTGTCTCACTCGTCCGCCACGTCGACGTGCTCGCTCGTCCCGACGCCCTCGCGCACGCGCCCGTCCGAAGGGTCCTAGCGGCACTGCAGCACGTCGCCGCCATCGCCACACGACGAGCGAGTGCGCGATAACCTCCCGCAGTCGGAATGCGGGCGGGCGGCGACCGGGGCCGGAGGATCCCGCCCCGCGTAGCCACCGGTCCCGCCCGCAGCAGCAGCCCTCTCAGCCGAGCAGCGCAGTGATCTTCGCGTAGAACGGCGCGGGGTCGCCCGATACCGACGCCTTCACCATCGCGGTCCAGTCGTCGACGATCACCTCGATGTCGCCTCGGGCCAGGCCGTCGAACGCGGCGCGCGGCACCTCGCGGGGGTGGATCATCGCTGCGAGCGCCGGGCGGAACGCGCGGATGACGTCGAGCGTGCCCCACCCCGGAGCACTGCCCCGCCCTGCGGGAACCGGCCTGGTCGCCCTACGCGGCTGCCGATGAGAGCGACTCGTCGGCAACGCACACGGATGAGGCCGCGCGCCAGGCGGGCACCGGCTCCTGACCGCAGCCGCCCGCCTTCACTCGACGAGATCGGCAGTAGCGATGTGGGTCGCGTCCTCGGGCAAGAGAGCGATCAGGCGCTCGTCGCACTCGACATCGACGCCTTCCGCGTAACCAGGCCTCCGAGCGTCCCAGACCCGGTCAGCGACGAAGACAACCTCCCACGTGTAACACGTGTACATCGTGGAGGGTCCTTCGCGCCTCCTCTCGTCGCCTCTGGGCACGTCCTGCCGAACGCCTGAGGAGACGAACTCGGTGAACCGCACAAGGGGGTCACCGAAGCTGTCGACCCCGGCCTCGCGAATGCTGTGGATCACGGATGCCGGCTCGGTGCCGGGAAACAGTGGAGGTGTCTCCCGCGATTCCCAGACGATGCTGACCGTGCGCAGCCTGTCCACCAGAGCATCCCGCGGGAACGGCTGCGGGGATCGAAGCAACTCGTCGCTCACCACCGCTTGCTGCGCCCGGATCTGTCGCCAGAGCGCGCTGTCATACGGTTGCGCCGCGCACCCGACGACGATCAACCCACACAACGCCAGCCCCGCAACGAGTGCGGCCGCACCGCGCCCGGGACGTGATCGCATGTCCTGATCCTAGGGATGCCACCCCGCGGACACCGTGCCCCGAACGGCAAGGCGGCCAGCGACCCGCGTCCGCGCCGACGTGGAAGCAGCAAGAGCCCGCGCACCACCCGAATGCTGCGCCCCTCTCGGGTGTCAACCCGGTTCCGCGTGCTCTGCGCGGCATCCACCATGGGAGGCATGAGCGATCGAGACGACATCAAGCAGCCCCTCGACCATCTGCCGCCGACGGAAGAGCGCGACAAAGCGATCGAGGTCGACGAGCCGCACTACCCCGACACCGGCGGCGGCACCGAGCACACCCAGGCATCGCCGGCGACGGCCGCCGAGCCGGGCAAGCCCGACCGGCACGGCGTCGACAAGCTGCCGCCCACCGGCCGCTGACCTGCGACGACCATGACCGACACGATGCAGGCGATCCGGCTCGATGGACCGGGTGGCTACGACGTGCTGCGGGTCTCCGAGGTCCCACGCCCCGAGGTCGCGCCCGGGTGGGTGCGCATCCGCGTGAAGGCGTTCGGCGTGAACGAATCCGAGGTGACCAGCCGGCAGGGCGGCTCCAGCGCCGACTTCTCCTTTCCGCGCATCCTCGGCATCGAAGTGGCGGGCGTCGTCGACGAGGTCGCGCCCGGCAGCCGCTTCCACGAGGGGCAGCAGGTGGTGTCGATGATGGGCGGCATGGGGCGCAGCATCGACGGCAGCTACGCCGAGTACACCCTCGTCCGCGAGGAGAACGTCATCCCGTTCTCCTCCGACCTGCCCTGGGAGACCGTGGGCGCGCTGCCCGAGATGTTCCAGACCGCCTACGGCTCCCTCGCCACCGGCCTCGAGCTGCAGCCCGGTCAGTTTCTGCTCATCCGCGGCGGAACGTCCACCGTCGGCCTCTCAGCCATCGCGCTCGCCCACGGCCTCGGCGCCCACGTCATCGCCACGACCCGCAATCCCGATCACGCGGCGCTGCTGCGCGAGCACGGCGCCGACGAGACCATCACCGATGACGGCGACGTCGCGGCGGCGGTGCGCGAGCGGCATCCCGATGGCCTCGACGCCGCCCTCGAACTCGTCGGTCTCGACGTGCTGCCCGACACGCTGGCCGCCCTCCGGCGCGGCGGCGTCGGCTGCTTCACCGGGGCGCTCGGCGGGACCTGGACGCTCGAGAGCTTCTCCCCCTTCGCGGTCATCCCCACCGGCGTGCGGCTCACCACCTACGCGGGCGAGGCATCCGACCTGCCCGCAGACGCCTTCGCGCAGCAGCTCGAGGCGATCGCCGCCGGACGCACCACCCCGGCAATCGCCCACGTCTTCCATGGCCTGGGCGAAGTGGCCGAGGCGCAGCGGGCGGTCGAAGAACGCGACATGCCCGGCAAGGTCGTCGTCGTGCTCGACTGAGCGTCGACTCAGCCCCTCGCTTTCGGTCTGCCTGGAGCCACAGGGACAGGCAAAACCGCAGAGTCGGCATGATCGCGCGAGATGCCTTCCCGCCGCCACCGTCGGTGTCCACGGGCGAATTTGACGGGCGAGGCAGTCATCGCCCACAGTCAAAGCATGCGCCGCACCCTGCCCTGCCTCCTCGGCGTTGTCGCCATCGCCGTGCTCGCCGGCTGCTCGAGCGAGCCACGGACGCTCGGGGCGATCCCTGCGAGCCCCGACGCACCGACCGCGTCGGCCTCGCCGACCACGTCACCGCCGACCCCGACACCGACCCCGACCCCCGGCGAGGCGACGGTCACGATTCTCCCCGACTGTGCGAGCCTGCTCACGCCCGACGAGATCAGGAGTGCGACTCGGGCGCAGAATGCCGAATACCTGTGGGCGGAAGACGACTTCGATGGGAGCTTCCTGCCCGGCCCGGTAGCGCAGCAGGCGTTCGCTTCGGCATCTGCTGCGGTCACCTGCACCTACGGCATCCCCATGACTGACGCCATCGCCTCCGTCTCCGTCGCGCTGATCAGTCCTGCCACGAGCGAGAACCTCATTGACGCCCTCAGCTCGTCTGCGCGCTACACCGCGACAACGCACGGCGATATTCCGGTGTTCTCAATGACGATCGAGGAGGGCTTGGGCTCGACGATCGCCTATGCCTTCGACGCGAACGTATGGGCGATCGCCGACGGCACCTTCCTGTCGGAGGAGACCGCGGCGAGCCTCGCCGTCACAGCGATCACCGGGGTCGTCGCGGCTCCTCAGTAGGCGAGCACGCCGTTCTCGTCCCGCAGCGTGCCGGTAACGCCGTCACGGTCCTGCGTCGCCGCACGCACAACGACGGCGGCGCTCTCTGCGGCCGATCGGCCACCCGGGAAGGCCGCGGTCATGTCGGTCGCGGTGTAGCCGGGCTCGATCGCGGTGAAGACGATGCTGGGCTCCTGCTTGGCGTACTGCAGCGTGAGCATGGTGGCCGCCGCCTTGCATGCCGCATAGAGCGCGTTCGTCAGGTGGTACTCCGGGCGGTCGGGACTGGTGACCGCCCAGAACGACCCGCCGCGGCGGCCTCCCTTGAACGAGTGGATGCCGCCGCTTACGATCCGGGAATGGACTCCGCCCCGGCCGTCCGCGTCGGCGTCGTCGCCCGGCCGCAGCTGCCGCCCGAGCGGCTACCCGACGCCGCCCGCGCAGCGGAGGCCGCGGGCGTCGACGACCTGTGGCTGTGGGAGGACAGCTTCTGGAGCGGGGGCCTCGTGACCTCGGCACTCACCCTGGATGCCACCTCGACCGTGCGCGTCGGGCTCGGGCTCATGCCCGCGCCGCTGCGCCACCCCGCGCTCGCGGCGATGGAGGTGGCGGCGCTCAGCCGCCGGCATCCGGGGCGCTTCGTGCCGGCATTCGGCCACGGGGTGCGGGAGTGGATGCAGTCGGCCGGGGCCGCTGTCGCGAGCCCGCTCACCCTGCTGCGCGAGTACGCGAGCGCCGTGCGGGCGCTGCTGCACGGCGAGGAGGTCACGGTCGAAGGCCGCTATGTGCGCCTCGACGGAGTGCGGCTCTCCCTGCCGCCCGCACCCGACGCCGTGCCGCCGGTGCTGCTCGGCGCCAACGGCCCGAAGGCGCTGGCGCTGGCGGGCGAGATCACCGACGGTGTGGTGCTCGGCGACGTGCCGACCCCGGATGCCGTGGCATCCGCCGTTCTCCTCGTGCGCGAGGCGCGCGCGTCGTCGCCGCTGGCGGGGCACGCTTTGCACGTCGTCGGCTACGTCGAGCCTGCGGCGGATGCCGCCGCTCAGGCGGTGGATCTGGTGGCGGCGGGGATGACCACGGTCGTCTTCACGCGGTGGGAGGGCGACCCCGACCCGCGGCTGCTGTTCGAAGCGGCGGCGGCCGCCCGCGCCGCGCTGAGCCTGGAAGGGAGGGCGACGTAAGCGTGGATGTGGTGTTCCTCCACGGCGCCGGGCGCGGCGCGCACGACGAGGACGCGCTGATGGTCGAGAGCCTCGCTCAGGAGCTGGGCGAGGGGTACGCCGTGCACTACCCACGGCTTCCCGAAGAGGATGACGGGGGCGATCGGCGGTGGTTCGAGGCGATCGACGCGGCTCTGGCCCAGGCCGCACCGCCCGTCGTGCTCGTGGCGCACTCCGCCGGCGGGTACGTGCTGCTGCGGTACCTCACGAGCAGGCGCCTGACCACGCCGATCGCCGCGATCTGCCTGATCGCGGTGCCGTTCCCCGGCGGCGACGCCGCCTGGACCTTCGAAGGCTTCGAGCTGGCTTCCGACCTCGACCAGCGCCTGCCTGCCGACGCCGCAGTACGTCTGTACGCGAGCGAGGACGACGCGACGGTGCCGTTCGCGCATCGCGACCTGTACGCCGCCGGGATCCCGCGGGCACGCGTGCGCACGACGACGGGCGGCCACCAGCTGGGCGACGATCTGCGGGCGGTCGCCGACGACATCCGCGCGCTGGTGTGACGGTCCGGTCAGCCCAGCTCGCCGGGGTGGGTCAGCCGCCACCACGTCGTGGGCGGCTCGATGGTGCCCTCGATGACAAGGGGCGCGCTGGCGGTGTGCGGCCCGCTCGTCCATGTGATGCTGCCAACGGTCTCGCCGTCCGCCCACTCGGCCGGCTCGGTGGTCTCCATCGTCACGGTGATGGGGGTGTCCGACCAATGGAACACTGAGGGATCCGCACCGATCACCATGTCGGCGCTGCTCCCCCAGGGCGTCGCATACGACCCGACCACCTCCCCCGCTTCGGCCAAGGGCACCTGGGTGAACCCGGCCGAGATGCTCTCGAGCAGCGTGACCACCGCGTGGTTCGCGCCGTCGCGCGATGACGTGCCGAGCACGACCCCGACAACGGACAGCGGCGCGGCCGCTCCCACGTCGAACGTCGCGGTGTAGAGCAGATTCGATCCGCTCTCGCCCAGCGTGCCGGTCTTGAGCCCGGTGATCCCATGGGTGCCCAGCAGCGCGTTCGTGTTCGACATGCCGTCGAGGCCGGGCGGGGTGATCCCGGGCATCGCGGCGATCGGCGCGACGACCGGGTGCGCGGCGGCGAGCCGCCCGAGCGCGATGAGATCGCTCGGGGTGCTGGTGTTGCGGGGATCGATGCCCGTGGGCTCGACGATCGTCGTGTTCGCCAGCCCGTTGGCGGCGAGCCAGCGCCTGGCGGCACCGACGAACGCGCTCTGCGAGCCGAACGCCCACGTCGACACCGCTTCGGCGTAGTTGCTCGCCGAGGGCACGAGCATCGTCGCGATCGCATCGCGCAGCGACATCGAGCTGCCGCGCGGCATCTCCGCGATCGAGGCCCCCATCACGTAATACTTGTCGTACAGCGCGTAGTCGGCGCTGTCGAAGGCGAGCGTGGGGCCGGGGTCAGCGGCATCCGCAAGCGGCACCGCATCGAGCACGACGAGCGCCGTGATGAGCTTGGTGATGCTCGCCATGGGGCGCGGGTCGTCGGTGCCGCTGGCGACCCAGATGGTGCCTTCGACCGGGCCGAGGTACGCGTCGGCGCCCGAGACGGTGAGGGCGGATGCCCCCTCCTGCGGGAGCGCGATCGTCGCGGCCGTCGTCGTGGGCGCCTCGGGCACCTGCGACGTCGCCACCGGGTCGGCGACCGGCGCCGTGACCGCCCACGCGGTGTACCCGCCGCCGGATGTCAGCACGGCGACCGTGAGGACAGCGGTGACGATCAGGCTGCGGCGGCGGCGGCGCTGGACCTCGGGGTCGTCCGGCGCGCGTCCGCCGGGAAAGAACTGCTCGTCACGGATCAGCTCCGTGAAGTCTTCGAGCGCATCGTCGGGCCGGTGCTGCGTCGTCATGTCGTACGGGACCCCCATCCGATTGCTGTCTATCACGCCGCGGCACGGGCGCGCATCAACGGATTTCCGGCAGCCTGCTGCCGTGGGGTCGGGCGGGTCAGGCTCCGGACTCTGCCAACTCCGCACCGGCGTGGGCGAGCTCGGCGAGAGCCGCATCGGTCGAGTCGGGGGCGACGCCGGCGACCAGGTCGGTCAGCACGCGCACACGGCGGCCGTGCTCGATGGCATCCAGGGCCGACGCGCGCACGCAGTGATCGGTCGCAAGCCCCACGACATCGACCTCGAGGATGCCGCGCGAGGTCAACAACTCGGCCACCGTCTCGCCGTCCTCGGTCGCACCCTCGTAGAGCGAGTACGCCGGCTGACCCTGCCCCTTGCGCACATGGTGCGTGACGGCGTCGGTCACCAGCGCGGGGTCGTACTCGGCGCCCTCCGTGCCGGCGACGCAGTGCACCGGCCAGGTGTCGACGTAGTCGGGATCCCCGGCGGCGAAGTGCCCACCGTTGTCGCCGTCGGCGTCGTGCCAGTCGCGCGAGGCGATGATCAGCTCGTACTCGTCGGCGTGGGCCGCGAGGTGGCGGGTGATGGCCGCGGCGACCGCGTCACCGCCGGTCACCGGCAGCGCGCCGCCCTCGGTGAAGTCGTTCTGCACGTCGACGATGAACAGTGCGGTGCCCATACGCCGAGCCTACGCCCACCCCCGCGGCGCACAACGTCGCTGATCCGCGTGGATGCGAGGCCCGCGGCCGCGGTACGCGGGCTTCCGGGCCCGGATCAGCGACGTTGTGCGCGGCAGCGGCCATCGCCACTGCGGCCGCGACCCGGCGGGAGTCGTCGCGGGACGAAGGAAGGGCCGCGGCGTCTGCCGCGGCCCTTCCTGTACATCGTCGCTGATCCGGTCAGCGGCGCCGCAGCGAACGGCGGGTCGTGCGCGCGTCGCCGGCAGCGGTGACGCCGGGCGCGTCATCGACCTCAGGCGCCGGCTCGGCACCGGCGACCACCTTGCGGGGGCCGATGTCGTTGCGCCACAGCTTCGACGGCCACCAGATGGCGCGCCCGATGTCGTAGGACAGGGCGGGCACCAGCAGCGAGCGCACGATGAAGGTGTCCAGCAGCACACCGAACGCCACGATGAACGCGAGCTGCGCGAGGAACAGGATCGGGATGACACCGAGCGCGGCGAAGGTCGCCGCCAGCACGAGTCCGGCCGACGTGATCACACCGCCGGTGGCGACGAGACCGCGCAGGATGCCCTGCCTCGTGCCGTGCGTGAGGGACTCCTCCCTCACGCGCGTCATCAGGAAGATGTTGTAGTCGATGCCCAGCGCCACGAGGAAGACGAATCCGTAGAGCGGTACCGCAGGGTCCGCACCCGGGAAGTCGAAGATCCCGTTGAACACCAGGGCGCTGACGCCGAGGGCCGAACCGAACGAGAGGATCACGGTGCCGATGAGCAGCACCGGCGCGAGCAGCGAGCGCAGCAGCAGGATGAGGATCACCAGGATCACCAGCAGGATGATCGGGATGATCAGCGTCCGGTCGCGGATCGACGTGTCGTTGGTGTCGATGTCGGTCGCCGTCTCGCCGCCGACCAGCACACCGCTGCCGAGGGCATCCTCCAGGTCGGTGCGCAGCTCCCGCACGACGTCCTCCGCGGCGATCGAGTCGGCCGTGTCGGTGAGCGTCGCGATGAGCAGCACGTCGCCTTCGGAGACGGTGGGCGCCGGGGCGGGGGTGCCGGGAGGGCCCATCGCGGTGAACACCGCTTCGCCACCGGTGACCTCGACGGCGGCCTGACCGTTGGGCGAGTCCTCGGATGCCGCGGCGACCGAGTCGATGCCGTCGTTGTCGAGGAGCACCTCGACCCCCTCGGCCAGCTCGTCCTCGGGAACGATCACGTACACCGGGCTGCCGGAGCCGCCCGGGAAGTGCTCGGCGAGCTCCGCCTGACCGTCGCGGGCCTGCGACTCGCCCAGGACGAGGTCGCTCGAGGGCACGCCGTCGGCCTTCAGCTGGGTGACGCCGAAGCACGCGACCAGCAGCACGAGGGTGGAGACGATCCACACCGCGCGCGGGTGGCGCGACACGAATCGCGCCTGGCGGGGCCAGACACCCTTGACCGGCTTGGTGAAGTCGTCGGGGATGCCGATGGAGTCGGGCTTCGGCGCGAACGGCCAGAACGCCGCGCGACCGGTGAGCGCCAGCAGCGCGGGCAGGAACGTGAGGGCGGACAGCATCGCGAACACGATGCCGATGGAGGCGATGGGGCCGAGCGCGCGGTTGGTGGCGAGGTCGCTGAGCAGCAGGCAGAGCAGACCCGCGATGACCGTGCCGCCGGAGGCGAGGATCGGCTCGAACGCACCGCGCCAGGCCGACATCGTCGCCTCCCAGCGCCGCTGACCCGAGGCCAGCGACTCCCGGAAGCGCGCGACGTACAACAGGGCGTAGTCGGTCGCCGCGCCGATCACGAGGATGAACAGGATGCCTTGCACCTGCCCGTTCAGCACGACCACGCCCGCCTTCGCGAGCCACCAGACGGTCAGCAGCGCGACGCACAGCGCGAACACCGAAGTCAGCAGCACGAGCACCGGCAGCAGGGGTGAGCGATACACGATCACGAGGATGATGAACACGGCGATGAGCGCGACCCCGAGGAGCAGGCCGTCGATGCCGAGGAAGCCCTCCACGAGGTCGGCGGAG
Source organism: Microbacterium sp. NPDC058021 (assembly GCF_042885955.1). Taxonomy (NCBI): domain Bacteria; kingdom Bacillati; phylum Actinomycetota; class Actinomycetes; order Micrococcales; family Microbacteriaceae; genus Microbacterium; species Microbacterium sp. NPDC058021. Next base: position 142,002 of record NZ_JBHVRF010000003.1, read on the forward strand.
AATCCGGCAGGCCCGGTCACCCACGTCTCAATCCCGTCCGGCGCCTGTTCGGCCAGATGCTCGCGCAGTCCGGTGACCGCGTCGGCGACGTCGGCCTCGGCATCCAGCGGCACGAAGATCTGCACCGCCTCACCGTCTTCCGACGGCACCGCCGGCGACACCTCACCGGCGACCGCGTCGATGTCGGCCAGGCCTGCGGCGAGGTCGCCGAGCTCGGTGAGCTGCTCTTCGGTCAGCTTCCCGTCGCCGGATGCCACCACGAGGGCGGGGATGCTGTCGTCGCCCAGGAACTCGCTCAGACGGTCGTTCACCTGCGTCGCGTCGGCGCTGGACGGCAGGAAGGCAGAGCGGTCGTTGATCGCGACCTCATCGACCTTGCCGAAGTAAGGTCCGCCGATCGCGCCGCCGACCAGCCACACCAGCACCAGGACGACGGGAATGCCGATGCGCAGCCAGCGCGGCACATTTCGCTCATTTGCCATATTGCTAGCTTATCTAGCAATCGGCGGAAACGCCACTCGGCGGATCACGCGCGGACGAACAGGAGGATCCAGGATGCCGCGAACGCCACCACGCCCAGGAGCGCAAGCCCCGCGGCGAGCCTGGCGGTGGCCCGCACGGCGGGCGAGCGCTTCGTCAGGCGGAAGCGATCGCGCGAGCCGAGCCGGTACCAGATGTCGGTCATGGACTCGCCGGCGAGACGCTCCGCCTCGGCGTGCGTCGCGGTGGCGGCGCCCACTCCCCCGGCGTCGTCGAACCAGCGCACGACCGTACGGTCGTCTTCGTGGTCGATGACGCCGCGCGCGGGGAGCCAAGAGCCGTCGACGGCCCAGAGGATCAGCGCGACAAGCCCGACGAGCACGCCGGCGCCGAGTCCCACCCAGCTGAAGATCTCGAGGATCGCGTCGAGCGCGGCATCCATGAGTCCCCCTGCGCGCTCGATCGGCGATACGAAAGTGGGGCTCCGAGGAGCCCCACTTTCGGTTTGAGCCACCTAAGGGAATCGAACCCTTGACCTATTCATTACGAGTGAATCGCTCTGCCGTCTGAGCTAAGGTGGCGTACTCCGCTTGCGCGGTGCACGATCATCGATCTTACATGGCCGAAAGTGCGCTCGCGAACCGGAAGCGCGTCACTCGCAGCGCAGACCGTCCTCGGGGACGGTGCCGTTGACGAGATAGTCCTCGACAGCGGCATCCACGCATGCGTTGCCCTTGTTGTAGCCGGTGTGCCCCTCCCCCACGCGCGTGACGAGCACACCCGATTCCAGCTGCTCCGCCAGCGACACCGACCAGTCGTACGGGGTGGCCGGGTCGTTGGTCGTGCCCACCACGACGATCGGCGCCGCACCGGCCGCGGCGATGGGCTCGCGCACGCCGGTGGGAGGGTACGGCCACACGGCGCAGGCGTCGGGTCCGACCCAGTACGGCGCGACGGTGGGGGCCTCGGTGGCGAGCAGGGCAGCGGCCGCCTCGTCCTCCGCCTCGTCGCCGACGGGGTAGTCCATGCAGTTGTAGGCCCGGAAGGCCTCGGTCGAGTTATCGGCGTAGACGCCACCCTCGCGCCCGTTGTAGAAGTCGGCGAGCTGCAGCATGAGGTCGGGGTTGCCCGACAGCGCGTCGGTGAGACCGGCGATGAGGTACGGCCAGCTGTCTTCGGAGTACAGCGCCGCGATGATGCCGGTCATGAGGGTGTCCGCCCCCAGCTGCCGTCCGTCCGCGCCGTCGAGCGGGCGGGCGTCGACACTGGCCAGCAGGGTGCCGAGGTCGGCCATGGCGTCATCGACCGTGCCGCGGAACGGGCAGTCGCTGCCGGCGAGGCAGTCCGCCATGAAGGCACGCAGCGCCGACTCGAAGCCCACCGCCTGCGTCGTGGAGACGTCCAGACCCGAGACGGCGGGATCGATGGCGCCGTCGAGCACGAGCCTTCCGGCACGCTCGGGGTAGAGCTTGGCGTACGTGGCGCCGAGGAACGTGCCGTACGAGTAGCCCAGGTAGTGCAGCTGCTCATCGCCGAGCACACCGCGCAGCAGATCGAGGTCGCGGGCGGCCTGGATCGTGGTGATGTAGGGCAGGATGCCGTCACTGTTGGCCTCGCACGCCTCGGCGAACCCGACGTTGCGGTCGGTCAGCTCGGCCTCCCACGCGGGCGTTCCGCGTGGGCTGCCGGGGATGTCGTACAGGTACGCGTCCATCTCCGGGGCGTCGAGGCAGCGCACCGCGGTGGACTCGCCCACCCCGCGCGGGTCGAACCCGATGACGTCGTACGCGTCGCGCAGCGCGTCGCCGGTGGCGAAGCTCGCCGAGTCGCGGATGAGAGCCACGCCGCTGGCGCCGGGGCCGCCGGGGTTCGTCAGCAGCGACGCGATCGGCTCACCGGAGTCGGCGTGGCGGCGGATGACGGCCAGATCGATCTCGCCGGCGCCCGGGTCGTCCCAGTTGAGCGGGGCCGTCACCGTGGCGCAGTCGTAGTAGCCCTCGTCCGCGCCCTCACAGGGCTGCCACCGGATGGTCTGCTCGTAGAACGGCAGCAGCTCGGCGGACACGCCGTCGGTCACCGGAGGGCGGCTGGGCCCGGGTGCGGGCTCGGCCTGGTCGGGGATCATCGCCGAAAGGCACCCGGTGAGAGCGAGCGTCAGCGCGGCGAGCGAGGCGGTGACGACGAGAAGTCGACGACGAAGACTCACGGGGTCCTTCCACTGGCGACGGTGATGAGCATGCTCTCGAGGGCGAGCGCCGGCGCGGCGTTGAACTCGAGGTTGCTGCGGGTCACCGAGATCTGGTCGAGCACGGTGAGGGTGCGCTGCATGGTCCAGGCCGCGGCGAGGGCGCGCAGGTCGTCCTCGAGCTCGCGGTTGATGAGATCGCCGTCGCGGCCGAACTGCAGCATGAGCGTGTCGCGGTACAGCGACTGCAGGTCGGTGAGCACCCGGTCGATGCCGTCGCGGAGGCTGCGCGTGGCGCGCCGCTTCTGCTCGTCTTCGAGCGCGTTGAGCTGTCCACGCACCGCGGGCGGTGCCGCGGCCCCCTCGGCGACGCCGAGCGTACGCCGGAGGGCGGCCCGCTCGGCCTCGTCGCGAGTCGCGGTGAGCGACTTGGCGTCCTCCGTGGCGGCCTGCACGATGCGGCCGGCGACCTCCACCGCGTCGCCGACACCGCGCACGCTCAGCACGGCGCGCATCGTCTGCTCGCGGCGGGCGCGGGAGGCGGCATCGGTCGCGAGGCGCTGCGCCATGCCGATGTGCCGCTGCGCGAGGCGGGCGGACTGCTCGGCGACCGCCTCATCGACGCCGGTGCGCTGCACGATGAGCCGCGCGACGTCGGCGATCTCGGGGTCGCGTAGGCGCAGGGTGCGCACGCGGGAGCGGATGGTGGGCAGCAGGTCGGCGTCGCTGGGCGCGCACAGCACCCACACGGTGCGCTCCGGCGGCTCTTCGAGAGCCTTCAGCAGCACGTTGGACGTGCGCTCGGTCATGCGATCGGCGTCTTCGACGACGATCACCCGGTAGCGGCCGAGCGAGGGTGAGAAGTAGGAGCGCTCGACGAGCGCCCTGGCGTCCTTGATCGAGATGATGACGCCCTCGGTGCGGAGGGTCGTGAGGTCGGGGTGGGTGCCGGCGAGCACCTGTCGCATGACGTGGTCCTCACCGTCGTTCGCGATGAGCTGGGCGGCGAACGCGTGCGCGAGAGTCGAGCGGCCGGATCCGGGCGGGCCCGTGATGAGCCACGCGTGCGTCATCGCCGCCGGGTCGGATGCCGCGGCCTGCAGCTGCGCGACGGCCGCGTCCTGCCCCCAGACCTCACCCCACGGCAATTCGTGCGTGATCGGGGCGGCGGTCTCCATGTGCACCAGCCTATCCGGGGCCGCCCACACGGCGAGGAGCCACGGTAGGACCTGGGTACTGGTCGGCCGCCGAAGTCACGACCACAGGCGGATGCCGGTGCTGATGCGCGTCCGTAGCGTCGAAGGCGACGAAAGGTGCACAGATGATCCGGGTTCGATCCCTGACGAAGACCTACGGCCGGAAGGTGGCCGTGCACGGCATCGACTTCACCGTCGAGCCGGGCAGAGTGACCGGCTTCCTCGGTCCGAACGGAGCGGGCAAGTCCACGACCATGCGCATGATCGTGGGGCTCGACCGCCCCACCTCCGGCACAGCCGAGGTCAACGGGCGTCCGTATCGGGAGCTGCCCGCGCCGCTGCGCGAGGTGGGCGTGCTCCTCGACGCCCGCGCGGCCCACCGGCGCCGCACCGCCTACAAGCACCTGCTGTCGATCGCCGCGACGCATCGCATCGGTGCCCCGCGCGTGCGCGAGGTGATGGGCCTCACCGGGCTCGAAGCCGTGGCCGACAAGCGCGTCGGCGGGTTCTCCCTCGGCATGGGCCAGCGCCTGGGCATCGCCGCGGCCCTCCTCGGTGACCCGCAGACGATCATCCTCGACGAGCCGGTCAACGGGCTCGATCCGGAAGGCATCCTGTGGATCCGGGGCCTGCTGCGCCGACTCGCAGCCGAAGGACGCACCGTACTGCTCTCGTCCCACCTGATGAGCGAGATGACCCAGACCGCCGACCATCTCATCGTCATCGGGCAGGGCCGCATCCTCGCCGACGGCCCGATGCACGAGGTGGTCGCCGGGGCCACACGGTCCGCCGTCCGCGTGCGCACCCGGGACGCCGACCGGCTCATCACTGCCATCGCGGCGCCGGAGGTCACGGTGTCGACCCGCCCCGACGGGGCCCTCGACATCACATCGCTGACCGCGGAGCAGGTGGCCGATGCCGCCGCGGCATCCGGTGTGGTGCTCTACGAGATCACCACGGTCGCAGGCTCCCTCGAGGATGCCTATCTCTCGCTGACCGCAGGCGCGGTCGAATACCGATCGGCGCCCGCCGCCGGGGAAGGAGCCGTCCGATGACGTCGCTCGCCACCAAGGCCCACCGGGCGGACGCACGCACGCGTCGCCCCCCGTTCTCTGCGACCCTCCGCTCGGAGTGGATCAAGCTCACGAGCCTGCCGTCGTCGTTCCTGGCGCTGGGCGGAATCCTCGCCGTGGGGCTCGGCGGCGCCCTGTTCCTCGCCCTCACGCTGGAGTCCTCGGGAGTCCCGTCGGTGCCGTCCATCGAGCGCACGATGGGCGAGGTGACGATCGGGACGGTGGTCGTCGGGCAGATCATCGCCGGTATCCTCGGCGTCATGTCCATCGGCGCGGAGTACTCCTCGGGCGCCATCCAGTCCACCCTCCTCGCCTCGCCGACGCGGCTGCGGGCGCTGTGGGCCAAAGCGATCGTGGCATTCGGGGTCGTGACGGTGGTCGCGCTGGTGACCGTCTTCGGCTCGTGGGCGGCGACCTACCCGCTCTACGCGCAGTTCGGACTCGACGCGCCGCTGGGCGCGCCCGGCGTGCTGCCGGCGCTGCTCGGCGCTGCGGCGTACCTCGGGCTCTGTGCGGCGTTCGGCGTGGGTCTCGGCGCGGTCGTGCGCTCCACGACCGCGGGCGCGATCATCGTGTTCATCGTCACGCTCCTCGGGCCCGTGCTGACCTCGGTGCTGCCGTACAGCCTGTTCTCGCGCGTCCTGCGCGTCATGTTGCTCGGCAACGCCGGGGATGCCATGGCGCGCGTCGCCCCGGAGGGCGCTCCCTTCCTCGATGTGTGGGCCGGCCACATCAGTGCCGAAGCGGGCGCGCTGTTCGTCTGCCTCTGGGTCGCGGCGGCGCTGACCGCGGGCGCCGTGGCGCTGACGAAACGCGACGCGTGAGGCCGTCGTCCGTCTCCTCGCCGGGTGCCGCCGTCGCGGCGCCCGGCGATGCCGCGTCCGCACCCCGGCCCCGGGCGGCGCGCTGGTCACTGGCCGACGGCTCGATCCTGTCGGGCTACCTGCTGTTCGCCGCGGCGTTCGGGTACCTGTCGGTCGAGTCGACGATCGTGACACCGCTGTGGCCGATCGTGCTCATGACCGCGGGCGGCGTGGCCGCTGTGCTCTGCCGGCACCGGTGGCCGCGCGCGTCATTCCTCGCCCTGCTGGTGCTCATGATCGCCTCGGCCGCGTGGGGAACCGGCGCCGAGACCGCGCTGGTGGTCCTCGCGCTCTACCAGGTCGGACTCTCGAGCCGGGCACGGCATGCGTGGCGCGCGCTGGGGGTCGCGCTGGCGGCGGGCGCCGTGGCCGGCCTGATCCTGGCGATGCGGGTGCGGGTCGGTCCGCCCATCCTCGGCCTCGCTCCGCGTTCGGATTTCGACGCGTGGCCGACGGACTGGGTCAGCAGCCTGGCGCTGTTCGCCGGCGCGGCGGTGATCGCGACGCTCCTCGGCATCAACCGGGGCCACCAGCGGCGTCACGTCGCGGGGCTCGTCGAGCGTGCGGAGCAGATGAAGCGGGAGCGCGACCAGGAGGCCAGCATCGCGCGCGCTCTCGAACGCGAGCGCATCGCGCGGGAGATGCACGACGTGATCGCCCATTCGCTCGCCGTCATGATCGCCCTCGCCGACGGGGCGAACGCCATCGCACCGACCCGCCCCGAGGAGTCCCAGCGCGTCATCGCCCGAGTCGCCGACACCGGTCGGCGCACGCTCGGCGAGGTGCGCAGGCTGCTCGCGCGGGTCGACGACGACGCGACGACATCCGCGTCGCCCGGCCCGGCGCAGCTGCCCGCGCTGGTGGACGAGTTCGTCGCCGCAGGTCTCCCGGTGCGGCTGGAGCTCACCGGCGCGGTGACGACGGATTCCTCCGTCGGACCCACCGTCTACCGGATCGTGCAGGAGTCGCTGACGAACGTGCTGCGGCACGCCCGTGAGGTGCGGGACGTGTTCGTGCGCGTCGTGCTCGCCGACGACGAGGTCACCGTCCTGGTGCAGGACTCTTCCGCCCCTGCGCTGCCCGCCGACTCCCCCGGCCGGGGGCTCGTCGGCATCAGGGAGAGGGGCGCCTTCTACGATGGCGAGGTGGAGGCGGGGCCTCGGGAGGGCGGCGGCTGGCGCGTCTTCGTCCGGCTTCCGCTGGACGGATGATGATCGAGGAGGCGCCCGTGACCGACGGCATCCGCGTTCTGCTGGTCGACGACCAGGAGCTCGTCCGGTACGGACTGCGCCTGGTTCTCGAAGCACAGCCGGACATCGTCGTCGTCGGCGAGGCCGCCACCGGGGTCGAGGCGCTGCAGTCCGTCCGACGCCTCCAGCCCGACATGGTGCTCATGGACGTGCGGATGCCGGATCTGGACGGGATCGAAGCGACGAAGCAGATCTCGCTGCGCCACCCCGACACCCGCGTGCTGGTGCTGACGACGTACGACCGCGACGAATTCGCGTTCGGCGCGCTGAAGGCAGGAGCGGCGGGGTTCCTGCTGAAGAACACCCGCCCCGAAGAGCTCGTCGCCGCGGTGCGCGCGGTGAGAGCCGGCGACTCGGTCGTCTCTCCCCGCGTCACGGCCAAGCTCATCGAGGTCGCCGTCCCCCATCTCGAGCGACCCGACGTCCGCCCGGACGACGAGCTGTCCGCGCTCTCCGATCGGGAGCGCGAGGTGTTCGTCCTGGTCGGACGCGGCCTGACCAACGGCGAGATCGCGCAGACCCTCCATCTCAGCGAATCGACCGTCAAGGCGCACGTCGGGCGCATTCTCGCCAAGCTGCAGCTCCCGAACCGCGTGCAGGCCGTGATCGCGGCCTACGAGCTCGGAGTCGTCGGCGCCGGAGGACTCGGCAGCTCCGCTCCGTGACGCTCGCGCTACGGCGCGGTGTCGGCGGAGAGGGCCGCGGCGACGCGGCGCTGCACACGCGCGGCGATCTCGTCGACCGGAAGCCGCGCGTCGATCACCACGAACCGCTCGGGTTCGGATGCCGCCAGCGACAGGAACCCGGCCCGCACCCGCTCGTGGAAGTCCGCCTGCTCGGCCTCGAGACGGTCGAACGGCTTGTCGTCGGCATCCAGCCGCTGACGCGCCGCGGCCGGGTCGAGGTCCAGCAGCACCGTGACGTCGGGGAGTGCACCCTCGGTCGCCCACAGCGACAGCTGCCGCACCTCGTCGGCATCCAGCACCCGGCCCGCGCCCTGATAGGCGACCGACGAGTCGAGGTACCGGTCCTGGATGACCACCTCGCCGCGGGAGAGGGCAGGCCGGACGACCGTGGCCACGTGGTGGGCGCGGTCGGCGGCGTACAGCAGGGCCTCGGCCCGGGGCGCGATGTCGCCGCGGTGGTGCAGCACGATGTCGCGGATGAGCACGCCCACCTCGGTGCCACCCGGCTCGCGGGTGCGCACGACCGTGCGTCCCTGCTCTTCCAGCCAGGACTGCAGCAGGGCCGCCTGCGTGGTCTTCCCGGTGCCGTCGCCGCCTTCGAACGTGACCCAGAGTCCGCCGGCGCCGGTCACTTCTTCGCCGCGGGCTTGCGGGTGGTCGTCTTGCGTGCGGCGGCGCGCTTCTTGGGGGCGGGTCCCTTGGCACGCTTGTCGGCCAGCAGCTGAACGGCGCGTTCGAAGGTCACTTCTTCGGCGTTCTCGCCGCGCGGGATGGTCGCGTTGGTCTCGCCGTCGGTGACGTACGGACCGAAGCGGCCGTCCTTCAGCTTGATCGGCTTGCCGCTGACGGGGTCGGCTTCGAACTCCTTGAGCGCGCTGGAGGCGCCGCGGGCGCCGTACTTGGGCTGCGCGTACACCGCGAGGGCCTCGTCGAGGGTGATGTCGAACAGCTGGTCCTCGCTCTGCAGCGTGCGCGAGTCGGTCCCCTTCTTCAGGTAGGGACCGTACCGGCCGTTCTGCGCGGTGATCTCGACGCCCGTCTCGGGGTCCACTCCCACCACGCGCGGCAGCGACAGCAGCTTCAGCGCCGTCTCGAGGTCGATCGTCTCCACCGACATGCTCTTGAACAGCGACGCCGTGCGGGGCTTGGGCGCCGCCTCCGCCTTCTTGCGCGTGGTCTTCTTCTTCGGCTCCTCCGCCACCTCGCCGGTTGCGGCGTCGACGGCGTCCGGGTCGACCGGCTCCACTTCCTGCACGTACGGGCCGAATCGGCCGTCCTTCACGACGATGAGCTTGCCGTTGTCGGGGTTCTCCCCCAGCACGCGGTCGCCGGCGACGGGCGCGTCGATCAGCTCCTGCGCCTTCTGCGGGGTGAGCTCGTCGGGGGCGAGGTCGTCGGGGACGTTCACGATGCGGGGCTTCGCCTCGGGGTCGCCGCTCGGGTCGGGAACCTCGAGGTAGGGGCCGTACTTGCCGAAGCGGAGCGTGGCGACGTCGCCGATGCGCGTGGAGTTGAGCTCACGCGCGTCGATGTCGCCGAGGTTGTCGACGATGTGACGCAGGCCCACGTGGTCCTTGGAGCCGTAGTAGAAGTCTTTCAGCCACGCCACGCGCTGCTGTTCCCCGCGCGCAATCGCGTCGAGGTCGTCTTCGAGGGCAGCGGTGAAGTCGTAGTCGACGAGGTCGGCGAAGTGCTCCTCGAGCAGACGCACGACGCTGAACGAGAGCCAGCTGGGCACGAGGGCCTGCCCGCGCTTGGTGACATAGCCGCGGTCGAGGATGACGTCGATGATGCTGGCGAACGTCGACGGGCGACCGATGCCCTTCTCCTCCAGCGCCTTGACGAGGCTGGCCTCGGTGTAGCGGGGCTTGGGGCTCGTGGCGTGCCCCTTGGGCTCGACGTCGCGCAGGCTCAGCGTGTCGCCGACGGCGAGCGCGGGCAGCGACTGGTCGGCATCCTTGTCGGCGTCGCCGCGCTTCTCGTCGCGGCCCTCTTCGTACGCCTCGAGGAAGCCCTTGAAGGTGTAGACCGTGCCCGACGCGGTGAACTCGGCGCTGCGGCCGGCCGCGGTGGCGGTGAGGGTGACGGTCGTGGTCTCGTACTTCGCATCGGCCATCTGGCTGGCGACGGTGCGCTTCCAGATGAGGTCGTACAGGCGCGCCTCGTCGCGGTCGAGCTCGGCCGACACCGACGAGGGCGTGCGGAACTGCTCACCCGACGGACGGATCGCCTCGTGCGCCTCCTGGGCGTTGCGGCTCTTGCTGCGGTAGACGCGCGGCTTGTCGGGCACGGATGCCGCGCCGTACAGCGCCGTCGCCTGCGCCCGCGCGGCCTCGACGGCCTGCGTGCTCAACGCCGTCGAGTCGGTACGCATATAGGTGATGAAGCCCTTTTCGTAGAGCCGCTGCGCGACGCTCATGGCGTGCTTGGCGCTCATCGAGAGCTTGCGGCCGGCTTCCTGCTGCATCGTCGAGGTCGTGAACGGCGCCTTGGGGCTGCGGGTGCCGGGCTTGGCCTCGACGGCACTGACGGATGCCGTGGCCTTGGCGGCGATCGCCTCGGCCAGCGTCCGCGCCTGCTCCTCGTCGAAGACGATGACGGCCTTCTTCAGCTCACCCTTGTCGTCGAAGTCGGTGCCGCGTGCCAGCGGCAGCCCGTCGACGCGGGCCAGGCGCGTGCCGAAGCTGCTGCCGTCCTTGGCTGCGGTCGCCTCGACGTCCCAGTACGACGCGGACACGAACGCCATGCGCTCGCGCTCGCGCTCGACGACCATGCGGGTGGCGGCGGACTGCACGCGGCCGGCGCTCAGCGCCTGACCCTCGCGGCCGCTGCCGATCTTGCGCCACAGCACCGGGGAGACGTCCCACCCGTAGAGGCGGTCGAGCACGCGGCGGGTCTCCTGCGCGTCGACCAGGGCGTGGTCGAGTTCACGGGTGTTCTCGGCGGCCGCCTGGATGGCGTCCTTGGTGATCTCGTGGAACACCATGCGCTTGACGGGCACCTTGGGCTTGAGCACCTCGAGCAGGTGCCACGCGATGGCTTCGCCCTCGCGGTCTTCATCAGTGGCGAGCAGGACCTCGTCGGCGCCCTTGAGTGCGCGCTTGAGTTCGGCGACCGTCTTGGTCTTGCGGTCGTTGACGACGTAGAGCGGGTCGAAGTCGTTCTCGACGTCGATGGAGTACTTGCCGTACGCCTTCTTCTTCTCCGCCGGAATGTCCTTCTTGTCCGCGAGGTCGCGGATGTGGCCCACCGAGCTGAGCACCTCGTAGCCGTCCCCCAGGTATCCCTGGATCGACTTCATCTTCGTCGGGGACTCGACGATGACGAGCTTCTTGCCCTGTGCCACGGTGGCCGCCTTTCTATCCGTGCACACCATACACACCGGCGAGCAGAGCAGAACCTGAGTACGCTCAAGGCGCAGGACCCTCATTTCCGGGTGCGGGGTGCAGGTGGGGCGGATGCCGTGGCATCCACCCCACCCTCAACTCACTCCGCCTTGCGACGGTTCGCTCGCACGGCGACCATCAGCAGCGCGCCGAGACCGATCACGCCCGCGGCCGCCGCCAGAAGCGGCATCGGCGAGTCGCCTCCGGTGTTCGCCAGCCCGTCGCCGCCGAGCATCGGCACCGCGTCGCTTCCCGGCATCGGCGCCACGCCGCCTCCCGAGATCGACCCCGTGTTACCGGACGCGGCCTGTTCGGGCTCCACGGTGTTGGTCAGCCTCGCCTCCGTCACTGCCCCCGGCGCGATGGTCACCGTCACCGGGTCGTCAGCGAGGACGCGTACGGAACTGTTCGCGCCCGACTCCCGCTCCGCAACGGTGCACTCCGTGCCGGCAGGCAGGCCGCCGAACGTCTGCGCGTACTCCCCTGCGGTCGCGCCGGCGGGGATGTCGAACGTCTCCGCCAGGCCGTTGTCGCAGGTCGCCGACAGGGAGATGGCGGACTGCTGCCCGGCGGCCGTGCCGTCGATGACCTTGACCACGGTGAGCGAGCCGGGGTTGAGCTCAACGGTGTTGGTCACCGTCAGCGCGATGCCCTCCTCGGCCATCGTTCCCGTCTGCGGGGCGTCGGTGGTGACGCCGACCTCGGTGGTGGCTCCTGTGGTCGGCTCGGTGACCGTGCACGTGTTGCCGACCGGGATGCCGCGGAACGAGTAGGTCTGGGTCGTGCTGGTCCCCGCGGGGATGTCCTGCGCGAACGTGTAGCCCTCGCCGCAGTCGATGAGGAGCTGAGCAACGCCCTGCCGGCCCACGGCGCCCCCGGCATATGCCTTGTGGACGGTGAGCTCGCCGGCGGTGAAGAACTCCGTCGTCGCCGTCGCGACGGCATCCAGCTGCGTCGTCTCGGCGAGGATCAGCGGCTGCGCCTCGCTGTACAACGGGGTGTCGCCGTCGTAGAGGTAGATGTTGCCTCGCTGCACCGTCACGCTGGCTCGCGCGTTGAGGACTGTTTCCACGCCCGTCGCCCCTGGCCCGGTGACCCAGATCGATGTCCCCGAGGGGACGCTGCTCGCGTTCGCGATCGGCATCGTGGCGGCGGCGTCGCTGTACATCGTGTAGCCCGTCGGCACGCTCACGGTCACCGCCGCGGCGCCGCCGGCCGTGACGACGTAGGGCCCCGCGACACTCCCCACGGGTGCGGAGACGGATGCCGGGTTGATCGCCACCTCGGGCGCCGCCGGCTCGGTGACCGGCCCGTTGGCCTGGGCGTCCGCGATGATCGCCGCGGTGGCAGCGCGAACAGGCGAATCCACGCCCAGCACCACCCCGTCCGTGAAGTACCAGATCGCCGCCTGCACGGCGGCCGCCTGCTGGTCGGGCGTCAGCCCCGCCGGCGCAGCGACCGCCGGGAAATAGTTGTTGAGGACGTAGGTGACGTAACCGATGTTCGGCACATTGGCCTCCGACCATGCCCCCGACCGGTAGCTGATGCCGGCAGCGGCGGGCACGCGCACGGAGATGCAGTACATCTCACCGATGAGGGACGGGTCATCGACCGACGTGGTGTTGATGATGCCGATGAACCCGTACTGCGAGGTGAAGTCCGCCGGTGCATCGTCGGGGTACGGGACTGCGGGATCGGGCACGATGGCCGTGGGCGGCAGATAGGTCGTGGTCCGCAGTCCCTCGGCGGGGGCCTTGGTGATGATCTCGGTGTTCGGTCCGATTCTCGCGTCGGCCACCGGGGCGGCGTCGTCGATGCTCGCCTGTGCGGGCATCAACGGCGTCGCGACCAGTGCGGCTGCGGCGAGCGTGCCGACAACCGCGAGCAGGCCGTGCCTGCGATGGCGCCGACGGCGCAGGAAAGAGAGGTGCGAGTTCATGAGTGCCTTCCGACTTGCGCCGCGGTGCGGCGCACGTGGTCGCACCGCACCCCACCGGTGATCGTGCCGAATGCAGCTGACGGCCGGAACCACCGCTGGAGACGCGGCGACAGGGTACTCAGGCGACTGCTCGCGGATCATCTGAGGACGGCCGGGGAAATCCACGACGTCCGTCAGTCGGGTGTCCGCCGTCGCCCGACGGAGCGAAAGGATAACCACGCCCGTTCAGCGCTCGCTTGGAGAACACCGAGAGATCTCCGACGTCTCCATCACACCCCTCACGGCGGGGCCAGAGGCGGACCGGCAGGCGCTCCCGGCGGCGGACCGGCACGGGCGGCCACCGAAACGGGCAGAACACCGTACGTCGCACCGAGGGTGACGGTGGCCACGAGGTCGTCGAGCTCGCACGCGATCACCGCCGCCCCCGCGGTGGCGGCGACCTCGGCTGCACGTTCGCACGGCACGCCTGCGACGGCACCCGATGCCGCGTCGGCAGCGGCGAGCGCGGCGGCGTCGGCGGCCCCAGAGAGCCGCTGGCTCCACGCCGCCGCGGTTCCGACGCTCAGCAGCGACGCGCCGAGGAGCACGCCCGTCGCCAGCACACCGACGGCGGCGACCGCACCGGGCATCAGCGACCCTCCCCCACTGCGCACGCGGTCGCGCGCAGCGCGCCGAGCGGCAGGGGCAGGCCCGTCGGCGCGGTGGCCGTGACGCACACCAGGTCGCCGTCGGATCCGATGGCGGCGGTGGCACCGGTGACCGCGCGCGACACGGCATCCTGCACGCGTGCGTCGACCTCGCCCCGCGCCGCCAGCCGCGCGCCCTGCGCCGCGCCCTGCTCGAGTCTGACCTGGCGCCCCGAGGCGCTCAGGGCCCCGGCGAACAGCACGAAGACGACGACCACCGCAGGCAGGGCGACCGCGAACTCGGCCGTCACCGAGCCACGCTCGCCCCACCGGCGGCGGGGCATCAGGCGACCGTGAGGGCGCGCCGCACCAGGTCGGTGAGGATGCCGCGCACCTCGTCGGAGCGCATGATCACCACCAGAAGACCGGCGAACGCGACAGCGGCCATGGTCGCCACGGCGTACTCCGCGGTCGCGGCCCCGGCGTCGTCGTCGAGCAGCCGCGCCGCCCGGCGACGCGTGAGCGCGGGGAGGGCGGGAGGGTGTTTCCGTGTCATGGTGCTCCTTCGGTTGTTGAGGGTGGGCACGGGTCAGAGAGTGAGCGGCGTGGCTGCCAGCACGCCGAGCAGCATGGGGGCGACGCCCAGCAGCAGGAAGGCGGGCAGCGTGCAGACACCCAGCGGCAGGAGCAGGCGCGACGAGAGCCGCGCCGCGCGCAGCCGCCCGTCGACCCGGGCACGATGGCGGGCGTGCGCGGCGGCAGCCCGCAGCAGTTCGACCGCCGGCGCTCCCGCGGTGCGGGAGAGGTCGAGCACGGCCGAGGTCGCAGCCTCGGGCTCGGCACCGGCGGCGACGACCAGCTCTTGGGCGCGCGGAATCGAGGCCCCGCCCGCCAGCGCGACGGCGAAGAGCTCGGCCTCCAGCCCCGGGATGCCGGGCGGCGGTTGCGCCCGCCCGACCAGGTGCGCCGTCCAGCGGTGCGCCGCCAGCATGCACAGCGCACCGGCCACCACCGCCGCCGCGCCCAGCGGCTGGGTGAAGACGACGCCGATGGAGTCGAATCCGAGCGCGGCGCCCAGCCCGACGGCCACCACCGGCAGCCAGGCGATGAGCCGGGACGTGGCGACAGGTTCCGCCAGCGCCACCCGCACGTCGTCGGCGGCCTGCTGCGCGTCGCGCAGGGCCTCGGCGACGGCGCGCAGGCTCGAAGCGAGCGGCGCACCGACCGTTGTGGCGACCGTCCAGGCGTCGGCGACCGGGCGCCAGGCGTCGCCTGCCGTCGCGATCGCCGCGGGCACGGCGACTCCCGCAGCGGTGCGTTCGCACACCCCGGCCGCCACCGCATCGCCCGCTGACGCCAGATGCCGCCACGCCTGGGACGGCGTGATGCCCGCCTGCAGCAGCACCGCCAGCTGCAGCACGGTCGTCGCCGCGGCATCCGCCGACGGCGGTGGCGGCCGCCGCCCTCTCACCGCGGCACCTCGTCGAGGGACAGCCCGGCGCCGGTGAGCACCGGCCGGGCCATGCCGACGACCCGGCGCACCCCATCGCCGCCGCGCGCCACGTGCACGATGCAGCCGATGGCGCTGACCACCTGGCGCGCCACCGCCCGCTCATCCATCCCGGCGAGCGCGCCGAGAGCCTCCAGCCGCGCCGGCACCTCGCCGATGCCGCCTGCGTGCATCGTCCCCGCGCCGCCGTGGTGCCCGGTGTTCAGTGCCGTCAGGAGTTCGCGCACCTCTTCGCCACGGCATTCCCCCACCACCAGCCGATCGGGTCGCATGCGCAGCGCCTCACGCACCAGCCGCGCCAGCGGGACCGAACCCGCGCCCTCGAGGTTGGGCTGGCGCGCCTCGAGCCGCACGTGGTGCGGGTGCCGCAGCCGCAGCTCCGCCACATCCTCGATCGTGACGATGCGCTCGCTGTGCGGCACGCGGTCGAGCAGAGCCGCGAGCAGCGTGGTCTTGCCCGCGCCTGTCGCGCCGGTGACCATCAGGTTGATGCGCTCGGTCACGAGCGCGTCCAGCAGCTCCCGCGTGCGTGCGGTGAACATGCCGCGCTCCTGCAGGGCATCGAGGTCGGGCACCTGCGCCGCAGCGGCCCGCACCGAGATGAGGGTGCCGCCGCGCGAGACCGGCGGCAGCACGGCGTGCACACGCAGCCCGCCCTCCAGCCGCACGTCGACGCACGGTGTCGCGTCGTCGAGGTGGCGCCCGCCCAGCGCGATCAGATCGACGGCGAGCGCGCGTACCTCTTCTTCCGCCGCCCGCCACGCGGCGACCGGCTGCGCGCCGTGGCCGCGGTCGACGAACAGGCCACCGGCCCCGTTGACGAACACGTCGGTCACCTCGGGGTCCGCGAGGTACGTCGCGAGCGGGGCGAGCGCGACATCAGCCGGCACCGCGCGGCGAGGCTGCGGCGCGGGCGCGGCGACGACGCGGTCCCGGGGCCGCGCACCGACGAACGGAACCACCGGCCTAGTGAGGGGTGCACCGGTGGCGGGCGCGGCGGAGGGTCGCCTCGGCTGGACGACGAAGGCTGTGGTCATGCCGCGACGCTAAGCCGAAGTGCACTCGCGGCGCGGGCCGCAGACCTCGATCGGTGGACGTACCACCCGACGATCCGCCCTGGGGAGGAGGCGAAAAAGGAAGTGGCGGCATCCCATGGGGGGAATGGGATGCCGCCGGACAACGAACACCGTCCGGGGGGAGGACGGGCGTTGCATATGCCAGAAATTGAATTCGGCCGAGACCGAGCTTACAAAGCCGGGCCCGCCGCACCAAACGAGCGCGCCGTTTCTACTCAAATTCGTGCCGGCATCCGTCGTTGCCCCCCACTATCGGCGGTAGTGAGCCGGCCGCGTGGCTCAATAGAGTGACCCGCGATGACGGTCAGTCCGTCACGCCGACCCGCAAAGGAGCGTGCCGATGAGCAGCCAGATCGACCACCTGCTGAACGAGACGCGCCGGTTCGCGCCATCCGCAGAGTTCGCCGACAACGCCGTGGCGACTGCGGAACTGTACGAACGGGCCGCCGCCGACCGCGAGGGGTTCTGGGCCGACCAGGCCCGCGACCTGCTGCACTGGCACAAGCCGTTCACGCAGGTGCTGGACTGGTCGAACCCGCCGTTCGCGACGTGGTTCGCCGACGGCGAGCTCAACGTCGCCTACAACTGCCTCGACCGCCATGTCGAGGCAGGCAACGGCGACCGGGTGGCGCTGCTGTGGGAGGGCGAGCCGGGCGACTCCCGCCGCGTGACATACGCCGAGCTGACCGACGAGGTCAAGCGCCTCGCGAACGTCTTCACCGACCTCGGCGTCGGCGCCGGCGACCGCGTCGCGATCTACTTGCCGATGATCCCCGAGGCGGTGGCGGCCATGCTCGCCGTCGCCCGTGTCGGCGCCATCCACTCCGTCGTGTTCGGCGGGTTCTCCGCCGACAGCCTGCGCACCCGCATCGACGATGCCGGCGCGAAGCTGGTCATCACCGCCGACGGCGGCTACCGCAAGGGCAAGGTCTCCCCCCTCAAGCCCGCCGTCGACCTCGCCCTGGCCGGGCGCAACGGCGGCGGCGCGCAGGAGACGGTCGAGCACGTACTGGTCGTGCGCCGCGGCGGCAACGACGTCGAGTGGACCGAGGGACGCGACCTGTGGTGGCACGACGTCGTGCCGGCAGCCTCACCCCAGCATGAGGCGCAGCCCTTCCCCGCCGAGAACCCGCTGTTCATCCTGTACACCTCCGGCACGACGGGTAAGCCCAAGGGCATCCTGCACACCTCCGGCGGCTACCTGACGCAGACGACGTTCACGAACCGGGTCGTGCACGACCTGCACCCCGAGACCGACGTGTTCTGGTGCACCGCCGACATCGGCTGGGTCACGGGCCACAGCTACGTCGCGTACGGCCCGCTGGCCAACGGCGCGACGCAGGTCCTGTACGAGGGCACCCCCGACATGCCGCATCCGGGCCGGTGGTGGGAGATCGTCGAGAAGTACGGCGTCACGATCCTCTACACCGCGCCCACCGCCATCCGCTCCTTCATGAAGGTCGGGCGCGAAGTGCCGCAGAAGTTCGATCTCTCGTCGCTGCGACTGCTCGGATCGGTGGGAGAGCCCATCAACCCCGAGGCGTGGATGTGGTACCGCAAGATCATCGGCGGCAAGACGACGCCCATCGTCGACACGTGGTGGCAGACCGAGACCGGCTCGATCATGATCTCCGCGCTGCCGGGGGTCACCGAGACCAAACCCGGCGCGGCACAAGTCGCCCTGCCCGGCATCTCGATCGACGTCGTCGATGAGGACGGCACCCATGTCGGCAACGGCAACGGCGGCCTGCTCGTTGTCACCGAGCCCTGGCCCAGCATGCTGCGCGGCATCTGGGGCGACCCCGACCGTTTCGTCGAGACGTACTGGGAGAAGTTCCGCACGCAGGGCTACTACTTCGCCGGTGACGGCGCCCGTCTCGACGACGACGGCGACGTGTGGCTCATGGGCCGCGTCGACGACGTCATGAACGTCTCGGGTCACCGGCTGTCGACGACGGAGATCGAATCGGCGCTCGTGGCCAACGAAGCGGTCGCCGAGGCGGCGGTCGTGGGGGCCTCGGACGAGGCGACCGGCCAGGCGGTCGTGGCATTCGTCATCATCAAGCAGAGCTACCTCTCCGCGCACTCCCCCGAGGGACTGGCCGGGGGTCTGCGGTCGTGGGTCGGTGAGCAGATCGGCCCCATCGCGCGCCCCCGCGACGTGTACATCGTCGGCGAGCTACCCAAGACGCGGTCGGGCAAGATCATGCGGCGGCTGCTGCGTGACGTCGCCGAAGGCCGCGAGGTGGGCGACACCACGACCCTGGCCGACACCGCCGTGATGAGCGTGATCTCCGCGCAGGTGCGCTGAGAGCCATCCGCACGCAGAGATCCCCGGGCCGATTCGCTCGTCCCGGGGATCTCTGCGTTCGCGGCTCGGCTCAGGCGAGGGTGAAGACGACCTCGACCTCGACGGGGCTGTCCAGCGGCAGCACCGGCACGCCGACCGCCGAGCGGGCGTGGCGACCGGCGTCGCCGAAGATCTCGCCGAGCACCTCGCTCGCACCGTTGATGACGCCGGGCTGGCCGGTGAACTCGGGGACGGATGCCACGAAGCCGGTGACCTTCAGCACGCCGGCCAGGCGGTCGACGCCCCCGGCGGCGGCCGCGGCGGCGGCGATCGCGTTGAGCGCGCACTGGCGCGCGTAGGAGGCGGCATCCGCCGCAGGGACGAGGCCGTGGCCGTCGCCCACCTTGCCCGTGGCCGGGAGTGCGCCCGCGACCATCGGAAGCTGCCCCGCGGTGTACACGAGGTCGCCGTGCACCTTCGCCGGCACGTAGGCGGCGACGGGCGGGACGACGGCGGGAAGCTCGATGCCGAGCTCGGTCAGACGCGCGGAGAGACCCATGCTCACTCCCCCTCGAACTGACGGGCGGCCTGCGCCGCGGCGTCGAGGCCGGCGTTGGCCGAGCCGCCGCCGGTCGGGCGCTTGAGGTAGGCCACCAGGCCGCCTTCGGGACCGGTCACGACCTGCACCAGCTCCCACCCCTGCTTGCCCCAGTTGTTGAGGATGGCAGCGGTGTTGTGGATCAGCAGGGGGGTGGTGAGGTATTCCCAGGTGGTCATGGCGGCTCCGGATCTCGACGTTTCAAGGCGGGCTCGCCGGGCACCCGCACGGCGCGACGCACGGCATCCTGTCGAGCCTTCCCCCAGGGTTCTGGCTTACGATCAGCCTATGCCCCACAAGAAACGGACGGCCAGCGGTGTGCTCGGCGGTGTACTGGGCCTGGTCGGCCTGAGCGCCGTGGCAGGCATCCTGGTCACCGCGACGGTCACGCCCGCCATCGCCGTCAGCGGCTACGCGGCAGGCAATGCGATCTCGATGTTCGAGAACATGCCGAGCTATCTCGAGATCGACGAGCTCATGGAGCCGACCGAGATCTACGCGACCCACAACGACCAGCCCGTGCTGCTGGCCCGGTTCTATGACCAGAACCGCGTGCCGATGGAGTTCGACCAGGTCAGCCCCCTCGTCTACGACGCGGTGCTGGCCAGTGAGGACAAGAACTTCTACAAGCACGGCGGTGTCGACCTCGTCGGCACGATGAGCGCCGTGATCGCCAACGTCCGGGGCACCTCCGACCGCGGTGGGTCCTCCATCAGCCAGCAGTACGTGAAGAACATCCTCGTGCAGCGCTGCGAGGAGAACGCCGCCAACGCCGAAGAGCGGGACGCCTGTTACTTCGAGGCCACCAACGGCGACATCTCGGAGGGCGGCCTGCAGCGCAAGCTCCAGGAGATGCGCTACGCCATTCAGCTGGAGAAGACGTACACGAAGGACGAGATCCTCCTCGGCTACCTCAACATCGTCAACTTCGGCGGCAGCACCTACGGCATCGGCGCCGCGGCCAAGTACTACTTCGGGGTGGATGCCGCCAGCCTGACGCTCAGCCAGGCCGCGACCCTCGCGGGCATGGTGCAGGAGCCCAACGGGTACCGCATCGACCGTCCCGACAGCGAGACCAACGGCGTGGCGAACGGGTACAAGAAGACCCTCGACCGGCGCAACTACGTGCTGGACCGCATGCTCGCCGACGGCAAGATCACCCAGGCCGAGTACGACGCGGCCTACGCAGAGCCCATCACGCCCAACATCACCCCGACCGATCAGGGCTGCCAGATGGCCGGCGGATCGGCCTACTTCTGCGACTACGTGCGCACGATCGTCGAAACCGATCCGGTGTTCGGCGAGACCTCCGACGAGCGCAAGGCTGCGCTGCGTCAGGGTGGGTACCGCATCTACACGAGCATCGACCTCGACCTGCAGGCCGCCTCGGAGGAAGCGATCTCGATCGTGCCGAAGGCGATGGACGGCATCAACCTGGGCTCCTCCGGCGTGCAGCTGGAGGTCGGTACCGGCCGTGTGCTGTCGATGGTGCAGAACAAGAACTACGCGCAGTCGGCCTCCCAGCTGGAAGACCCCACGTACTCGGCCATCAACTTCAACACCCGCAAGGCCAACGGCGGATCCAACGGCTTCAACGTCGGCTCGACCTACAAGGTCTTCACCCTGCTGGAGTGGCTCGAGAAGGGGCACTCCGTCAACGAGACCCTCAACGGCACGCTGCGCACCTTCAAGATCGACCGCGGCTGCGACCTCGGCACCCAGACGATCCGCGCCGGTGAGGTCGGTAACTTCGAGGGGTCGCGCGGCTACGTCAGCACGCCGTTCAAGTTCACCTCCGACTCGCTCAACTCCGGGTTCTTCGCCATGGCGGAGAAGCTCAACGTCTGCGACATCAACAAGATGGCCGACCGCCTTGGCGTGACGATCGCCGACGGCACCAAGACGTATGAGGCGGGCAACTCGCCCAACGCGCCGTACGACATCCTCGGCTCGATGAACATCGCCCCGATCGACATGGCGGGCGTCTACGCCACCATCGCCTCGGGCGGCATGTACTGCGAGCCGAAGGCGATCGACCGCATCACCGATTCGGCCGGCAACGACCTTCCGATCCCGGAGACCACGTGCACGCGCGTGCTCGACGAGACCGTCGCGGCGACGGCGGCGTACACGCTCGCGAACGTCATCAACAGCGGCTCCGCCATCGCGTCGCGCACCTTCGACGGCGTGCCCGTGATCGGCAAGACCGGTATCCACGAGCAGTTCCAGACCTGGATGGACGGCAGCTCGACCAAGGTCGCGACGGTCGTCTGGGTCGGCAACGTGGAGGGCTTCTCGGAGCTGCACCGCATGCGCGCCAACGGTTACCAGCTGTGGCGCATGCGGCATGCGATCTGGCCCGAGATGCAGCGCGCGGCCAACGCGAAGTACGGCGGCGACGCCTTCCCGCGTCCCGACGCCAACCTCACCCGCCAGATCCTCTCCGACCTTCCCAGCGTCGTCGGCATGACCGTCGAGGATGCCACGAAGACGCTCGAGGCCGCCGGGTTCAGCGTTGAGGTGACCGAGCCCGTCGACGCCGCGGAGGCCGCCGGCATCATCGCCGCGCAGGACCCGGGCGCCGGTCGGGTGCCCGGAGGCACCACCGTGCGGATCAGCCCCAGCAACGGTCAGGGTGTGGCAGTGCCCACGGTGGCCGGCATGACCTCCGACAAGGCGGTCGATGCCCTGCGGAGCGCCGGTTTCTCGTCGATCGTCCCCTGTGCGGACGGCGGCGGGGGCGACGGGCCTGGTAACGACGATGGCCCCAAGGTGACGGGCACCACGCCCGCTGCCGGCACCGTGACCGGTCGCGGCGCGACCATCACCCTCACCTGTGGCTGAGCGCGCCACCGCGCCCCGCATCGCCCTCACCGCCCTCGCGGCGGTGGGGGCGGCGGGAGCTGCAGCTGCGGTCTGGGGCATCGGCATCGAGCGGCACCTGTACACGCTGCGCCGGCACGACCTCGCGCTGCTGCCGGCCGGCACGCGGCCCATCCGCATCCTGCACATCTCCGATGCCCACATGGCGCCGTGGCAGAGGCGCAAGCAGCGCTGGATCGCGTCCCTGGCCGAACTCGAGCCCCACCTCGTGGTCAACACCGGCGACAACCTCGGCCATGCCGAGGGCCTGCACGGCATCCGGATGGCGCTGGCTCCCTTCGCCGGCATCCCCGGCGTCTACGTGCACGGCTCCAACGACCTCGTCGCCCCCTCCCCCCGCAACCCGCTGCGCTACTTCGGCGGTCCCTCGCAGCGCCACCGAAAGGCGACGCGGCTCGACACGGGCGCGCTCGACCGGTTCCTGACCGACGAGCTCGGCTGGGTCGACCTCGACAACAGCGCGGCGATGGTGGATGCCGGGGGCCTGCACATCCGCGCCTTCGGCGTGAGCGACGCCCACCGCGACTGGGACGACCTCGACCAGATGCACGCGGCGCTCGCTCCACTGCCGGCGGGGGATCTGAACCTCGGCGTCACCCACGCCCCGTACCGGCGCATCCTCGACGACTTCACCGCGCGGGGGGCGGATCTGCTCATCGCCGGCCACACCCACGGCGGCCAGGTGCGCATCCCCGGATCGCGCTCGGCCCTCGTGGCCAACTGCGACATCCCGCTCGATCAGGCGCGGGGCCTCAGCACGTGGACGACCGGCGCGGCATCCGCCCCGCTGAACGTGAGCGCGGGCATCGGACACTCGATCTACGCACCGGTGCGATTCGGGTGCCTGCCCGAGGCGACGCTGCTCACGCTGGTTCCGCGAGCATGATCCGGTTCGGAGCACGCCCTCACATCGGGTAGGCTAGAGGGGTTGCCACGGGGTGTGGCGCAGCTTGGTAGCGCGCGTCGTTCGGGACGACGAGGCCGCAGGTTCAAATCCTGTCACCCCGACAACAGAGGGGCTCCGCCGAAAGGCGGGGCCCTTCTTACACTCACGTCCGACAGGAGCGACCGATGCCGACCCCCCGCCTCATCGCCTTCGATCTGGACGACACCCTCGCGCCGTCCAAGAGCGCCATCGACCCGCGCATGGGCGCGCTGCTGGTGGAACTGGCCGAACGCGTCGAGGTCGCCATCATCTCCGGCGGTCAGCTGCAGCAGTTCCAGGTGCAGGTCGTCGACAACCTGCCGGCAGCCTCGGACGCCGTGCGGGATGCCCTCCACCTCCTCCCCACCTGCGGCACGCAGTACTACCGCCTCACGGCCGACGGCATCGGCACCGTCTACGCCCACCGTCTGACCGACGACGAGAAGGCCCGCGCGCTCGCGGCCGTCGAAGAAGAGGCACGACGCCTGGAGCTGTGGGAGAGCGAGACCTGGGGCGACATCCTCGAGGACCGCGGCTCGCAGATCACCTTCTCCGCGCTCGGCCAGTCCGCGCCACTGGCGGCCAAGATCGCCTGGGATCCCACCGGCGCGAAGAAGAACGCCCTGCGCGAAGCCGTGGCCGCGCGCATCCCCGACCTCGAGGTGCGCTCCGGCGGCTCCACGTCGGTGGACATCACCCACCGCGGCATCGACAAGGCCTACGGCATGCGGCAGCTGTCGGAGCAGACCGGCATCCCGCTCGACGACATGCTGTTCGTCGGCGATCGCCTCGACCCCGACGGCAACGACTACCCGGTGCTGGCGATGGGCGTCACCTGCCACGCCGTCGACGGCTGGGAAGACACCGCCGCGTTCCTCACCGACCTCATCCCCCGCCTCCCCGTCCGCGTGTGACGCGCGCCCGGTAGCCCCGCGGCTCTCGGACCACCCCGGTTCGGTTCGGTCGGCGCACACGCACCGGAATCCACCCCGCACAGGGTCGAACGCGACCACCGAAGCCCACCCCGGGCCGGCTGCCCCGGTTCGGTCGGCGCATACGCACCGACCTCCACTCCGCACAGGGACGAACGCGACCACCCAGCTAGCGGGCTGGCGCCGCAACGCAGAAGGACGGCCCGCACCGGGCCGTCCTTCCGTCGTGTCGCCTCAGGCGATGGGGTGCGGGAGCGCCACGTCCGCGGGCTGCGCGACAGGCGTGAGCCGCTGCAGCTGCGTGACGTGGCGGGGCTCCAGCTCCTCGATGCTCGAGACGCCGAGCAGGGCCATGGTGCGCTCGATCTCGGTGCGGAGGATCTCGATCGTACGGTCGACGCCGGCGCGGCCACCGGCCATGAGGCCGTAGAGGTACGCACGGCCGATGAGCGTGAACTTCGCCCCGAGCGCCATCGAGGCCACGATGTCGGCGCCGTTCATGATGCCGGTGTCGATCATGACCGTGGCATCCTTGCCCACCTCGCGCACGACCTGCGGCAGCAGGTGGAACGGGATGGGCGCCCGGTCGAGCTGGCGCCCGCCGTGGTTGGACAGCACGATGCCGTCGACGCCCAGATCGATGAGCCGCTTGCTGTCGGCGACGTTCTGGACGCCCTTGATGATGATCTTCCCGGGCCAGATGCTGCGGATGTATTCGAGGTCCTCGTAGCTGATCGTCGGGTCCATGGCCGCGTTCAACAGCTCGCCCACGGTGCCGCCGGTGGTCGACAGCGACGCGAACTCGAGCTTCGGAGTGGTGAGGAAGTCGATCCACCACCACGGCCGCGGGATCGCGTTGATGATCGTGCCGACGGTGAGCTGCGGCGGGATGGAGAAGCCGTTGCGCTTGTCGCGCAGGCGGGCGCCCGCGATGGGCGTGTCCACGGTGAACATGAGGGTGTCGAACCCGGCGGCGGCCGCGCGGGCCACCAGACCGTAGGAGATGTCACGGTCGCGCATGACGTACAGCTGGAACCAGTTGCGGCCGTTCGGGTTCGTGGCCTTGACGTCCTCGATCGAGGTGGTGCCGAGGGTCGAAAGCGTGAACGGGATGCCGGCGGTCGCGGCCGCACCGGCGCCTGCCGTCTCGCCCTCGGTCTGCATGAGGCGAGTGAAGCCGGTCGGGGCGATGCCGAAGGGCAGCGCGGAGCGGCCGCCGAGCACCTCCACCGATGTGTCGACGTTGGCGGCGGGACGCAGGATGTCGGGGTGGAACTCGATGTCCTCGAACGCCTGACGCGCGCGCGTGAGGGACAGCTCCCCCTCGGCGGCGCCGTCGGTGTAGTCGAACGCGGCCTTCGGGGTGCGACGGCGGGCGATCTTCTGCAGGTCGGCGATCGTGAGCGCGCTGTCGAGCCGGCGCTTGGTGCCGTTGAGTTCGGGCTTTTTGAACTGCATGAGCTCGAGCAGTTCGGTGGGCTTGGGAAGCTGGCGCTTGACCATGTGAATACCTCTCGGGGTCAGGGGGCGTAGTAGCCGGAGATGTGCTGGGGGATGAGCGCGCGGGCGCGCTCGGCGTCACCGGCGTCGATGGCGTCGAGGATCTGGTGGTGTTCGTGGCGCAGGCGCTCGCTGGCGGCGGGCCAGTCGGCGATGCGGCCGGCGATCTGGGAGGTGTAGCCCTCGATGGCGGAGCGCAGGCCCGCCATGGTCGCAGCGACCACGGTGTTCTCGGATGCCGCAGCGAGTGCGTAGTGGAACTGTGCGTCCAGGGCGAGGAACTCCTCCGGCGGCAGCGGCGCGGCATCCATCGCCTCGACCGTCGCGCGGGCGGTCTCGAGATCGGCATCGGGCTTGGCGGCAAGAGTCGCGACGATCCACTCCTCCACGAACAGGCGGGTGGCGACGACATCGTCGATGGGGAAGCCCTGAGCGGCCACCTGCAGCCGCAGGAGCGCCGACATCCCCCCCGTTGGCGAAGAGATGACGATGGCGCCGGCAGAGGGGCCTGAGCCGGTGCCGGTGCGGATGAGCCCCATCACCTCGAGCACGCGCAGCGCCTCGCGGACGCTCGATCGCCCGACGCCCAACTGCGCGACGAGATCGCGTTCCGAGGGCAGACGGTCACCGGGTCCCAGTCGGCCTTCGAGCAGATCGGTCTCGATCTTGTCCAGCACGACCTTCCAGGCGCGTGCCGGTGCTTCGATTTTGTCCGTCATTGGCACGGTCCTCCTCTTCGTGGTCTGACCACGATAGACGTCAGTGGTCTGACCAAGCAAGCCGGCGCCCGTGTGTCGCGCTATCCGTCGAGGCGGCCACCCGATTCGCGCAGGTAGCACTCGGCGCACATCGACTCGTAGGTCACGCGGTCGGCGGTCAGCTCGTCGATGGCCACCTGGTCGCCGTCGAAGACGAACCTACCGCCGACCAGACGCGCGTTGAAGAGCGCCTTGCGCCCGCAGCGGCAGATGGTCTTGAGCTCCTCCAGCGAGTGGGCGAGCTCCATGAGCCGCGCCGAGCCGGGGAACGCGTGGGTGCGGAAGTCGGTGCGGATGCCGTAGGCGAGCACGGGCACGCCGTCGAGCACCACGATCCGCAGCAGGTCGTCCACCTGGTCGCGGGTGAGGAACTGCGCCTCGTCCACGAGCAGGCACGCCACGTCGGGCGCCGTCTCGGGCAGCAGCTCGTCGGCCGCCGCCGCACGCACGCGCTCACGGTGCTCCCGGAACAGTGCCCGCAGATCGGCATCCGGCCCGATGAGGAAGTCGACCGGACGGGTCATGCCCAGGCGGCTGGAGACCTCCCCCGCGCCCTTCGTGTCGATCGCGGGCTTGGCCAGCAGCACGCGCTGACCGCGCTCCTCGTAGTTGTACGCCGCCTGCAGCAAAGCCGTCGACTTGCCGGAGTTCATCGCCCCGTAGCGGAAGTAGAGTTTTGCCACTCGTGGATTCTACGTGCGATGTCGATTCCGGCCGATGCCGTTCGACGCGATAGTAGAGGGGCGGCACCGCAGCCCCACCGAGACGAAGGATCCACATCATGTCGAAGTACATGCTGATCATGCGCAACAGCGGTTCGGAGCAGAACTACGAGGACATGGACTTCGAGGCCGTCATCAACGCGATGGGCGCCTACAACGAGTCCATGATCAAGGCGGGGGTCCTCCTCGGCGGCGACGGCTTGACGGATGCCGCGCAGGGCGCCGTGGTGGAGTTCACCGCCGACGCGCCGCTGGTGACCGACGGCCCGTACGGCGAGACCCATGAGCTGTTCAACGGGTTCTGGACCATCCAGGTGGCCACGCAGGACGAGGCCGTGGAGTGGGCCAAGCGCGCACCGCTCGGCCCCGGCAACAAGATCGAGGTGCGTCGCATGACCGACGACTCCGACTTCGCGGACTACCAGGACAACGAGTACGTGAAGAAGGAGAAGGGGTGGCGCGAGGACCTCGGCGTCGAGGTCGGCGGCGACGCGCGCTGACACGCGCAGCGCGCCCCTCCCCGCATCCCAGTCGACACGAGCCCACGATCATGACCGACGACATCCACCGCACCGTCGACGCCGTCTGGCGCATCGAGAGTGCGCGCATCGTCGCGACGCTGGCGAAGGCGACCGGCGACGTGGGCCTCGCGGAGGATCTCGCGCAGGAGGCGCTGGTCGAGGCCATCCAGCAATGGCCGGATGCCGGCATCCCCCGCAATCCCGGTGCGTGGCTGACCGCCGTCGCAAAACGTCGGGCGATCGACACCTGGCGCCGTCGCGGAGCGCTGGACGAGCGCTACCGCGCGATCGCGCACGATCTGTCCGAGTCGTCCGACGACGACTGGGAGCCGATCGACGACGACATGCTGCGGCTCGTGTTCATCGCGTGCCACCCGGTGCTCTCGCGGGAGTCGCAGGTGGCGCTGACGCTGCGGGTCGTCGGCGGCCTCTCGACGCAGGAGATCGCGCGCATGCTGCTCGTGCCGGTGGCGACCGTGCAGGCGCGCATCACGCGGGCGAAGAAGACCCTCGCCGCTGCCCGGGTGCCGTTCGACACCCCCGAGCCCACCGAGTGGCGGGGGCGGCTGGGCGGGGTGCTCGGGGTCGTGTACCTCATCTACACCGAGGGCTATGCCGCCACCAGTGGCGACCGCTGGATCCGCGAGGAACTCGCCGGCGAGGCGCTGCGCCTGGCCCGCGTACTGGCCGGCCTCATGCCCCGTGAGCCCGAGGCGCACGGCCTCGTGGCGCTGCTGGAGCTGCAGTCGTCCCGGTTCGCGGCCCGCGTCGCACGGGACGGCTCACCCGTGCTGCTGAGCGACCAGGACCGCTCGCGGTGGGATCGTGCGCAGATCGCCCGGGGGCAGGCCGCGCTCGACCGCGCCGACGCACGCGGCCAGGGCCGCGGTCCCTACGCGCTGCAGGCGGCCATCGCGCTCTGTCACGCCGTGGCGCCGCGCATCGAGGACACCGACTGGGAGCGCATCGTCGTGCTGTACGAGGCGCTCGGCCGCCTCGCGCCGAGCCCTGTGGTCGATCTCAACCGCGCGGTCGCGGTCTCGATGGCCACCGGACCCGCAACCGCACTGCGCATCGTCGACCGGTTGCAGTCCGACGGCGCGCTGCGCGGCTCGCATCTGCTGCCGAGCGTGCGCGGCGAGCTGCTCAGCCGCCTCGGCCGCGTCGAAGAGGCCCGGTCCGAGCTGCTGACCGCGGCGAACCTGGCATCCAACGAGCGCGAGGCCGCCGTGCTGCGCGGCAAAGCCGCCGCCCTCTGACCTCCGCCCCGTTCGGGGCGCGAACCGGGCAACCAACCCCACCACCCCGTTCGGGGCACGAAACGGGCAACAAACCCGCGCCGACCCCGGCTCGGGGCACGAAACGTGCAACAAACCCCGCCGCCCCGTTCGGGGCACGAAACGGGCAACCAACCCGCGCCGGCCCCGTTCGGGGCACGAAACGGGCAACCAACCCGCGCCGGCCCCGTTCGGGGCACGAAACGGGCAACCAACCCGCGCCAGCCCCGTTCGGGGCACGAAACGGGCAACCAACCCGCGCCAGCCCCGTTCGGGGCGCGAAACGGGCAACAAACCCCGCTGACCCTCGCTCGGGGCGCGAAACGGGCAACGAGCCGGGCCTACGGACGTTCCCACGACGCGAGCGGCCCGGGGACGACGACGAAGGTCGGTCCCGCCGCCGGCTCGGCGACGGGCAGCCGCTCGAGCCATGCCGGCGCGCGCTCGGCGACCTTACGGCGCAGATGCTGCAGCTCGTACTCCAGCTGACCGGTCGTCACCTCGATCGCGGGTCTCGCGGCATCCGGTCGCCGGATGCGCGTCGCGTCGAACCGGTACCCGCGCGCCGTCGCCTCTGCCTGCAGGCTCGCGAGGAAGTGGCCGATGGCCGCCTCCGGATCGGCTTCAGCGCGGAAGCGCTCAAGCTGCGGATGCCGCGTGTAGCCGCGCGTCCCGCCGCTCAGCACCGCCTGGGCGAGCAGCCCTTCCCGCCAGCCCGCGACGAGCGCCGCCCGGTCGAGGAGGGCCGGATGCAGCGACCACAGGCGCACCGTGAGGCCGTTACGGGTTGATCCCCAGGGTGGTGGCGGTGGCATCCATCGATGCGCGCGCGACCTCGGGGCGCGGGTTGAGCGTCTCGCCGTAGCTGGGGATGAGCTCGCGCAGGCGCGGCTCCCACTCGGGCATGCGCTCGGGGAAGCACGTCTTCAGCAGCCCCAGCATGATCGAGGCGGCGGTGGACGCTCCGGGGGACGCGCCCAGGAGACCGGCGATCGAGCCGTCCTCCGCAGCGATCACCTCGGTGCCGAACTGCAGCACGCCGCCCTTCTCGGGATCCTTCTTCATGACCTGCGCGCGCTGACCGGCCTGGATGAGCTCCCAGTCCTCGTCCTTCGCGGTCGGCACGAATTCGCGGAGGCTGTCGACCTTCTTCGCGTGGTTCTTCACCAGTTCGCTGACGAGGTAGGTGATGAGCGACGGGTTGTCGATGGCCACCTTGAGCATGGGGAGGAGGTTGCCCGGACGCACCTGGGTGACGATGTCGAGCATCGAGCCGTTCTTGAGGAACTTGGGGCTGAAGGTCGCGAACGGACCGAACAGCAGCGACGCCTCACCGTCGACGACGCGGGTGTCCAGGTGCGGCACCGACATGGGCGGGGCGCCGACGGATGCCTGCGAGTACACCTTCGCCTTGTGCTGGGCGACGACGGCGGGGTTGGTCGTCTTGAGGAACTGTCCGCCGATCGGGAACACGCCGTAGCCGGAGATCTCGGGGATGCCCGAACGCTGCAGGAGCTTCAGCGCCCAGCCGCCGGCGCCGACGAAGACGAAGCGCGCGTTGATGCTGCCGGGGGTGCGTCCGATGGTGTTGCGGTACGACACCTTCCAGGTGCCGTCCTTCTGCTTCTTCAGCCGGCGCACCTCGCAATCGGTGACGACGTCGACGCCCTGTTCCTTCAGGTTGTCGAACAGCTGACGCGTGAGCGCACCGAAGTCGATGTCGGTGCCCGCGGGCACCCGGGTCGCGGCGAACGGCTCGCCCTTGCGACGCTTCTGCATGAGCAGCGGGGCCCACTCGTTGATGACGCGCGAGTCCTCGCTGTACTCGATGCCCTCGAACAGCGGCTGCTGCTTGAGCACCTCGTAGCGCTTCTTGAGGTAGGCGACGTCCTTCTCCCCGCGCACGAATGTCATGTGCGGGGTCGCGTTGATGAAGGTGGAGGGCTCGTCGAGCACGCCGCGTTCGACCAGCGACGACCACAGCTGTCGGCTCTGCTGGAACTGCTCGTTGATCGCCACCGCCTTGGCGGGGTCGACCGAACCGTCCTTGCCCTCGGGCATGTAGTTCAGCTCGCACAGTGCCGCGTGGCCGGTGCCGGCGTTGTTCCAGGCGTTGGAGCTCTCGAGAGCCACATCGCCCAGTCGCTCGCAGACGACGATCTTCCAGTCGGGCTGCAATTCCTTCAGGAGGGTGCCCAAAGTGGCGCTCATGACCCCACCACCGATGAGCACGGCATCGTACGTCTCAATCACGATGATCCAGTCTAGTTGGCCTCACACACGCTCCCGACCGCGCAGCATCCACCGGCCACGGCCGTAATGGCAGCGCGCGCGAGGGTCAGGCGGTGGCGCCCAGGCGCGCAGCGACGATCTCGGCGATCTGCACGGCGTTCAGCGCCGCACCCTTGCGTAGGTTGTCGTTGCTGATGAAGAGCACGAGGCCCTTGCCCTCGGGAGCGGACTGGTCGGCGCGGATGCGGCCGACGAACGCGGGGTCCTTGCCCGCGGCCTGCAGCGGCGTCGGCACTTCCTCCAGCACCACGCCGGGGGCGGATGCCAGGATCTCGCGGGCCCGCTCGGGCGTGATGTCACGGGCGAACTCGGCGTGGATCGACAGCGAGTGGCCGGTGAACACCGGCACGCGCACGCAGGTGCCGGCGACGCGGAGGTCGGGCAGCTCGAGGATCTTGCGACTCTCGTTGCGCAGCTTCTTCTCTTCGTCGGTCTCGTTCTGCCCGTCGCCGACGATCGAGCCGGCCAGCGGAATGACGTCGAATGCGATGGGGGCGATGTACTTCTCCGGCTGCGGGAAGTCCACGGCCGAGCCGTCGTGCACGAGGCGGAGCGTGTCGCCCTGGGCGAGCACACCCTCCACCTGGCCGAGCAGTTCCTCGGCGCCGGCGATGCCGGAGCCCGACACCGCCTGGTAGGTGCTCACGATGAGACGCTCGAGGCCCGCCTCGGCGTGCAGCGGCTTGAGGACGGGCATGGCGGCCATCGTGGTGCAGTTGGGGTTGGCGATGATGCCCATGACCGCTTCGCCAATGGCGTGCGGGTTGACCTCGCTCACCACCAGCGGCACCTCGGGGTCCATGCGCCAGGCGCTGGAGTTGTCGATGACGACGGCACCGGCTTCGGCGAAGCGGGGCGCGTGGGCGCGGCTGCCGGTGGCGCCGGCGGAGAACAGCGCGATGTCGATACCCGCGGGGTTCGCCGTCGCGACGTCCTCGATGATGACGGTGTGGCCGCCGAAGTCCACCGCGGTGCCGGCGGAGCGGGCGGTCGCCAGCAGCCGCAGCTCGCGGATCGGGAATGCCCGCTCCCCCAGAATGTCGCGCATGACCGTGCCGACCTGGCCGGTAGCGCCCACGATGGCGACGGAGAGTCCGGATTCGGAGATACGGGTCATGGCGGATCCTTGCGGTGCGGGGAGGAGCGTGCCCGAGCGGGCGGATGCCGCGATTCTACCGGCCGCCGCCGCGCGGGCGCGGCCGTGTGACGCGGCATCCACCCCTCACCGAAACAGGAGGACTCCCCGCAACAGGACGAAACCGTCAGGGAACGTCCTGTGCCGGTGATTTCTCCTGTACCGGGAACGCGGGGGAACGCGGATGCCGCGGGTCAGCGCCCGGTGCCGGCGTGCACGACGGCTTCGGCGTCGCCGTCGAGACCGTATGCGGTGTGCACGACGCGCGCCGCCGCGGCCAGGTCGTCGCCGCGCACGACCACCGAGATGCGGATCTCCGAGGTGGAGATCATCTCGATGTTGATGCCGGCGGTGCTCAGCGCCTCGAAGAGGGTCGCCGAGACGCCGGAGTGCGTGCGCATGCCGGCGCCCACGACCGAGAGCTTGCCGATCTGGTCGTCGTGCACGAGGTTCTCGAACCCGATGTCGCTCTGGTCTGCGGCGAGCGCGCGCAGCGCCTTGCCGGCGTCGCTCTTCGGGAGCGTGAACGAGATGTCGGTCCGGCCGGTGGTAGCCGCCGACACGTTCTGCACGATCATGTCGACGTTCGCGCCCGATCGGGCGACGACCTTGAAGATCTCCGCGGCCTTACCGGGCACGTCGGGCACTCCGGTGACCGTGACCTTCGCCTGTCCGAGGTCGGTCGCGACTCCCGCGACGGTCGGCTCTTCCATCTCTGCTCCCTCTTCGCTGTCCGGCAGGCTCATGCCGGGTGCGAGCACATAGGTGCCGATGCCCGACGAGAACGTCGAACGGGCGTGGATCATGACGCCGTGACGGCGGGCGTACTCCACCGCACGGATGTAGAGCACCTTGGCTCCGTTGGCCGCCATCTCGAGCATCTCTTCGCTGCTGACGACGCTGAGCTTCTGGGCCTTGGGCACGACCCGCGGGTCGGCGGTGAAGATCCCGTCGACGTCGCTGTAGATCTCGCACACGTCGGCGTCGAGCGCGGCGGCGAGGGCGACGGCGGTGGTGTCGGAGCCGCCGCGGCCGAGCGTGGTGATGTCGCGGGTGTCGCGGTTGAACCCCTGGAAGCCGGCGACGATGACGATGGCGCCCTCGTCGAGCGCTTCGCGCAGGCGCACCGGGGTGACATCGACGATGCGGGCGGCGCCGTGGGTGGCGTCGGTGATCATGCCCGCCTGGCTGCCGGTGAACGAGCGCGCCTCGAAGCCCATCGAGTGGATCGCCATCGCCAGCAGCGCCATCGAGATGCGCTCACCGCTGGACAGCAGCATGTCGAGCTCGCGCGGCGCGGGGATCGGCGCGACCTCGTGGGCGAGGTCGAGCAGCTCGTCGGTGGTGTCACCCATCGCGCTGACGGCGACGACCACTTCGTGTCCGGCGCGGCGCGCGTCGACGATGCGCTTGGCGACGCGCTTGATGCTCTCCGCGTCGGCGACCGACGAGCCGCCGTACTTCTGCACGATCAACGCCATAGGGGAACTCCAAGGGATTGTGGGCGCATGCCGCCCGACGGTCCATTCTAAGGATCGCGGCATTCCCTCTCTGCCATGTGACGCCTGTCTGCGCCCCGCCGCACGCCGCGTACGATCGAACGAGCGGTACGACGGATGCGGAGACGGGCAGAGAATGCAGCGAAGGCAGCGGCTGGCCCGATCCCTGGGCACCCTGATCAGCGGGAGTGACACCTCCCCCGCCCTGACCGAGGCGCTGCCGATCATCGACGACGCCCTCGCCGCCCGGATGCTGGATCTCGCGGTGCGCATCGGCGAGAGCATGCTCGTCTCCGGCGCCGGCGCCAGCGAAGTGGCGCTGACGATCGTGCGCGTCTCCGGCGCCTACGGACTGAAGCCCGTGCACGTGGACATCACGTACAACGCCATCACCGTCGCGCACCACCGCGGCGACGAGGCCCGCCCGATCACCCTGCTGCGGGTCGTGCGGGGGCCCGTCCCCGACCACGACCGGCTGCAGAAGCTGCAGAGCCTCGTCGCCGACATCGTCGCCGGGCTCCCCCTGGATGCCGCGACCGGGCGGTTCCGCGCCATCCGGCGCGCGCCGTTCCGGTACCGCCCGGCCATCGTCATCGCCGCGCAGGCGCTGCTCGCGGTGGGAGTTGCCGTCATGTTCGGCGGCAACTGGCTCGTCATCACGCTGGCCTTCGTCGCGGCGGCCCTCGCCGCCGTCACCCAGTTCGGTCTGGCGAAGGCGCGCGTGCCCTACTTCTTCAGCCAGGTCGCCGGCGCCTTCGTGCTGACGATCGTCGCGGCCCTCAGCCCGCTGCTGGCCGCCACCGGGTGGGAGGCGGCGGCAGCCATCCGCCCGTCCGTCATCGTCGCGTCGGGGATCGTGCTCATGCTCGCCGGGCTCACGGTGGTGGGCGCGGCGCAGGATGCCATCGACGGCTTCGCACTGACGGCGACGGGGCGCATCCTCGAACTCATGACGCAGACGCTCGGCGTCGTGCTCGGCATCCTCGCCGGCCTCGAGACCGCGCGGGTGGTCGGGCTCGGCATGGAACCGCCGAGCGAGGCCGTGCCGTTCGGACCGGTGCCGCTGCAGCTGCTCGGCGCAGCGCTCATCGCCGTGGCTGTGGCGGTGTTCAACGGCGCGGGCGCCCGCATCATCATCATCAGCGTGGTCCTGAGCACCGTCGCCTGGCTCGGCTTCCTCGCGACCTCGGCCATCGGCTTCGATTCCGCTGCCGCCGCCGGCGCGGGCGCCTTCGGCGGCAGCCTGCTGGGCGTCGTCATCGCCTACCGGCTGCACGTGCCGTCGGTGGCGATCACGACCGCGGCGATCCTGCCGCTGGTGCCCGGCGCCGCGGTGTTCCGGGGGCTCCTGTCGATCGTGGAATCCGGGACCGACCCCGCCATGCTGCTGACCGGGTTCGGCACCCTCGCCGCAGCGGCGACGGTCGGCATCAGCCTGGCGGTGGGGGCGTCGCTGGGGATCTACCTCGGACAGCCTCTGCGGGCGTCGCTGGCCGGCGTCACCCGCGCCCGCGCGCGCGTGCGCCGCTGACACGCGTCGCACCGCGACGCTGCGCGGGCGGCACGCGGCGGGAGGCGGCGGCTCAGACCGAGCGGCGACCCTCGAAGGCGCGCCCCAGAGTCACCTCGTCGGCGTATTCGAGGTCGCCGCCGACGGGCAGACCCGAGGCAAGGCGCGTGACGCTGATCTCGAGCGTGCGCAGCAGGCGGCTGAGGTAGGTCGCGGTGGCCTCGCCCTCGAGGTTGGGGTTCGTGGCCAGGATCACCTCCTGCACCGTGCCGTCGGCGAGACGCTGCATGAGCTGGGTGATGCGCAGGTCGTCGGGACCCACCCCGGCGATGGGGCTGATCGCGCCGCCGAGCACGTGGTAGAGCCCGCGGAACTCCCGCGTGCGCTCGATCGCGGCCACATCCTTGGCGTCCTCCACGACGCAGATGAACGTGGCATCCCGGCGCGGGTCACGGCAGATGCCGCAGCGGTCCTGCTCCGACACGTTGCCGCAGACCTCGCAGAAGCGCACCCGCTCACGGATGTCGCTCAGCAGCGACGCGAGACGGGCCACGTCGAAGTTGGGGGTCTGCAGGATGTGGAACGTGATGCGCTGCGCCGATTTCGGACCGATGCCGGGCAGGCGACCGAATTCGTCGATGAGGTCCTGGACGATGCCGTCGTACATGGCTTAGTTGAACCTCGTGGGCGACGTGTAGGGCTCTTCGCGCACGAAGGTGGCGCCGAGCATCTGGCGCACCACCGGCTCGCCGTAGCGCTCCACTCCCCCGCGTGTCGCGATGGGGCGGCTGGTGACCACGACCGGCGGCACCGGCACGTCGACGGGCACGTCGGGCACATCGATGTCGCCCTCGTCGTCGGCGGGCTCCGGCGGGGCCACGGCATCGGCCGGCAGCACATCGCCCTCGCGCGCCGGAGCGAGCGTGGCGACGCGCATCGGGGACACCGCGGCGTCTTCGGGCTCGTCGTCGACCGCGAACTGCGCGGATGCCGGTGCGGTGGGGTCGTCGACGGGGATCGGTGCGACCGCCCACTGCGTCACCGGCGCCGCCGCGGCCGAGGCCTGCACCGGAGCGGGTGCGGCGGGCGCGGCCGGCGGGGCGCTCGGGGCGCCGCCACCGCCGCGGGGTCCGCTCGGCGGCGCAGGCGGAGTGTCGGGACCTGCCGGTGCCGGACCAGGCGGCACCGCGCCGGCGGGCGGCGGGGTCGGGTCGCTGTCGTGGCGGGCGATGTACTTGACGCGGATGCCGAGCACCTGCTGGATCACCCCGCGCAGGTCTTCGCTGGGGCCTTGACCGGCCTGCAGCTTCTTGAAGGCGGCGACGTCGGCCTGGCTCTGGAACGCCAGGGTGAGCACATCGTCGTCGAACGCGGCGACACGCGCGACGGTGGCCACGAGCCACGACGTGCGGCTGACGTTCTCGAGGCGCTTGAGGATCTCGGGCCACGCGTCGCGCACGTGCGTGAACGTGATGGGACCGGCGGGCACGATGGGCTCGGCGGGTGCCGACGTGTCGTCCTCCGGCTCCGGCGCGATCTCCTCGTCGGCGGGCGGCGCGACGGGCTCGTCCGGCAGCGGGTGTGCGGCGGCGGATGCCGGCGCGGGGACGGCAGACGCGGCTGCGGGTACCGCAGGCGCGGGCGCGGGCGCAGGTGCGGGTGCGGCAGGAGCAGGCGTGGGTGGGGCGACCGGAGCCCGTGCGGCGACCGGAGCCTGCGCGGGCGCAGCAAGGGGCGCGGCGGCGGCCGCCACGCCGGGCACGACGGCGCCGGGGGCGGTCTGGGCGAGCACGCGGGCGACCAGCAGTTCCAGCTGCAGCCGCGGGGAGGTCGCCCCCGTCATGTCGTCGAGCGCGGCGACGACCAGATCGGCGGTGCGCGAGAGCCGGTCGGTGCCGAACACCCCGGCCTGTCGGCCCATGCGCTCGAGCTCGTCCTCGGGAACGCCGCGCAGCACGGCCGCAGCGCCGTCGCCGGTGGCGGCGACCACGATGAGGTCGCGGATGCGCTCGAGCAGGTCGTCGACGAACCGGCGGGGGTCCTGCCCCGTCTGGATGACGCGGTCCACCGCGGTGAACGCGCCGGCGGCATCCCCCGAACCGAACGCCTCCACCACCTCATCGAGCAGCTCCGCATGCGTGTAGCCCAGCAGCGCCACAGCCCGCTCGTAGCGCACGCGCACCGTGCCACCCTCGGCGACATCGGACCCGGCGATGAGCTGGTCCAGCAGCGACAGCGTGTCGCGCGGCGATCCCCCGCCGGCGCGGACGACGAGCGGCAGCACGCCGGTCTCGACCTCCACACCCTCCTGCGTGCACAGCTCCTGCACGTAGTCGAGCATCGCGGCGGGCGGCACGAGCCGGAACGGGTAGTGGTGGGTGCGCGAGCGGATCGTGCCGAGCACCTTCTCGGGCTCGGTGGTGGCGAAGATGAACTTGACGTGGTCCGGCGGCTCTTCGACGAGCTTGAGCAGCGCGTTGAAGCCCTGCTGCGTCACCATGTGCGCCTCGTCGAGGATGAAGATCTTGAAGCGGTCGCGGGCCGGCGCGAAGATCGCGCGCTCACGCAGGTCGCGGGCGTCGTCGACGCCGTTGTGCGATGCCGCGTCGATCTCGACCACATCGAGCGAGCCGCCCCCGCCCCGGCCGAGCTCCACGCAGCTCGGGCACGTGCCGCAGGGCGTGTCGGTGGGGCCCTGCGCGCAGTTGAGGCAGCGGGCCAGGATGCGCGCCGACGTCGTCTTGCCGCACCCGCGCGGGCCGGAGAACAGGTAGGCGTGCCCGACGCGGTCGCTGCGCAGCGCGGTCATGAGCGGGTCGGTGACCTGGGACTGCCCGATCATCTCGCCGAACGCCTCGGGACGGTAGCGGCGGTAGAGGGCGGTGGTCACCCGACTAGCCTACGGCGTGCCCGCGACATCGCGTCCGGCGCTTTCACGGCTTCGACCGTGCGGACGCCACCGGTGGGCGCTGTCGCGTGTCCGAGCGATGCGGGAGACTGCATGCATGCCCACCTCCCGACCGCACCGGGTCGCCGTGGCGACGCTGCTGGCGGCATCCGTCGCCGTCTCTGCCCTGATGACCGGCTGCACGCCGCGCATCCACCCGTCGGGCGGGGTGCCCAGCCCCACCGCGTCGATGTCGCCGTCGCCGTCCGCCGAGGCACCGGTCGTCCCCGGGCGACCCGACGCGACGATCCCCGAGCGGCCCGAGGGCGACGAAGACGGCAGCGCCGCCGCACCCCTCCCCTGCCCGGAAGCCCTCGCCGACTGGGTGCTCGGGATCTCGGGACTCATCGCCGACGATCGCGTGCCCGACCCCGTGCCGAGCGATCCGGCCGTCGACTTCTCCGGTCTCGCCGCGCCGTCGTGCGCCTTCACCGGCAGCGATCTCTCCTTCACCGACATCGAAGAGGTCGAAGCCGCCTCCGATGTGCGGGTCTGGGTCTTCCCGGATGCCGCGACCGCCGCCGCGCACGTCGAGGCCGTCATCACGGCGCTCGAAGCCGCCGGCTACGACACGACGGCGCGACGTGGCGGGGCGGATGCCGCCGCGCACCTGCTGCGCACGGCGGGCACCGAACTGGCCGATCAGACGCTCGTGCTCACCTGGGGCGACCCGGCGACGGCAGAACGCGTCGGCATCGACCCCGGCCAGGTGGCCGTCGGGGTCGACATCGTCACGTTCACCGGCCTGCCGTAGCCGTCAGCTGTCGGCGCCGACGCTCGCATCCTCGCCCGCGGGCTCGTCGTCGCCGATGATCGGGATCGAGCTGGTGAGGGTGGGGATCGATGCCGAGAGGAAGGTGCCGTCGTCGCGGCGCGCGTCTTCGATCTCCTGCAGCGACGGGCGGCCGGGAATGCGCGGCCCCTGACCCTGCAGCGGCACGACGAGGGTCTCGCCGCCGGCGATGACGTGGCCCGCGCCCCGCACCGACAGCACGATCGGCCCGCCGGGACCGGCCGCGAACGTGATCTTGTCGGCGGTGATCTCCACGTCCAGGCGCGTGCCGTGCCACAGCAGCGAGTACGACAGCGACGGCCAGTCCTCCGGCAGTCGCGGATCGAACGACAGATCGCCGAAGTGATCGCGCATGCCGCCGAAACCGCAGACCAGCGCCGTCCACACCCCGCCGGCCGACGCCACGTGCACGCCGTCTGCGGCGTTGTGGTGCAGGTCGCCGAGGTCGACGTAGATCGACTCGAGGAAGTACTCCAGCGCGAGCTCCTGGTACCCGACCTCCGCCGCGAGGATCGACTGCACGACCGCCGACAGGGTGGAGTCCCCCGTCGTCAGCGGGTCGTAGTAGTTGAAGTCGGCGAGCTTCTCCTCGTCGGTGAAGTGGTTGCCCTGCAGGAAGAGCGCCAGCACCACGTCGGCCTGCTTGAGCACCTGGTACCGGTAGATCACGAGCGGGTGGAAGTGCAGCAGCAGCGGCCGCCGCTCCGGCGGCGTGTTCTCCAGGTCCCACACCTCCTTCTCGAGGAAGACGTGGTCCTGCGGGTGGATGCCGAGGGCTTCGCTGTACGGGATGTGCATGGCATCGGCCGCGCGGTCCCACGAGTCGGCCTCGCCCGGTTCGATGCCCAGCCGATCCACGGCGATCTGGTACGCCTCGGGGGCATCCTGCTGCATGTCACGGATGGTGCGTGCGGCGAAGCGCAGGTTGAACCGCGCCATGACGTTGGTGAACAGGTTGTCGTTGACGACGGTCGTGTACTCGTCGGGGCCGGTGACGCCGTGGATGTGGAACGTGTCGCCGTCGACATCGTCGTCATCGTCGTGGATGCCGTCGCTCGTGCGCCAGAAACCCAGCGTCGCCCACAGGCGCGCCGTCTCGACGGCGATGTCGATGCCGTCGGTGTAGAGGAAGTCGAGGTCACCGGTGGCGCGCACGTACTTCGCCAGCGCGAAGCAGACGTCGGCGTTGATGTGGTACTGCGCGGTGCCGGCGGCGTAGTACGCCGATGCCTCCTCGCCGTTGATGGTGCGCCACGGGAACAGCGCGCCCGCCTCGTTGAGCTGCGCCGCACGCTTGCGGCCGGCCGGGAGCATCAGGTACCGCATCCGCAGGGCGTTGCGCGCCCAGCGCGGAGTCGTGTACGCCAGGAACGGCAGCACGTAGATCTCGGTGTCCCAGAAGTAGTGGCCACTGTAGCCCGAGCCGGTCACGCCCTTCGCCGGCACGCCCAGGCCGTCGGCGCGCGCCGCGGCCTGCGCCAGCTGGAACAGGCACCAGCGGGTGGCCTGCTGCAGGTCGTCGTGGCCGGCGATCTTCACATCGGAGCGGTCCCAGAAGTCGTCGCACCATGCGCGCTGGCGCTCGAACAGTGCGGGCACCCCCACGCTCTGGGCGCGGTCGAGGGTGCGGCGGCAGCGGTCGACGAGCTCACGCGCCGGCACGCCACGGGACGTGTGGTACGTCACGATCTTGGTGACCGTGGTGGGCACGCCCGCCTTGGCCTGCACGCGGTACAGGTTCTTGGCGATGTCGGGCTCGATCAGCCCGCGCACGTCGTACTCGTTCTCGGTCTCGATGATGTGGTCGGCGGCGACGGCGAGGGTCATGCCCGACGCGGACACCCGGTACGACAGCGCCGTGCGCGCACCGTCCTGCCAGTAGTCCTGCGGCTGCAGCACGCGCTCCTGCATGCGGTCGGCCTTGCGGGGGTCGAAGCCGGCGCGACGGGGGGCCACGGCGGTGCCGCCGTACACGTCCTCGCCGTCCTGGCGGTTGACCAGCTGGCAGTTGATGGTGACCGGGGCGTCGGCGTTGAGCACGGTGACGGTGATGGTCATGACCGAGAGGTGCTTCTCCTCGAAGGACACCATCCGCTCGTAGTCGATCTGCACCTCCTTGCCGCTCGGGGTCACCCACAGCACGTGGCGGCGCAGCACGCCGTCGCGCATGTCGAGCACGCGCTCGTACTCGCGCACGTCCGCGATGTCCAGCGACAGCGGCTCGTCCTCGACGTAGACGCGCATGACCTTCGCGTCGGGGGCGTTGATGATGGTCTGCCCGACTTCGGCGAACCCGTAGGCCTGCTCGGCGTGACGGATCGGGAAGGTCTCGTGGAAGCCGTTGATGAAGGTGCCGTGCTCGTGCCCGTGCAGACCCTCCGGCTGATTGCCGCGCATGCCGAGGTACCCGTTGCCGACGGCGAACAGGGTCTCGGTCACGCCGACGTCCTCGAGGGAGAACTTCTTCTCCACGAGGCGCCAGGGGTCGACGGGGAAGCGATCGCGGTCGATCATCAAAAGCCTTCCGGGTGAGGGCGGGTTGCGGGTTCGGGTTCAGTCCAGGAATTCGGCGAGATCGTCGACGACGACGTCGGCTCCGGCGTCGCGCAGCACCTGCGCGCCGACGCCG
Source organism: Microbacterium sp. NPDC058021 (assembly GCF_042885955.1). NCBI lineage: Bacteria > Bacillati > Actinomycetota > Actinomycetes > Micrococcales > Microbacteriaceae > Microbacterium > Microbacterium sp. NPDC058021. The sequence goes on from NZ_JBHVRF010000003.1 coordinate 183,483, forward strand.
CGATCGACGCCCACGACGAGGCCGAAGCCGCCGGCGGAGGCCGACTGCACGCCGCTGTGGGCGTCTTCGATGGCCGCACTGCGGGCGGGGTCCACTCCCACCATGCGCGCCGCGACGACGAACATGTCGGGGGCGGGCTTGCTGGGGATGTGCTGCTGCTCGGCGACCAGGCCGTCCATGATGACGGGGAACCGGTCTATGATGCCGGCGACCGTGAGCACCTCACGGGCGTTCTTGGAGCTCGACACGACGGCGATGGGCGTGCCCGCGGCCTGCAGCGTGTCCAGCAGCGCCAGCGACCCGGGGTAGGGCGCGATGCCCTCCTCGCGCAGCACCCGCTCGAACACGAGGTTCTTGCGATTGCCGATGCCGCAGACGGTGTCGGCGGTGGGCGGATCGCTGGGTTCGCCCCACGGCACCTCGACGTCGCGGCTGCGCAGCAGGCTGGCCACCCCGTCGTACCGCTTCTTGCCGTCGAGGTAGAGGAAGTAATCGGCCTCGGTGTACGGCGGCGCGATGCCCCACGCGGCGAACAGCTCGGTGAACATCGCCTGCCAGGCGTGCATGTGGACCTCTGCCGTCGGGGTCAGGACGCCGTCGAGGTCGAAGAGCACGGCATCGAAGGCGGTGAGGTCGGGAAGAGCGCGTGTGGACACTTCGCCAGCGTAGTCGCGCTGCCTGTGCGAAAGTGCGCGGATGCCGGGGTCCACTGCGTCCGCTCGCCTGGCGTACCGGGTCAGAGGGCGGCGACGACCTCGAGGGCCTGCCGGGCGATCTCGAGCTCTTCGTTGGTGGGGACGACGAGCACGGTGACCGCCGAGTCGTCGGCCGAGATGACGCGCACGTCGCGGCGACGTTCCTCGTTGCGCTCGGGGTCGATCTTCACCCCGAGGAAGCCGAGGGTCGACAGCGCCCCCGCCCGCACGAGGGGCGAGTTCTCGCCGACGCCGGCGGTGAAGACGATCACGTCGACGCCGCCGAGCTGCGCGATGTAGGAACCCGCATAGGCGCGGAGGCGATGCAGGTACACCTCGAGGGCGAGCGTGGCATCCTCGTCGCCTTCCGCGACGCGCTCTTCGAGGTCGCGCATGTCGGTGACGCCGGCGAGCCCCAGCACACCACTGCCCTTGTTGAGGAGGTCATCGAGATCGTCGATCGACATCCTCGCCCGGCGGGCGAGGTGGAACAGCACGGCGGGGTCGATGTCGCCCGAGCGCGTGCCCATGACGAGCCCCTGCAGGGGCGTGAGCCCCATCGAGGTCTCCACCGACCGGCCGCCGTCGACGGCGGCCGCCGATGCGCCGTTGCCGAGGTGGAAGACGATCTGCTTGAGCTCGGACAGCGGACGGCCGAGGAACTCCGCTGCCGTGCGGCTGACGTACTTGTGCGACGTGCCGTGGAAGCCGTAGCGGCGGATGCGGTGGGCTTCGGCGAGCTCCTTGTCGATCGCGTACGTGTAGGCGGCCGGCGGGAGGGTCTGGTGAAACGCGGTGTCGAAGACGGCTACGTGCGCGAGGTCGGGGAAGGCGGCCTTCGCGGCACGCACGCCCTGCAGCGCGCCCGGGTTGTGGAGCGGGGCGAGCACCGACAGCTCGTCGATGTTGATCTCGACGAGGTTGGTGATGAGGGTCGGCTCGAAGAAGCGCGCACCGCCGTGCACGACACGGTGGCCGACGGCGACGGGCGGGAACTCCTCCAGCGACGGCCCCCACTGGGCGAACGCGTCGAGCATGACCCGGAACCCGGTGGTGTGGTCGGGGATCGGCAGCTCCAGCGTGTAGGTGGCATCCGTCGCCGTCACCGCCTCGCCCTCGCCCGTCCCGGCGCCGAAGACGACCTTGTGCTTGGCGGCACCGACCGATTCGCCGATGCGCTCCACGAGTCCGGAGGCGAGCACGCGGCCGTCCTCAGGCTCCAGCAGCTGGTACTTGAACGACGACGAGCCACTGTTGACGACGAGCACGACGCTCATGCGGTTGCCTCTCCCTGCGCCTGGATCGCGGTGATCGCGATGGTGTTGACGATGTCGTCGACGAGGGCGCCGCGCGACAGATCGTTGATGGGTTTGTTGAGCCCCTGCAGCACGGGGCCGATGGCGATGGCGCCGGCCGACCGCTGCACGGCCTTGTAGGTGTTGTTGCCGGTGTTCAGGTCGGGGAAGACGAACACCGTCGCGCGCCCGGCGACGTTCGAGCCGGGGAGCTTCTTGGATGCCACGGCGGCGTCGGTGGCCGCGTCGTACTGGATCGGCCCCTCCACCGGCAGCTGCGGCGCGCGTTCGCGCACGAGCACGGTGGCCGCGCGCACCTTGTCGACGTCGGCGCCGCTGCCGGACTCCCCCGTCGAGTACGACAGCATCGCCACGCGCGGCTCGATGCCGAACTGGGCCGCCGTCGCCGCGGACGACACCGCGATGTCGGCCAGCTGCTCGCTCGTGGGATCGGGGATGACCGCGCAGTCGCCGTAGACGAGCACGCGGTCGGCGAGCGCCATGAGGAAGACGCTGGAGACGACCGAGACGCCGGGCTTGGTCTTGATGATCTCGAACGCCGGCCGGATCGTGTGGGCCGTGGTGTGGGCGGCTCCCGACACCATGCCGTCGGCGATGCCGAGGTGCACCATCATCGTGCCGAAGTACGACACGTCCGTGACGGTGTCGGCGGCCCTCTCGTAGGTCATCCCCTTGTGAGAGCGCAGACGCGTGTACTCCTGGGCGAACGTGTCGACGTAGCCGGCGTCGAAGGGGCTCGTGATCTGGGCCTTCGACAGGTCGATGCCGAGCTCGCGCGCCCTGGCGTGCACCTGTGCCTCCTCGCCGAGGATCGTGAGGTCCGCGATGCCGCGCGCGAGCACGGTCGCCGCGGCACGCAGCACGCGGTCGTCGTCGCCCTCGGGCAGCACGATGCGGCGGCGGTCGCTGCGCGCGCGCTCCATGAGGCCGTATTGGAACATGAGGGGCGTGACGACCGTGGTCTTGGCGACGCCGAGCGCGCGGGTGAGCTTTTCGGTGTCGACGTGCTTGTCGAACAGGGCCAGCGCCGTCTCGTAGCGGCGCGGCGAACCGGCCGCCAGGCGCCCGCGCGAGCCCATCACACGCACGGCGGTCTCGTAGGTGTCGAGGTCGGTCGCGATGATCGGCACGGTCGCGCCGAGGCCGTCGATGAGGCTCTCGATGGTCTCCGGCAGCGGGAACGGCCCGTTGAGCACGACGGCCGCGACGGCCGGGAAGGTGCCCGAGGTGTGGGCGAGCAGCGTCGCCAGCAGCACTTCGGTGCGGTCGGCGGGGATCACCACGACGGCGGAGTCGGTCAGCCGCGGCAGCACGTTGACCATCGACATGCCCGCCACGACGATGCTGACCACCTCGTGCGACATCAGCTCGGGGTCGCCCTTGACGAGCGTCCCCTCCACGGCGCGCAGGATGTCGCTCACCGACGGCGCCACCAGGTAGCGGTCCTCCGGAAGGGCGAGCACGGGGATGTCGCGCCCGGGGCGGGCGGCGGTCACGGCCGACTCGATGGCGGCGATGGTCTCGTCGAGCCGGTCCCCGTCGGCACGGTTGGCGACGACCGCGAAGAGGTCGGCACGACCGTTGGCCAGTTCCACGAGGGCGAGGGCGGCGATCTGGCCCATCTCGGCGGGGGTGCGGGCGATGGTGGTGCCCAGCTGCTCGCTCTGGCCCTGGCTGTCGCGGCCGCCGACGACCAGCAGCACCGGCGTGCCGAGGTTCGCGGCGACCCGCGCGTTGAAGGCGAGTTCGGCGGGGCTGCCCACGTCGGTGTAGTCGCTGCCGACGACCACGACGGCGTCGCACTGCCGCTCGACGGTCTTGAAGCGTTCGACGATGGTCGCCAGCGACCCTTCGGGGTCGGCACGCACGTCGTCGTAGGTGACACCGACGCACTCGTCGTAGTCGAGTTCCACACCGTCGTGGTCCAGCAGCATCTCGAGCACGTAGTCGCGCTCCTCCGTCGAGCGTGCGACCGCGCGGAACACCCCCACCCGCGGGGTGGCCCGGCTCAGCGCATCGAGCACGCCGAGCGCGATCGTGGATTTGCCGGAATGACCTTCGACGGAGGTGATGTAGATGCTCTGAGCCACGTGCACAGCCTAGGCGGGGGCCTTCGCGGCGGACAGGCCGTGGTCCGTGAATAACCCGACTGGCCTCCTCCGCGGGAGGCGGCGGGCCCGTGTCGTTCCGCCGAACGGGGGCCGCGCGGATCAGGAGCACGGCGCCTGCAGATCCCCGTTCGGCGTCCTCGCCGCGGGGGAAAATTAAGACTCTCCGCGAACCCGGCAGAGCCTGGTTACCCTTGCTACGTTTCCGTCCTGGGGGAGTTGGCCTGGATGCCGCCTCGCGGAGAGCTGACACCAGTGTACGCGACCGGCCCACTGCTCGTGCGCGCGGGTTACGATCATGGCAGCGACGCGACGACGCGCCGCACCCCGCTACCCGTCGAGGGGAACGCATGAGCGATCTGTCCGTCGAGCCGATCACCGCGGAATCCTTCGCCCGGTCCACCACCGCCGTGCTCGACTCGATCACCCGCGTGATCGACGGAAAGCCCGACGCGGTGCGCTCCGCGCTCATGTGTCTGCTGGCCGAGGGGCACCTGCTCATCGAAGACGTCCCCGGCGTCGGCAAGACCATGCTCGCCCGGGCGCTCGCGGCATCCGTCGATGCCACGGTTCGCCGAATCCAGTTCACGCCGGATCTGCTGCCCGGAGACGTCACGGGCGTGTCGGTGTTCAATCCGGTCGACCGCGAGTTCGAGTTCAAGCGCGGCGCGATCTTCGCGCACATCGTGATCGCCGACGAGATCAACCGCTCCTCCCCCAAGACGCAGTCGGCCCTGCTGGAGGCGATGGAGGAGCACCAGGTCACCGTCGACGGCGAGTCGCACGCCCTCCCCGAGCCGTTCCTGGTCGTCGCGACCCAGAACCCGCTCGAGATGGAGGGCACGTACGCGCTCCCCGAGGCGCAACGCGACCGCTTCATGATGCGCATCTCGATGGGGTATCCGGATGCCGCGAGCGAAGGGCTCATGCTGCGCCAGCGCGACACCGTGAACCCCCTCGTCGCCATCACCCCCGTCGTCGACGCGGAGCGGGTGCGGGCGCTCATCGGATGGGCCCGCAGCGTGCACCTCTCCCCCGCCGTCGAGGAGTACGCCGTCGCGCTCGCGCAGGCCACCCGCACGCACCCCGACCTGCGCTTGGGCGCGAGCCCCCGCGCGACGCTGCAGCTCGTGCGCGCGGCGAAGGTGCGCGCCGCGCTCGACGGTCGCGAGTTCGTCATCCCCGACGACGTGGCGGCCCTGCTCGTCCCGGTGTTCGCGCACCGGCTCATCCCCGCCCGCAGCGCCGGCACCGCCCGCGCGCGGTCGACCGCCGATGCGATCACCTCGGTGCTGACGCAGATCGCGGCATCCGTCCGGGTGCCGCTCACCGCCCGCGCGTGAGGTGATGTCGTGGGACGCCTGTGGCCGCTGACGATCCGAGGCACGGGCGCCGTGCTGCTCGGGCTCGGCTGCCTCATCGTGGCGGCCGATCGCGGCGTGGTGCAGCTGCTCTACGTCGCGATGCTGCTGTTCGCGGTGGTCGGTGCGGCGCTGTTGGCGTTGTACGCCGTCCGGCGGGCAGAGGGCATCACCCGCACCGTCGAGCCGGACGTGCTGACGGTCGGGCGGGAAGGCCGGGTGACCGTGCGCGTCTCGCTGCGGGCCGCGCTCGCGTCGGGGTCGGGCACGTGGCGCGACGCACTGGCGCCGGGCCTGGCATGGTGCGACCCTGCCCGCGAGGGCGCGCTGAGCGCGGATGCCGCAGCGCCCTCCGTCATGACGGCGGGCTTCCGACGGCGGGCGGCGACGGGGGCTGCGCGCGGCGTCTTCCCCGCCCTCGAGTCGGGGCTGCGCGGCGAGGCGCACACCGTCGATGTCGACTACCGGGTGCGGGGCGTGCGCCGCGGCATGCCCGCGATCGGCCCCTTCTCGGTGTCGTCGACCGACCCGTTCGGGCTGGTGCGCCGCACCCACGTCATGAGCGAGCGCACGACCGTCGTCGTCGCGCCCGAGATCGTCGACCTGCCCGCGCTCAACGACCTGCCGGGCGAAGCGGGCGGCACCCGCCACAGCGCGACCAATGAGCTCGGCCAGGGGTCGGACAACCTGATCCCGCGTGCGTACGTCCCCGGCGACTCGATGCGCCGCATCCACTGGCGCGCCAGCGCCCACCGGGATGAGCTGATGGTGCGGCAGGAGGAGCAGGAGTCGACGCCCTCGGCGACCGTCGTGCTGGACCTGTCCACCCGGCGCTACACGATGGATGCCATGCGCGGACCGGGCCTGGACCCGGGGTTCGAGAGCGCCGTGAGCGCGTGCGTCTCGGTGGTGGCCCGCTTCGTGCGCGAGGGGTACACCGTCGCGGTGATCGACTCCGACGGGCATCCGCTGGGCGATGCGCTGGAGGGCGGCGATCTCGCCGCCGTCGAAGTGCTCGCCGGCGACTTCGCGACACTCCTCACCCGCCGCGACGACCACCTCGCCCAGCTCGTGCCGCTGTTCGCCGGCGCTGCCGGGGGCCCGCTCGTCGTCGTCGTGGGGCAGTTCGATGCGGCGGACGCCGCCCTCCTCGGCCCGGTCGCCCATCACAGCTCGCTGCCGCTGCTGTTCGCCGTGGCGCCCGTCGGCGATGCGCTGTCGCGCGCCGCGGCATCCGGATGGCACGTCGCCGCCATTCCCCCCGACGCCGACCTCGCCCTCGCGTGGCAGTCGGCCGTGGAACGGGGGGTCGGCCATGTGGTCGCCTGACGTCGCCCACACCGACAGCGTGCGCGTGCTCGCGTCGCCCATCACCGTCGACCGCGGCTCCCCCGCCCCGCGCCCGCCGCGACGCGGGCGCGCCGACCTGCGACTGACCATCGCGGTGGCGGCGGTCCTCATCGCGGCGATGGGGCCGTTGCTGCGCGTGATCGCCCCCGGCTCGTGGCTCGCGGCGGGTGTGCTGCTGGCCGCGCTCATCCTCGCCGCCGGTTACCTCGCGCATCGGCGACGCCTGCCCGCGGTCGCCGTCAGCGGCATCCAGCTGCTGCTGTGGGCGGTGTTCCTCACCGCCTGCTACCTGCCCGAGACGGCGCTGCTGTGGGTCCTTCCCACCCCCGAGACGCTGCGGGAGGCACCGGCGCTGCTCACCGCCGGTATGAACGAGATCTTCGTCGGGACCGCGCCGCTGTCGGCGGGCGACGGGCTGACGCTGCTGCTGGTGGGTGCGATCGGACTCTTCGCGATCGTGCTCGACCACGTCGTCGTGACGGCGCGGATGCCGCTGCTGGCGGTCGCCGGCGTCGTCGCGGTGTGGCTGGTCCCCGCCCTCGCGGCGCCGTCGGGGATGGACGTGGTGTCGTTCGCGTTCCTGGCGGCCGCGATCCTGTTCCTGCTGCGCGCCGAGACCCGCACGCGGGAGACCCCGGCCGTGCCGCCGGGGCGGGCGACCGCGGCCACCCCCACCGTGCGGCGCGCGGGCGTGGGCGCCACGGCCGTCGGCATCGGGGCGATCGCGATCGTCGTGGCGATCACGGTGACCCCTCTCCTCCCGGCGCCGACGATGCGCGCGGGCGCCGCCGGCGGCCTCGGCACCGCCGCGACGATCAACCCGTCGCTGGACCTGGGCGAGGACCTGCGGCGGCTCAACAACATCCCGGTGCTGTACGTCCGTTCCAACGCCCCTCAGGCGCCGTACCTGCGGGTGGCGACTCTGTCGAGCTTCGACGGCAGCCGCTGGCTGCCCGATCGCATCCGCACCCTGCCGCTGGACAGCTCCTACGGCTTCGGGGAGCTGCGCACCGATGAGTCGCTGCGGGTCACCGCCTACCGCACGACGGTGGAGGTCACCAACCTCGCGTCGGCCTGGCTGCCGGTGGCATTTCCGGCGGTTGCGGTGGAGGGCCTCGAGGGCGATTGGGAGGCGATGCCCTTCAACCGCACGGTCGTAAGCCAGACCGCGAACTCGCAGGGCCAGTCGTACGAGGTGCAGACCCACGTGCCGCGTCCGACGCGCGAGCAGATCCGGGCGACGCGCGCGGGCGGCACCGTGCTGCGGGATGCCACGTACGCCCTGCCCGACGTGCCGATGGACGCGATCAGGCAGGCCGCGACCGCCGTCACGGCGGGGGCGGAGAACGACTACGACCGGCTGATCGCACTGCAGAGCTGGTTCCGCGGCGACGAGTTCACCTACTCCCTCGACGCACCCGTCGCCGACGGCTTCGACGGCTCGGGAATCGAGGCGATCGAGCAGTTCGTCGTGCAGAAAGAGGGCTACTGCGTGCACTTCGCATCGGCCTTCGCCGTGATGGCGCGGCTGATGGGCATGCCCGCGCGCATCGTCGTGGGCTACCTGCCCGGCACGGGCAACGGCAGCATCGTCGAAGGTCAGGTGCAGTACCAGGTGACCAGCGACCAGCTGCACGCGTGGCCCGAAGTGCACTTCGACGGCATCGGCTGGGTGCCGTTCGAGCCGACCAAGAGCCTCGGCACTCCCACCTCGTTCCTTCCCGAACGCGTCGCGCCGACCGACGACGCCGGCGAAGATCTCACCGGTGGCGTGGAGGAGCCCGTCGCGCCGAGCGCGTCCATCGCTCCCACCGACCCCGCGATGAACCCCGATCGCGACGACCAGGCACTGTCGGGCCCGGCGACGCCCGCCGGCATCTCGCTCACGGGCGCGCTGACGGCGATCGCGGTGCTCCTGCTGCTCGCGGCGCCCGCCGCGCTGCGTGAGATCGTGCGTCGTCGACGCCTGACCGCCGCACGGCGCGGCGATGCCGCGTCCGCGTGGTTGGGGGTGCGGGAGGCCGCCGTGGACCTCGGCATCCCCGTCCCCGCCGCCGAGTCCCCGCGCGCATTCGGGGCGCGGCTCATCGCGGAATACGACGCGCCGCCCGATGCCGTGTCGCTGCTGGTGACGGCGATCGAGCGTGCGTCGTACGCGCCCGAGGCCGGTGCGGCGGGTGGTGCGAGCGCGGGTGCGGCGCCGGATTCCGCGCTGTCGAATGCCGTCTCGGCGGTGACGGGCGCGATGTCGGCCAGTCAGTCGCGTGGCCGACGGCTGCTGGCGACGGTGGTGCCGCGGTCGCTCGTCGTGCGGCCCGGCAGCGCGTATGCCGCCGCGCGCGTTCCGGCGTGACGTCGGCCGCGGCCCTTGTCGAGTGGCCGCGTGCGCGAGCGGTGTCGCGCACCAGGTAGACTGTCCCGCGGCCCTCCGGGGCCATGGAGGATTCGCCTAGTGGCCTATGGCGCACGCTTGGAAAGCGTGTTGAGTGAAAGCTCTCAGGGGTTCGAATCCCCTATCCTCCGCCACTTTTTCACCCCGCGGTCTCACGCGCGCCCCGCCCGCGCGCCGGATCCGCCCCGCTCGCCCGCGCGCCGCGCGCCGCGGCATCCGCGCTGCTCCGGTGTCACTCGCGCACAGTCCGCGCCCGCAACACCCACCACAAGTGACACCGGAACCGCGCCGGCTCGTCCGCCGCGGCATCCGCGCCCGCCCCGACCCGCCCGCCGCGTGCCATCCGCGCTGCTCCGGTGTCACTCGCGCACAGTCCGCGCCCGCAACACCCACCACACGTGACACTCGAGCAGCCCGGACACTCGAGCAGCCCGGGCACGGCAGCCCGGACCGGGACACGGCACGGCCTGCGGGCAGCGCCCGGGGCGCCGTGGCGCCGCGGCGGCGCGCGGCGGAGACGGCGGAGCGCGGCGGGCGCGGGTCAGAGGTCGCGCAGGGGGGAACCGACCACGTCGAACTCGAACCCACCGAAATCGCCGGTCAGCAGCGGGCGGGCACGGGCGATGGATGCCTGCACCTCGGGCAGCGCGAGCGACGCCCGGTGCGCGTCGGCGCTCGTCCACAGCTCCACCACATACACGGTGTCGGGCTCGTGGTCGTTGATGCCGACTTCGTAGAGGAGGCACCCGACGTGACTCAGCGCATCACTGCGCCGGATGAGCAGCGCGACCAGCTCATCGCGCTTGCCCGCGACGGTGCCGAGAGTGCCGACGTTGGCGAAGACCATGGGGCCGAGTGTAGGCCCGGCCGCCGACGCCCGCAGCGGCATCCTCGATCGCGCAGCACCCATATAGACGGGCTGTGACCGTGGGTCTACCCTGAGCGCGACAGCAACGGTGCTGTCGCATAGACGAACATTGCTGAGGCGTTCCGATGGATACCTTCGTCGTCATATTGCAGGCATGCGTGGTCATCGGGGCGATCATCATGGGGGTCCGCACCGGCGGCCTGGGGCTCGGCCTCTGGGGCGTGCTCGGCACGGTGATCCTCGTCTTCGCGTTCCGGCTGCCGCCCGGCTCCGTCCCCGTGGACGCGTTCTTCATCATCATCGCGGTCATCACGGCGTCGTCGGCGATGCAGGCCGCCGGCGGCATCGACTACCTCGTCGCGATCGCGTCGAAGATCATCCAGCGCAATCCGAAGCGGCTCACCTACGTCGCGCCGCTGGTCGCCTTCGTCTTCACCGTGCTCTCGGGCACGTCCAACATCTTCTTCGCGCTCATCCCGGTCATCTACGAGACCGCGTACCGCAACGGCCAACGGCCCGAGCACGCCTTGGCATCGTCGACGGTCACGTCGGGACTCGGGATCACGGCGAGCCCCGTGTCGGCGGCGATGGCCGCGTACCTCGTGCTCATGGAGGGCACCGGCTACGGCCTGCCGCAGATCCTCGCGATCACCGTCCCCGCCGCGATCGTGGCGTGCATCGTGACCTCGTTCGTGCAGCAGCGCATCGGCAAGGATCTGCTCGACGACCCGGAGTACCTCAAGCGCGTGAAGGCGGGCACTGTGGAGGTCCCCGCCGCCCTCCGCGAGCGGTACGAAGCGAAGTTCGGCGGCGTCACCACCGCCGTCGGAGCGACGGCCGCAGTGACGGCGACGCCCCCGACCGCACCCGCGACCACCCCACCGGACAGCCTCGTCACCGCACCGGCCGGCGGCGCCGACACACCGACCCGTGCCGCAACCCGCCCGCCGATCATCGAGCACCCCGTACCCAAGGGCGGCAAGACCTCCGCGATGATCTTCGTCGCCGGCACGCTCGTGATCGTGCTGCTCGGCCTGTTCCCCGGACTGCGCCCCGCCTTCCCCGACGAAGAGGGCGCGATGACGCCCATCGGCATGTCCACGGTGATCGAGATGATCATGTTCACCGTCGCGCTCGTGGTGATCCTGGTCGGTCTCATCAAGCCGTCGCTCGTCGTGGAGCAGCCGCTGTTGAAGGCCGGCTTCGTCGCCGCGGTCGCGCTGTTCGGCATCGCGTGGATGGCCGACACCTTCATCGCCGCCAACCAGGAGACGATCATCGAGCCCCTCGGCGCGATGATCGAGGCCAACCCGCTCCTCCTCGCCGTCGCGCTCTTCCTCGTCTGCGGCCTCACCACCAGCCAATCCGCCACGACCAACACGATGATCCCCATCGCACTCGCGGCCGGGCTCGCGCCGGGCATCATCACCGCGATGTGGCCCTCGCTCATCGGCGTGTGGCTGTTCCCCGCCAACGGCTCCCAGATCGCCTCGGTCGAAACCGACCTCACCGGCTCGACCAAGCTCACCCAAGTGCCCGTCTACCACTCGTTCACCGTTCCGATGGTGGTCTCGTGGGTGGCAGTGGTCCTGGCGGGCCTGCTCATCCAGCTCGTCGTCCCCGTCTGAGCACCGGCGGCGAGCGACGCTCGACCTCTCATCGAAGGAGCATCATGAACGATCTCGACGGCTTGAAGGATGCCGCGGCGGGGATCATGCCGGAGGTGATCGACCGCCTCGAAAACCTCGTGCGCATCCCCTCGATCGCCTTCCCCGGCTTCGACCCGGCGCCCGTGCACGAGATGGGCGCGGCGGTGGTCGCGCTCTTCGAGGCGGCCGGCATCCCCGGGGTGCGCCTGCTCGACGTGCCCGACGGCTACCCCTGCGTGTACGCCGACGTGCCCGGCCCGGAGGGCGCTCCCACCGTGCTGCTCTACGCGCACTACGACGTGCAGCCCGCCCCCGAGAGCCAGAACTGGTCGTCAGACCCCTTCGTCCCGACGACGAAGGACGACGGCCGCATCTACGGTCGCGGCGCCGCCGATGACAAGTCGGGCCTGGTCATCCACTACGCGACGCTGAAGATGCTGGGCGCCCCGCTTCCCTGCCACCTGAAGATCCTCATCGAGGGCGAGGAGGAGACCATCTCGCACCTCGAGGACTTCGTCGAGAACAACCCGGAGCTGTTCGAGGCCGACGCCTACGTCATCGCCGACATCGGCCCGCAGCGGGTGGGGCGGCCCGGCCTCACGACGGCGCTGCGCGGCGACGTCGCCTGCACCGTCACGGTGCGGACGCTGGCGAACCCCGTCCACTCCGGCATGTTCGGCGGCGCAGCTCCCGATGCCCTGACGGCGATGATCCGCATCCTCGACACCCTCCACGACGACAACGGCGACACCGCCATCCCGGGTGTCGACAGCTTCAGCTGGGAGGGCGCGGCCATGGACGAGGAGGTGTACCGGGAGGGGTCGGCCATCCTCCCGGGAGTCGACTTCCTCGGCACCGGCACCCTCTCCGACCGCATCTGGGCCAAGCCGTCGGTCACCGTGCTCGGCATGGACCTGCCCAGCACCGCAGAGGCATCCAACGTCCTCCTGCCCGACGTGACGGCGAAGCTGTCGATGCGCATCGTGCCCGGATCCGACGGCGACGCCCAGCTCGAGGCGCTCATGGCCCACCTGCGGGCGCAGCGCCCGTGGAACTGCGTGGTCGAGGTGGAGAAGGTGAAGGTCGGCCACGCGTTCGCGGTCGATTCGTCCCACCCGGCGGTCGTCGCCGCCGAGCAGGCGCTCGAAGAGGCCTACGGGTCGCCGGTCGAGAACATCGGCAGCGGCGCCTCGATCCCGCTCGTCGCCTCGCTGAAGAAGGTGTCGCCCGACGCCGCGATCCTGTTGTGGGGCGCGGAGGACACGGCGCAGTCACGCATCCATGCGTCCGACGAGTCGGTGGATCCGGGCGAGATCGAGCGGATGATCGTGGCGCAGACCCTGTTCATCCGTCACCTCGCGGCAGCGGCGGGCGACTGAGGCCGCACCCCTCAGCTCTCCCGGAAGTCGTCGGGCTCGACGTCGTCGATGAAGTGCTTGAACTCCTCGATGTTCTCCTCGGCGTCGGCCTCGGCCAGCACGTCGGGGATGCCCGCTTCGGCGAGCACCTCGTCTGCCACGAAGATGGGCGCGGCCGTGCGGGATGCCAGCGCGATGGCATCCGACGGGCGGGCGTCGACGGCCTGGGTGCCGCGCGCCGAGGACAGCGTCACCTCGGCGTAGAAGGTGCCGTCGTCGATGCGGGCCACTTCGACCCGGTCGACCTCCGCGCCGAGGGTCGTGATCATCGACCGCATGAGGTCGTGGGCGAGCGGGCGCGGGGTGACCGCCCCCTCCACGGCGATGAGGATCGAGGTCGCCTCCTGGGCGCCGATCCAGATCGGCAGGATCGCCCCTTCGCCCGGCAGGGCGTCGATGGGCTTGAGCAGCACGACGCGCTGCCCCTCGGGATCGAGAGCGACACCGGCGACACGCACCTGGACCATGTTGCTCCCCTCACCGAGGATCCGGGAGGACCCCTCGGTGCCCATCGTAGGCACCTCGAGCCATCACGGCACCGGGCACCGTGGCATGCGCCGGCACCGCCCGGTGGACGCGCGACGGCCCAGGGCGCCCGAGGCGTATGGTGACCGCATGGCATCCGCGAAGGACGACGCCGTCACGCTCGACATCGACGGGCACGAGGTGCGGGTGAGCCATCCGGGCAAGGTGGTCTTCCCCGCGCCGGGGCTCACGAAACTCGACCTCGTCGAGTACTACCTCGCCGTCGCCGAGGGGGCGCTGCGCGGCGCCGGTGACCGGCCGATGGTGCTCAAACGCTTTGTGAAGGGCATCGACAAGGAGCCGTTCTTCCAGAAGCGGGTGCCCGAGAACCACCCCGACTTCATCCACACCGCCACTCTGCGCTACGCCTCGGGCACGAGCGCCGAGGAGGCGGTGGTCCAGGATGCCGCGGGGCTGGCGTGGATCGCGAACCTCGGCTGCCTCGACCTCAATCCCCACGCCGTGCGCGCCGGGGATCTCGATCACCCCGACGAGCTGCGCATCGACCTCGACCCGATGCCTGGTGTGGACTGGCAGCAGATCGTCGACGTCGCCTTCGTCGCGCGCGACGTGCTCACCGATGTGGGCCTGGTCGGCTGGCCGAAGACGTCGGGCTCGCGCGGCATCCACATCCTGGTGCGGCTTCATCCCGAGTGGGATTTCGCGGCCGTGCGCCTGGCCGCCCAGACGCTCGCCCGCGACGTGGAGAACCGCACCCCGGGGCTCGCGAGCGCGCACTGGTGGAAGGAGGAGCGCGGCGAAAGCGTGTTCGTGGATTTCAACCAGAACGCGAAGGACCGCACCGTGGCGTCCGCGTATTCGGTGCGGGCGCTGCCGGATGCCCGCGTCTCCACGCCGCTGGAGTGGGACGAGCTGCGCACGCGTCGGCCGGAGGAGTTCACGGTGCCGACCGTGCTCGTCCGCGTCGCCGAGCGCGGCGACGCGCACGCCGGCATCGACGACGCCCCGGGTTCTCTCGCGGCGCTGCTGACGCTGGCCGAGGAACTGGGCCCGCCGGAGCGGGCACCGCGAGGAGCGGGCGGGGCGGGCAGCGGCGACGGCCGGCGAACCTCGACCATGCCGCTCATCGAGATCGCCCGCGCGGCGACCAAGCAAGAGGCGCTGGCGGGACTGGATGCCTGGAAGGCGCGGCATCCCGGCGTCGTCGCGCACCTCTCCCCCGCCGACGTGCTCGTCGACGGCATGCGGGGGTCGAGTTCGCTCTGGTACCGCATCCGGGTGAATCTGCAGCACGTGCCCGAGGCCGACCGGCCGCAGCAGGGGCCGCTCGAGGTGGACTACGACCCATGGGCGGGGCGCGCGGCGGGGCGCTGAGCCCGGTGGCGCACCGCGTTTCGTCTCGGTCGCTCCGCTCGCTCAACGACCCGCAGCCGGTCGTTGAGCGAGCGCAGCGAGACGAAACGCCGTCACTCCTCGCCGTCCACCGGCATCCCGAGCCAGTCGCCGAGCTCGTGGATCTCGGCACGCACCATCTCGTGCTCCTCCGGCTCCAACGGCGCGAACTCGTGCACGGCGTCGACGCGGAGCACCTCACGCTGCCTGTCGACCTGGGCATCGAGCATGCCGACGAAGCGGTCGCCCACGAGGATCGGATGCGCGAAGAATCCGTAACGGCGCTGCGGCTTGGGCTTGAACTGCTCGAGCACGTAGTCGAAGGCGAAGATCTCGCGCAGGCGCGGCCGGTCGAACAGCATCCCGTCGTAGGGGTTGAGGAAGGCGACGCGGCCGCCGGCGTCGTCGTCCAGCGCGGCGACCGCGGCCGGATCCACCCGATACCGGCGACTGCTGCCTTCGATCGTCGCCGGCTCGCCCGCGTCGCCGACCGGTGTCCACGGCGAGCGCTGCTTCGCGATGCCGGCGGCCTGCAGTCGCCGCTCGTGCCGCAGGTGGGTCGCCTCGTCCTCATCGAGGTCGGGCATGCCGGCGGGATAGACGCGCTCGGCGAGGTCCCACAGCCGGTGGCGACCCTCGCGCCCGGCGATCGCCACGCGCCCCTGCCGCATCAGGAATTCGAGCATGTGCGGAACTTGGCTGGATCCCGACCAGCCGTCCGGCGGCCGACTGACCGCTGCGGTATCGGGGATCTGCCCGGCCGGCAGCGGGCCCTCGGCACGCAGGCGCGCGACGACGTCGTCGCGGAAGCGCGCGTTGGCCTCGAGCCATTGCCTGCTGCTCTCGCGCTGCGGCCACCGACGCATCTCGGGGAGGAGGAGCGGCAGCAGGCTCACCGGGCGGAAGGTGCCGGCGAACTCGAACAGCAGACGGTCGCCTTCCACCGCCTTGCGCAGCTGGCCCGCCTCGTACGACCAGCCGATGCGCGACCACAGCACGGTGTGCTCGCACGGGGCGATGGTGGCGGTCGGGTCGATCTTGATCTCGCCGATCTGCTCGGCGACCTCCACGACGTCGCCCGGCCGCTCCGCGTCGAGCAGCTGCGCGCGCACGGCGATGCGGCGAGCCTGGTCGACGGTGAGCCGGTGCGTCACGCGGTCGACGCTAGTGCAGGCGTCCCCCACCCGCACCGGATGCCGCGAGCAGCCCGTCGGCGACGCGCCACATGCGGCCGGCGGCGACCGGGTCGACCATGCGGCGGAAGGGATGCCCCCGGCGCGGCGGACCCGCGAACTGCAGCAGGCCGGAGGGCGCGAAGAAGTCGCCGTTCGCGGCATCCACCGTGAGCGCCTGCAGCGCGGGCAGCGCAGCCTGCGCGGGCGGGTTGCCGAGATGGGCGGTGGCCCATCGCACGAACGGCTGCGGCAGTCGCCGGCGGATGTCGGTGGCGATGGCGGTCGCCGGCGCGACGCCCGGGTGCGCGTGCACGACGGTGACACCCCAACGCTCGGCGTCGCTGCGACGCGCCAGCTCGGTGCCTGCCAGACCCAGGGCGAGCTTGGAACGCCCGTAGGCGCGGAGCGCGCCGTAGTGATGTGCGAGTTGCAGGTCGTCGAAGCGGATACGACTGACCGCCGCGGCCAGGCTCGTCTGCAGCACGACGCGCGCGCCCGACTGCCGCAGCAGCGGCAGGAGCCCGGCGGTGAGCGCCATGTGTCCCAGGAAGTTCGTCTGGAAGTGCAGTTCGAAACCGTCCTCGGTGAGGTAGCGGGTGCGATCGCCGAACATGACGACGCCGGCATTGACGACGTACAGGTGGATCGGCGCGCCCTCCGCGCGCAGGTCTTCGGCGAGCGCCGACACCGTCGAGAGCCGGGCGAGGTCGAGGTCGCGCAGCCGCAGGCGCGCGTCGGGCGCAGTGCGGCGGATATGCGCGATCGCGCGGGCACCCCGGTCGCGGTTGCGCACCGGCAGGGTGACCTCCGCTCCCGCGGCGGCGAGCGCGCGGGCGATCTCGAGGCCGATGCCGGAGCCGGCGCCGGTGACCAGCGCGCGGCGGCCGGTGAGGTCGGGCAGCTCCGCGTCACGCGTCGTCGTGGGTGCCATGGCGTCCCTTCGGGTCGCTCAACGGATACCACGCCGAGCCCTCACAGCGGCAGGGCGACACCGATGCGACGCGGAAAGCGCTCGCGCCGGTCCCGCCGCCGGGGCGACACTGGCATCATGACCCGGATCATCGCCGTACAGGGCGACATCACCGAGCAGCACGTCGACGCCGTCGTCAACGCCGCCGACACCCGCATGCGCGGCGGTGGCGGGGTGGATGGCGCGATCCACCGCGCGGGCGGGCCGGAGATCCTGCGCGAGTGCATCGCCCGCTTCCCCCATGGCCTCGCCACCGGCGACGCGGGCTGGACGACGGCGGGCGCCCTCCCTGCGCGGTGGGTGATCCACACGGTCGGACCGAACTACGCCGCAGGTCAGCGCGACCGTTCGCTGCTGGTCTCCTGCTATCGACGGTCGCTGGACGTGGCCGACGAGCTCGGTGCCCGCACGGTGGCGTTCCCGCTCGTGAGCGCCGGGATCTACGGCTGGCCGAAGCCCGATGCCATCGCCGTCGCGGTCGAGACGATCACCGCCGCCGACACCGCCGTCGCCGAGGCGCGCATCGTCGCCTTCGACCCCGCGACCTACGCCCAGGTACAAGCCGCCGTCGCCCGCGTCCTTCCCTGACCCCGCCCGTCTCGCCGCGCGTGTCCCGCCACCGCCCCGAGCTGCTCGAGTGTCACTAATGGCGGGTGCCGCCGCCCCGGACTGTGCGCAACCGACACCCGAGCAGCCCGCTCGCCCATCCCGCGCGGCTCGAGTGTCACGAATGGCGGATGCTAGGGGCGGGCACTGTGCGCGAGTGACACCGGAGCAGCTCCGAGGGGCGGCTCGCGCGCGGGCGCGGGGCGGCTCGCGCGCGGGCGCGGGGCGGCTCGCGCGCGGGCGCGGGGCGGCCCGCGCGCGGGGAGGCACCGACGGCGACGGGCACGCGCGACGGCGCGGAGTTGAAACGTTTCGGTTCTGCGGAGGGCCTGCCGCCGGCGCCGGCGCCGACGGGGGAGGCAAACGGTCCGCGGCCCCGCTACGCTCAGTGCCGTACCCGGTGCGCGGGCCCGGATTCCGCGCATGCCATGCCGGGCGAGCCAACAGAGTCGAGGCGAGTGCGCGATGGTCAGACGCGGCGCGAATCAGCCGAGTGTCGGCGGGTACAACCAGGCCGTCGTGCTCGACCAGATCCGTCGCGCCGACGGGCTCAGCCGCGTCGAACTCGCCGCGACCACCGGCCTGTCGGCGCAGACCGTCTCGAACATCTGCGCCCGACTGCTGGATGCCGGCATCATCGAGGAAGCCGGCCGCTCCGCCGCCGCAGCGGGCCCGGGCAAGCCCCGCACGACGCTGCGCCTGGTGGGAACCAGCCGGTACGCCGTCGGGGTGCACCTGGACCCGAGCGTGCTGACCTTCGTGCTGCTCGGCATCGACGGCGCGGTCATCGACAGCCGCACTCGAC
The DNA here is from genome assembly GCF_042885955.1 of Microbacterium sp. NPDC058021. Taxonomy (NCBI): domain Bacteria; kingdom Bacillati; phylum Actinomycetota; class Actinomycetes; order Micrococcales; family Microbacteriaceae; genus Microbacterium; species Microbacterium sp. NPDC058021. The sequence continues at coordinate 202,074 of NZ_JBHVRF010000003.1, forward strand.
CCACCCCGAGCGCGAACGACCCCGAGCACACCGTCCGGCTCATCGTCACCGAAATCGACCGCCTGCTGAACACGTCCGCCGTCGACCGCGACCGCGTCGTCGGGGTGGGCATCGCCGCCCCGGGCCCGATCGACGCCGAGCGGGGCATCATCGTCGATCCGCCGAACCTCGGCGGCTGGCATCGGGTGCCGCTACGCGACGCGATCGCTGAGGGCACGGGGCTGCCGGTGGTACTCGACAAGGACGTCACGGCGGCCGCCGTCGCCGAGCGATGGAACGAGCGCGCCCCGGGCGGCATGAGCTTCGCGTTCCTCTACATCGGCATCGGCCTCGGTGTCGGCCTCGTGCTCGGCGAAGACATCGTGCGCGGCGGCTCGGGCAACGCCGGCGAGATCGGCCACATCCCGGTGGACCCGGACGGTCCGCCGTGCGCGTGCGGTTCCCGCGGCTGCGTTGCGGTGAGCTGCACGCCGGCGGCGCTGGTGGCGGAGGCCGAGGCGCTCGGACTGCTCGCCACGACGCACGCCGACAACGACCCGCGATCGATCGATGAGGCCCTCACCCGCCTCGTGGAACTGGCCGCTGCCGGCGACGAGGGCGCGCTCGCCCTGCTCGAGCGCGCCGCCGAGCGCATCGCACGAGCCTTGGCGGTGGTGTGCAACCTGCTCGACGTCGACCGCGTCATCATCGGCGGCCCGATGTGGCACCGTCTCGCCCCGTGGCTCGAGGCCGACATCCCCGAACTGCTGACAGCCCTGCTGGTGGCTCGCGGTCTCCACCACGTCGACGTGGCCGGCACGGGTCTCGGCGACGACGTGGGCGCGATCGGCGCCGCGTGTCTCGTCCTGGATGCCGCGCTCGCGCCGCAGCCGCGATCCCTGCTGCTGAGCTGAGACCTGCCGCAAGCGTGACCGAAGCGTGACCCGACAGCCGTGGGGTCGGCTTGACACCTAATAGTCCATTCGCTTGACTTATTTGGCCGTCCGCCGGCGGTCTCGCTGCGCGGTCACATGCGAGCAAGGGAGCACCATGAGAAAGTCAGCAGCACTGACGGCGCTGGCCGCGGCCACCGGACTCACCCTCGTCCTCGGCGGATGCACCGCCGGCGACTCCGCCGATGACGAGAACACGATCACCGTGGTGTATTCCAAGACCGACTCGTTCACGGCGCTGGACACTCTCCTCACGAAGGCGAAGGAGCAGTTCGAGGCCGCGAACGAAGGTATCACCGTCGACCTGCAGCCGATCACGGCCACCGACGACGACTACAAGACGCGCTTGCAGCTGTCCCTGGGTTCCGAGGACACCGCCCCCGACGTGTTCTACGAAGACACCTTCAATGTGCGCAGCGATGTGGAGGCCGGGTATCTGCTGAACCTCGACGATCACCTCGCCGAGTGGGAGGACTGGGCGCTCTTCGACGAGGGGGCGAAGGCCGCCGGCGACGGCGGTGACGGCAGCGTGTACGCGCTCCCGCTCGGCACCGACACCCGCGTCATCTGGTACAACACCAACGTGCTCGAAGCAGCCGGGGTGCCGGTGCCCTGGCAGCCGGAGAACTGGCAGGACATCCTCGACGTCGCCGCACAGATCAAGAGCAGCCAGCCCGACGTCGTCCCGTTCAACATGTATGCCGGCACCGGCACGGGCGAGGGCACCGTGATGCAGAGCTTCTACGAGCTGCTCTACGGCACCGGCGACGGCACCGGCCTCTACGACGATGCCGAGGGCAAGTGGGTCGTGGAGTCGCAGGGGTTCATCGACTCGCTCGAGTTCCTGCAGACGCTGTACGAAGAGGGGTATGCCGTCGCCCCCGACCAGGCGCTCGACCCGAATGTGTGGCAGGCGGTGTTCGGCGAGATGTTCCCGCAGGACATGCTGGGAGCCACCGTGGAGGGCTCGTACACGCCGTCGTTCTGGATCGAGGGCGGCTCGTACGAGTGGCCCGAGTACGGCGAGGTCATGGGCGTCGCCCTGTTCCCGACGCAGAACGGTGAGGAGCCGGGCGGGGTGAGCATGTCCGGCGGCTGGACCCTCGCGGCCTCCGCCACGACCGACCAGCCCGATCTGGCATTCGAATTCATCACGACGGCGCTCAACGCCGAGAACTCACTCTGGTACGCCGTCAACAACGCGCAGATCGCGGTGCGCACCGACGTGGCCGAGGAGCCCAGCTACCTCGAGGCGAACCCGTTCGTCGGCGACGTGTCGGAGGCGGTCGCGGTGACCCACTTCCGCCCCGCCACCGGCGACTACCCGCAGATCTCGGTGGCGGCGCAGCAGGCCACCGAAGCGGTCATCACCGGTCAGCAGAGCCCCGAAGAAGCCGCCGCCGCCTACGACGACGCCGTGCGTCAGATCGTCGGCGAAGACAACGTCATCGTGAAGTAGCGGATGACTTCGACCGCGACCGAGCCGACGACGATCCGCCGTCAGCCCCGCAGCCGCATCGGCGATCGAGCCACGCCCGCCCGGGCGTTGCCGCTGGTGCCCGCTGCGGGGCTGCTGCTGATCTTCCTCGCCGGCCCGATCGCGTGGGCGCTGGTCGGCTCGCTGAGCGACCGTGCGCTCAGCGGCACGCGGGCAGCCGACCCGCAGTTCGTCGGTTTCGACAATTACGCGCGACTGTTCGCCGACCCCGTGCTGCCGCTGTCGATCGGCGTGACGGTGGTGTTCGTCGTGGGCTCGGCGATCATCGGCCAGAACGTGCTCGGCCTGCTCCTGGCGGTCCTCTTCCGCTCCGGCAGTCGCGCCGTGGCCGGCACCGTCGGCGTGCTGGTGGTGACGGCGTGGGTGCTGCCCGAGATCGTCGCCGCGTTCGTCAGCTACGCCTTCCTGTCGGCGGACGGCACGCTCAACGGCATCCTCGCGGCCGTCGGCATCGAGGGCCCGAACTGGCTGTACGCGTTCCCCGTGGTCGCGATCATCCTGGCCAACACATGGCGCGGCACCGCGTTCTCGATGATGATCTACCGCGCCGCGCTCGATGACGTGCCGCCGGAGATCATCGAGTCGTCGATGCTCGACGGTGCGGGCGGCTGGCAGCGGCTGCGGCTCATCACCCTGCCGATGATCCGCGGGACCATCTTCACCAACCTCATGCTGACGACGCTGCAGACGCTGTCGGTGTTCACCCTCATCTGGGTGATGACCAGCGGAGGCCCCGGCAACCTCTCGAGCACCCTGCCGGTGCTCGCCTACACCGAGGCGTTCCAGTTCGGTGACATCGGGTACGGCAATGCGATCGCCGTCATCATGCTGGTGCTGGGGGCCGTGTTCTCGATCGGGTACGTCGTGTCGCTGCGACGCGCCGGTGGTCGCGCATGAGCCTGCCGAGCATCGCGGGGCCCACCCGCTCCGCCACGAAGTTCTGGGCGAACCTCGTGCTCATCGTCATCGGAGTGATCTTCGCCCTGCCGCTGGCGTGGGTCGTGCTGGCGGCGTTCGACTCGTCGGCCGGCTACCAGGTGAAGATCCCCACCCAGCCCACGCTCGACAACTTCACCGACGTGCTCACCCCCGAGCTCACGCTCCGGCCCTTGCTGAACAGCCTGCTGCTGTCGACGGCGGCGGCCCTGGTCACGGTCGTCGTCGCCGTGCTCGCCGCCTACCCGCTCTCGCGGTTCCGGTCGCGGTTCAACGCCCCGTTCCTGTACTCCGTGCTGTTCGCCAGCTGCCTGCCGATCACCGCGATCATGGTGCCGGTGTACAGCCTGTTCGTGCAGCTGCGCCTCATCGACCAGCCGTGGGCGGTGGCGCTGTTCCTCGCGGCGAGCGCGCTGCCGATGGCGCTGTGGATGACCAAGAACTTCATGGACTCCGTTCCGGTGAGCCTCGAGGAGGCCGCATGGGTCGACGGGGCGAGCGCCATGACGGCGCTCGGCCGCATCGTCGTGCCGCTCATGCGCCCGGCCCTCAGCGTCGTCTTCGTCTTCGTGTTCCTGCAGGCGTGGGGCAACTTCTTCGTCCCGTTCGTGCTGCTGTACTCCCCCGACTGGCAGCCCGCCGCGGTGTCCATCTACTCGTTCTTCGGCCAGTACGGCACCGTCGCATACGGCCGCCTCGCCGCCTACTCCCTCCTCTACTCCCTGCCGGTCCTCGGTCTGTACGTGCTCGTCACGCGCGGCCTCGGCGGCACCTTCGCCCTCTCCGGTGCGGTCAAGGGCTGACGCCCGCCGCTCCCCACGTCTGGACACGCATGCACCGCAACGACCGCCTCTCCCTCCAACGCATCGATCGCCTCAGCCGCGACCGGCTGGGCGCGGCGCTGTACCGCGATCGCGCGCCGCTCACGATCACCGCGTGGGAGGTGCCCGGCGAACCGGTGCCGTTCGCCGAGGCCGTGGCGGCGACATACGCACCGTTCGAGGTCGGCACCCGATGGGGCCGGCCGTGGGGCACGGTGTGGTTCCACGTCACCGGCGTCGTGCCCGCCGGCTGGGCCGATGCCGCCGGCACCGCGGTCGAGCTGTGCGTCGATCTCGGTTTCGACTCCTCCGCGCCGGGGTTCCAGGCGGAGGCGCTGGTGTTCCGCCCAGACGGATCCATCGTCAAGGCCATCGAGCCGCGCAACGCCACGGTGCCGATCGAGACGGAAACGGTGGACCTCTACATCGAGGCGGCGAGCAACCCGAGCGTCGCGGGAACCTTCACCTTCGCCCCGACGCCGCTGGGCGACCTGGCGACGGCCGGCGCCGACCCGATCTACCGCCTCGAGACGCTCGAACTGGGGCTGCTCGACCGCGAGGTGTGGGAGCTGACCCAGGACATCTGGACCCTCCGCGGCCTCGTCGACCAGCTCGACCCCGACCGCACCCGCCACGCGCGCGTGCTCGCCGCGCTCGGTCGCGCCGTCGACGCCCTCGACCCCGATGACCCGGCCGGCACCGCCACGGCCGCCCGCGCCGAACTGGCGGGCGTGCTGGCCTCGCCGGCCGCGGCATCCTCGCATCGCATCACCGCCGTCGGTCACGCGCACATCGACTCCGCCTGGCTCTGGCCGGTGCGCGAGACGGTGCGCAAGGTGGCGCGCACGTTCTCGAACGTGCTGGATCTCATCGAGCGCGATGACGACTTCGTCTTCGCCGCCTCGTCGGCGCAGCAGTACGCATGGATCAAGCAGCACTACCCCGAGCTGTTCGCCCGCATCGTGACGGCGGTCCACTCGGGCAGATTCGTGCCGGTCGGCGGGATGTGGGTGGAATCCGACACCAACATGCCCGGTTCCGAGGCGCTGGTGCGCCAGTTCGTGGAGGGCAAGCGGTTCTTCCTCGAGGAGTTCGGCGTCGAGCCGCTCGAGGTGTGGCTGCCCGACTCGTTCGGCTACTCGGCGGCGTTGCCGCAGATCATCGCCGAAGCGGGGTCGCGGTGGTTCCTCACCCAGAAGATCTCCTGGAACGAGACCAACCGCATGCCGCACCACACGTTCTTGTGGGAGGGGATCGACGGGACGCGGGTGTTCACCCACTTCCCGCCCGTCGACACGTATAACTCCGAACTGTCCGGCGCAGAGCTCGCTCGCGCCGAACGACAGTTCGGCGAGAAGGCGGATGCCAGTTCGTCACTGGCTCCGTTCGGCTGGGGGGACGGCGGCGGCGGGCCGACACGCGAGATGATCGCGGCGGCCCGCCGCACTGCCGACCTCGAGGGGTCGCCGAAGGTGCGCCTGGGTTCGCCCGCGCAGTTCTTCCGCGACGCCGAAGCCGAGTACAGCGCTCCCCCGGTCTGGTCGGGCGAGCTGTACCTCGAGTACCACCGCGGGGCCTACAGCGCGCAGGCCCGCACCAAGCGCGGCAACCGCCGCAGCGAGCACCTGCTGCGCGCCGCCGAGCTGTGGGCGACGCTCGCCACCGTGCGCACCGGCGCCCCGTACCCCGCCGAGCGGCTGCGGCGCCTGTGGCAGACCGTGCTGCTGCAGCAGTTCCATGACATCCTGCCGGGCACGTCCATCGCGTGGGTGCACCAGCAGGCGGAGGCCGAGTACGCGCGCGTCGCCGCCGAGCTGGGCGACATCATCGACACCGCACTCCAGGTGCTGACCGGGTTCGGCGATGTGGAACTCACCGCCAACGCCGCTCCGGTGCCCCTGGCCGGCTCCGCCGCACTCGGGGTGGCCGCCGCAGCGACGGCAGCTCCCATCCGGGTGCGCGCCGACGGCGACACGTGGGTGTTCAACCACCCCCGCGTCACGTGGACACTCGACGCCGGCGGCCGGGTCGTCGGCGGGTACGACCGCATCGCCGACCGTGAACTGGTCGCCCCCGACCGCCCAGCGGGCGTGCTGCAGCTGTTCCGCGACACGCCCCGCGAATGGGATGCGTGGAACATCGACGCCGAGGACACCGCGGTGTCCACCGAACTGGGGGATGCCGAGGAGGTGAGCCCGACCGACGACGGCGCGGGACTGGTCGTACGCCGGTCGTTCGGCGCCTCCCGCATCGAGCAGGAGTTCCGGGTGGATGCCGCCACCGGCGCCCTCGACATCATCGTGCGGGCCGACTGGCACGAGCGGCAGAAGATGCTCAAGCTCGCCTTCCCGCTGCGCCTGCGCGCGGAGCAGACGGAGTCGGAGATCCAATTCGGGCACCTCACCCGCTCCGTCCACGCGAACACCTCGTGGGATGCCGCGAAGTTCGAGACCGTCGCCCACCGGTGGCTGCGTCTGGCGGAGGGCGCGTACGGCGTGAGCATCGCCAACGACGCGAGCTACGGCCACGACGTGCATCACGGCGCGGGCACGTCGGGTGGCCGTCACACCGTCGCGCGCGTGACGCTCGTGCGCGCGCCGCTCTTCCCCGACCCGGGGGCGGACCAGGGCACGCACGAGTTCCGCGTGTCGGTGCTGCCGGGCGCTGACGTGTCCGAGGCGGTCGCGCAGGGGTTCCGGCTGAACCTGCCGGTGACGACGGTGCGGGGAGCGACTCCCGTCGCGCCGGCGCTCGAGGTCGACGGCCCGGGCATCGTGGTCGAGGCGGTCAAGCTCGCCGACGACGGTTCGGGCGATGTCATCGTGCGCCTGTACGAGGCCCGCGGCAACCGCCGGTGCGCGACGATCCGTCCCGGCTTCGACTGGACGGCCGCGGAGCAGACCGATCTGCTCGAGCGGCCTGTGCCCGGGGACGTCATCAAGGCCGTGACGCCGACGGCTGCGGCAGCGACGGCCGGGTTCACGGTGCAGCTGGAACGGTTCCAGCTGACGACGGTGCGCATCCGCCGCTGACGCGTGTCGTCAGCGCAGCAGCGCCTCATACGGGGCGAGCGCGACGAGGTCCTCTGCCCCGCCCCGCAGCAGCGGATCGGCGGTGACGATCAGGTCGGCCTGCAGCACTGCGACGGCGAGGTACTCCGCCGGCCGGGTGTCGTCCCAGCCCAGCCGTGTCGCGAGCTTCCAAGCCGTGGCGCGCGAGACGCGATCGCCCAGCAGCCGGATCTTCAGCTCGGCGAGCCGCTCCAGCCGTGCACGGGCGACCCGCTCGTCGAGCGTGCCGGCTCGGGTCGCCCGGTACAGCAGCGACAGGACGTCGCTGCGCAGCACGGCGGGCCCCACCAGGGCGTGCCCCTCACCGATCGCGGCATCCTCTTCGATCAGTCGCAGCGCCGTGGGCGCATCGATCGCGTAGCGCGTCATGGCCCGATGATGCCACCGCGCCCCGACATCGGCGACGGCCGCGTGCGCCGCCGGCCGCGCGTCCCGGCGCCGCGGTCACCAACCCATCGACCCGGGGCCGCCCTTGAACGGACCGCGCACCCACGACGTCACCCATCCGCCGTAGAAGAGCCCCGGCTGCGGAGTGACGGTTTCGCCGGCGACCGTGCAGCGGTCCATCGGCGCCGCGTACACCGCGACCCGGTCGGTGAGCAGTTCGTATCCCGGTGAGGGCTCCGGGTAGTTCCAGGCGGCGCGCTCGGCGACGAGATCGCCCGCACGCACATCGAAGTATCGTGCGGCTCCCTTGAACTCGCAGAACGAGCTGCCGGACGCGGGGATGAGGGTGCCCGGCGCGAACGCCGCGATCGGCAGGTAGTACACCGGCGGGTGGCTCGTCTCCAGCACCCGCACGACGTCGGCGGTGTCGACGACGCGGATGCCGCCGAAGTCGATGGTCACCGGGGTGTCGACGCGCTCGATGCGCGGCGGGCGCGGGTAGTCCCAGACCGACTCCTGGCCGGCGGTGACGGGTTCGGGATGAGGACGGGCCATGTGCTCACTGTACGAATGCGGTGAGATGCGCCGCGAGGGGTTGCGCGGGGCGCGCGGGTGGTTGACTGTCGCCATGACCGGCGTGCCGATGTTCCCGCTGGGCTCCGTCCTGCTGCCCTTCACCCCGCTGCCGCTGCGGGTGTTCGAGCCGCGCTACCTCACCATGATCGGTCGCCTGCTCGATGAGACGGAGCCGCAGTTCGGCGTGGTGCTCATCGAACGCGGGCCCGAAGCGGGCGGCGGCGATCAGCGCAGCAGCATCGGGACGATGGCGCGGCTCGTGCGCGTGGCCGCCACGGCGACCGATCTGCAGGTGATCGCCGTGGGCGCCGAACGCATCGCCGTCGACCGCTGGCTGCCCGACGATCCCTACCCGGTGGCGGAGGTCTCCCCCGTCGCCCCGCTTCAGTGGGCCGACGCCCTCACGCCGCTGCGCGACGAGGCCGAGCGGATCGTGCGGCGCGTGCTCGCCCTCGCGGGCGACGACGAACGGGTGCAGTGGGATGCCGCGATCGAGCTGTCGCCCGATCCGGTCGAATCGTCCTGGCAGCTCGCCGCGATCGCCCCGCTGGGTGAGCTCGACCGCTTCACCCTGCTGCGCTCGACCACCCTCGGCGGGCTGCTGCGCCAGGTGATCGACCTCACCCTCGACATCGAGCCGCTGCTGACGCGCCGGTCGGGCGACGACCTCGTCTGAGGCTCAGCGCACGGGAGGGTCGAGGGGCAGCTCGACCGTCTCATCCCACGGCTCGGTCCAGCCGAGGCGCTCGAACAGCGCGTCGAGCACCATCGCCGTGAATCCCCACACCAGGTGCACCCCGGTGCCGTGGTGCACGTGGAACGCGGCGCTGCGGAACTCCTGACCGGCGCGGCGCAGCACGGTGACGCCGCGGTTGGCGGGGTCGAGAAGGTCCGCGACGGGGGCCCGGAAGACATCCGCCGACTCCGCCTCGTCGACGACGTGGACGGGCGACGGATGCCGCCACCACCCGAGCACAGGGGTCACGAGATGCCGGGAGTACACCAGCGGAATGGTCTCGAGCTCGCCGAGAACTTCGACACCCGACGGCTCGAGCCCGGTCTCCTCCCGCGCTTCCCGGAGCGCCGCACCGACCGCGCCGCCGTCGCCGGGGTCGACGCGGCCGCCCGGGAACGCGACCTGCCCCGGATGCGAGCGCAGGGTCGCGGCGCGCGCGAGCAGCAGCACGTCGAGGTCGCGCGAGACCGCGGCATCCTGCGCCTGGTGGGCGCTGAGCCGTTCGTCGAGAACGCCGAACAGGATGAGCACGGCGGCCGGACGCGAGTCCGCCGGGATCGGCTGCTCGATGAGGGAGGCGAAACCGGCACCCTCACCGCTCGCCGCCTGCGCCGCGAGCGCCGCCAGCTGCTCCCGCGCGAACTGCGGGGCGAGGGTGGCGGGCATGACCTCAGGCTACGCCGGATCGCCGACACCCCGCCGTCGGGCCCGCGCCGCGGCGGAAGGGTCAGTACCCCACCCAGACGTACGGCGTGTGGGTGTCGATCGCCCCGCTCGCGGCTCGCTCGGCCAGGATCAGCGCACCGTCCAGCGGATCGCCGACCGCAGTCTGCAGCGCCGCGTCGGGGCGCAGCTCGCTGAGCGTCTCTGCGAACGCGGCGGTGAGCGCGCCGGCGGCGCGGAACATGCCTCCGGTGGTCGCGACGACCGGTGGCAGCCCCGGGTGCAGCGCGGCCGCGGCGCTGCGGGCGGCCTCACGCCCCGCCTCCACCACGATCGCGGTCGACGACGCGTCGCCGTCGGCCGCGGCCGACACGACGTCGGCGGCGAACGACGCCAGCACCCCGGCCCGATCTGCCCGCGTGTAGAGCTGCCCCGGCCAGGTGAGCGGCTCGCCGAAGCGGCGGCGCGCGGCATCGAGCAGCACCGCACCGGTGGCATCCACGCCGTCGTATGCCCGCATCGCCTGCCCGAGACCCTGCATGCCGATCCACGCCCCGGCGCCGCGATCGCCGAGGAGGTGTCCCCAGCCGTCGACGCGACGCCAGATGTCGCGCCCGTCGGTGCCCAACGCGATGGCGCCGGTGCCGAGTGCGACGATCACCCCGCCGTCGCCACCGAGCGCACCGAGGTGCGCCGTGACGGCGTCGACCGCGATCGCGACTCCCACCCGATGCCCCGTCGCCGTGGCGACCGTCATCGCCACGTCGGCGACGAGGTCGTCGGGGCGCTCGACGAGAGTCGCGAGCCCCGTCGCACCCACCCCGACGCCGGCGAGGTCCTCGGTGGCCGCGGGCCATTCCGCCAGCGCGCGGCGCACGAGTGCGATGACCGTGTCGGGAACGGTGCTGCCCGCGGCCGTGATCCCGATGCGTTCCCCCGCGAACTCGGTGCGCCCCGCACCGCCCCCGGCGAGGGCGACCCGGCTCCCCGAACCGCCGATGTCGATGCCGAGCAGATACCTCACTTGCTCATGCCCGCGGTCAGCCCCGACACGATCTGCTTGGTCGCGATGAGGAACAGCACGACGAGTGGGATCGTCGCCAGGGTGAGCCCGGCGAACAGCGTCGCCCAGTCGGTCTGGTATTCGCCGAAGAAGCGGGTGATACCCACCGGCAGCGTGTAGGAGTCGCGGTCGCGGATCAGGATGAGCGGGTAGAAGAAGTCGTTCCACACCGGCACGAACCGGAAGACGATGACCGTCGCGATGGCGGGCTTGACCAGCGGCAGGTGCACACGCCAGAAGGTCTGGAACGGGCCGGCGCCGTCGAGCCTGGCCGCCTCGTCGAGCTCGATCGGCAGCTGCCGGAAGAAGGCGGCGAGCACGAAGGTGGAGAACGGGATGCCGAGCGCGGCATAGACCAGGATCAGGCTCCAGAGGTTCGAGATCATCCCGAGCGAGTCGAGCAGGAAGAACAGCGGCAGGATCGCGAGGTACACCGGCAGCATGAGGCCCGAGAGGAACAGGCCCTCCAGCGAGGTGAACATCTTCGACCGGGTGCGCGCGAATGCGTACGCCGCCAGGAGCGACACGGCAGTGGAGAGCACCACCGAAGCGACGGTGACGAAGATCGAGTTGAAGAAGTAGGTCTCGAACGACGCCGTGACCCACGCCTTCTGGTAGCTCGTGAAGTCCGGTGGCAGGGGCAGTCCCAGCGGATTCTGCGCCATGTCCTGCGTCGTGCGGAGCGAGTTGGAGACCATCAGCAGCAGCGGCGCGATCGAGATCGCGGCGTAGAGCCACAGGAAGGTGCTGGCCGCGAACCCGCCGACGGTGGGGCGCTGCCTCCGGCGACGGTGTGCGTCGGGCGGGGTGGATGCCGATCCGCGCGGGCCGGCGGTCGGGGTGAGCGTCGCGGTCATCAGGTGAGGTTCCGTTCTGCGCGGCGCAGCATCACCGTGAACAGCACGGCGACACCGAAGATGAAGGCGAACAGCAGCGTGGCGATGGCCGAGCTCGTGCCGATCGCGTTGGACGCGCCCGATTCGAACGCAGTGCGGTAGAACAGCAGGCTCAGCACATCGGTGGCGCCTGCGGGGTTGCCCTGCGACCCGCCGAGCGCGTACGGGATCGGGAACGCCTCCATCGCGCCGATGAAGGTGAGCACGCTCACCGTGCCGATCGCCGGCACCATGAGCGGCAGGGTCACCGAGCGGAATCGCTGCCACGCGCTCGCACCGTCGAGGGATGCCGCTTCGTCGAGTTCCTGCGGGATGCCGCCCAGCGCCGCGCCGTACAGAAGCACCGGGAACCCGATCCACTGCCAGGCGGTGACGATGACGACCACCCAGATCGCGGTCTGCGGGTTGCCGAGCCAGGGCTGGGCGAGCTCGTCGAGCCCCACCGCGCGCAGCACGGCGTTGACCGGGCCGAACAGCGGCGACAGCATGAGCGACCACAGGTAGCCGATCACGAGCGGGGAGACGAGGTAGGGCAGCGTGTACATCGTCTGGAAGAACTGCTTGAACCGGCCCACGCGGTGCAGCAGCGTCGCAAGCCCCAGGCCGATGGTGTTCTGGAAGACCATCGCCCCCACGAACAGCAGGATGTTGTGGAGGAAGGCGTTGGGGATGTCGGTGCTGTAGGGCAGCTTGGTGAACAGCGTCACGTAGTTCTCGAACCAGACGAACTCGCCGCGGACGATGCCGGTCCACGAGAAGAACGAGTAGCTGAGCGCGGTGAACAGCGGGTAGGCGATGAACACCGCGAACAGGATGAGGGCCGGGAGGACGAAGACCATGCCCGTTCGCCTCGACAGGGTCACGCCGGTGGTCACGCGTTTGCTGCGCACCTTCGGCACGGCGATGACGGACATGGTCTTCGTTGCTCCTTCTTCAGAGGGTCGGCGGCAGGACGCGGATCACTGGCCGGGCGTGAACCACTGCGAGATGCCGGTCTGCAGCGTGGCGGCCGCCCCCGCGGCATCCGTCTCGCCGAGGAACATGCGCTGGATCTCGGTGCCGAGCACGGCGGTGCCGAGGGGCTCTCCGTACCGGAAGTCCACCAGCAGCAGGTAGGGCGCCTGGCCCTGCTCGTAGTTGTCCCACGCCTCCTGCATGACCTCGTCGGAGTAGGTCACGCCCGGGATCGCCGAGAACTGATTCAGCTCGTCGGCCACCAGCTGGCCGAACTCGGCCGTCGCGAGCCAGTTCAGCAGTTCGAAGGCGGCCTCCTTGTTCTCCGACTTGGCGTTGACGGCGAAGTTGCCGTCGGCGTAGGCCGGCGACACGGGGGCATCCAGTACCGCGCCCTCGGGCAGCGGCACCTGGTACGAGCCGAACTCGAGGTCGGGGGCCTGGTTGCGGAACGTGGCGATCTCGAACGAGCCGCCGGGGAACTGCGCGGCCTGACCCGAGGTGAACTGGATCTGACTGTCGGTGTAGCCCACGCCCACGACGTCGGGGGTGAGGTAGGGCTGCAGTTCGGAGATGATCTCCAGCGACGCGACGTAGTCGGGGTCGGTGAAGTCGGTCTCGCCGGTGAGCACCTTCTGCTCGAACTCCGACCCGCCGTAGCGGGCGCTGCCGACGATGTCGGCGAAGATCGGGAGGATCCAGTCGTCCTTGGCGCCGAGGGCCATCGGAGTGACACCCGCGGACAGCAGCGCCTCGTTCACCTCGATGAACTCGTCCCACGTGGTCGGCACCTCGAGCCCCTGCTCTTCGAAGATCGCCTTGTTGTAGAACATCTGCAGGGTCTGGGTCGCCAGCGGCACGGCGTACGTCTTTCCGTCGGCCTTGCCCTTGGCGCCGGCCAGCACGCTCTCGGCGATCTCGTCGAGACCCTCGACCTCGCCGTCGATCGGCTCGAGCTGACCGGCTTCGATGTTGGGCTGCAGCTGACCGTAGGCGCGCACCATCGGCACGTCGGGGCCGTCGCTGCCGGCGAGACCGGTGGTGAGGATCTGGTTGTACTCGGTGTTCTGGAAGGCCTCGAACTCGACGGTGATGCCCGGGTGCGCCTCCTCGAACACGTCGAAGATGGCGTTGTAGGCCTCGACGTCTTCGGTGCGCCACGACCAGACGGTCAGGGTGACGTCGTCGCCCGATTCGGCTTCGGTGTCGCCGCTGGACGCGCTGGGCGCACAGGCGCTGAGGGCGAGCACGGAGCCGGCCACGAGCGCGGTGGTGGTGAGGATGCGTCTGCGCATCGGTTTCTCCTTAAGGTGTGCGGGACTGCTCAGGATTCGGGGAGCGGAGGGTGGATGGGGTGGATGCCGCGGCGAGCGCCGCGCGTACGGAGCCGTCGTGCGCCTCGAGCAGCGACCGCGCACGCTCGGGCGCGATGTCGGCGAGGGAGGCGACGATCGCGGGCTTCAGTTCGCCGTCGCAGATCGTGAGGAGGTCCCGCGCAGCCTCGTCGTCGAGACCGGTGGCCTCGCGGAGGATCCGCACGGTGCGCAGTCGCAGCTTGGCGTTGGTGGCCACGAGCGACACCATGAGGTTCGACCAGGTGCGCCCTACGGCGACCATGAGAGCGGTGGAGAAACCGTTGAGCACGAGTTTCTCGGCGGTCGCCGCCTTGAGCCGGGTGGACCCCGTGAGCACCTCGGCGCCGGTGTCGACGACGATGTTCGCGTCGGCGAGCGGCGCAAGGGCGGCGTGCGGGTTGCTGGAGACCAGCACCGTGTAGGCGCCGGCTTCGCGGGCGGCGGCGAGCGCGCCGCCGACGTACGGGGTGTTGCCGCTCGCGGCCAGCCCGACCACGAGGTCGTCCGGGCCCAGGCCCGCCGCCTCGGCGCGGCCGTCGGCGTCGGAGTCCTCCGCGTCCTCGACGGCGTTCACGAGCGCGACGTGTCCGCCCGCGATGTGCCCGACCACCCGGCCGGGCTCCAGGTTGAAGGTCGGCAGCAGTTCGGCGGCATCCAGTACGCCCAGCCGCCCCGACGTCCCGGCGCCGAAGTAGTGCACGGTTCCCCCGCGACGGAAGCGCTCGGCGGCGATGTCGACGACCTCCGCCAGCTGCGGCAGGATGGCTGCGACGGCGTCCACGGCCACGCGGTCCTGGTCGTTGAGCAACCGCAGCACGTCGACGCTCGCAAGGGCGTCGAGGTCGGTGGAGGCCGCAAGCCGCAGCTCGGTGGGGGCCAGGGGTGGCGTGGGCATCGGCCGGCGCATCCTTCACGTCATCGGGGTGGTCGAAGCCCAGTATGGTCATAACTGTCGCCAGATCAAAGGATGTCGATTATTTTTTTCATGTGCGAAACATGACGGCCGTGGAACGGGTCCTCCAGGACGGGATGCGTGAGCGCGTGTTCTCCGCCGCCGTGGTGGCGATCGCGGTGGACGGCGAGATCGTCGCCGAACATGCCGTGGGTGACACCCGCACGTGGGATGCCCCGGGCGTTCCGGCAGTCGAGACGGGGCGCCCGACGGATGCCGCGACGCGCTTCGACCTCGCCTCGCTGACCAAGCTCGTGACCGCCGCGACCCTCCTCACCCTGCTCGACGAGCGCGGAGCCGACGCCGCGGTGCCGGTCGTCGGCATCCTTCCCGAGTTCGACACCCCCGCCCTGCGGCGCATCACCGTCGCTCAGCCGCTCACCCACACCGCCGGCTTCGCCGCAGAGTGGCACGACCGCACCCCCGACCCGGGTGCGGCGCGATTCCGAGCCGAAGCCCGGCCGGTCGATGCGCCGGGAACCGGGCACCGCTACTCGTGCGTCGGGTACATCTGGGCGGGTCTCGCGGCAGAGGCGCTGGGGGCGGCGAGCCTCGACGTGCTCGCGAAGCGCCACGTGCTGACCCCGCTCGGCATGACCGATACCGGTTTCGCACCGGGCTCGAACCTGCGGCCGCTGGTCGCGGCAACCGAGTTCCAGACCGATCCGCCGCGCGGCATGGTGCACGGCGAGGTTCACGACGAGACCGCCTGGGCCCTGGGCGGGGTGGTGGGCAACGCGGGACTGTTCGGCACTGCGCGCGACCTGCTCCGCCTCGCCGAAGCCCTGCGATTGCCGCCGGGAGGAAGCGCCCTACGGGCATCCGTCGTGCGCGCGATGACCTCCCCGGTCGCCGTCGCCGCCGACGGCTACGCACAGGCGCTCGGGCCGCGGATCGGTGAATCCTGGGCGCGGGGCTTCGGACGCAGGGCCGTCAGCCACACCGGCTACACCGGCACCGCTCTGGCCACCCGACCGGGCGGGCGGCGGTCGGTAGTATTCCTCACCAACCGGGTGCATCCGCTGCGCACCCCGGCCGACGCGATCACGACGATGCGTCGCCGAGTCACCGACGCCGCGGCCGCAGGGGGAGACCAGTGATGACCGACGTTTTCGTCTCCCTCCGGCAGCGGATGCCGTCGCTGTCCAAGGCCGAGCGGCGCATCGCGGAGGTGATCCTCGACCGCCCCTCGATCGTGGTGGAATCCTCCATCACGCGACTGGCCGCCCTCGCCGGCACCTCCCCTGCGTCTGTGGCGCGTTTCTGCCGCGCGGTGGGGTTCGACGGCTACAAGGATTTCCGCATGGCCATCGCCGCGGCCGACAGCCGCGAGCAGGCGGCGCGCGAGCTGTTCCGCGTGGCTGATGCCGAGATCGAAGCGAACGACTCCGCTCTCGACGTCGTGACGAAGGTGGCGTATCAGGAGGCGCGGGCGATCGAGGAGACCGCGCGCGGGCTGGACCTCGACGCCCTGGATGCCGTGGTCGACGCGATCCGCGGCGCCACCCGCCTGGACGTCTTCGGGGCCGGATCGAGCGGACTGACCGCGCAGGACCTCCAGCTGAAGCTGCACCGCGTGGGCGTCCCGACCTTCTGCTGGTCGGATGCCCACCTGGCGCTGACGTCGTTCGCCCTGACCGGGCCCGGTGGGGTCGCCATCGCCGTCACGCACACCGGCCAGACGCTCGAGGCGAACCAGGTGCTCGCGGTGGCGCGGGAGCGCGGGGCGACCACCGTGGCGATCACGAACCACCCCGACTCCCCCATCGCCGACGTCGCGGACCACCTGCTGGTCACGAGCGCGCGCGAGTCGCGCTACCGCACGGGGGCGATGTCGAGCCGCCTCGCACAGATGGCGATCGTCGACTTCGTCGTGGTGCGGCTGCTGCAGCGCGAGATGGACCGCGCCGGCGAGCTGCTGCGCCGCACCTACGACGCCGTCCAGGCGCACCGGCTGGATGGCGGACGGTAGCGTCACCGCCATGCGCATGCACGCGTTCACCTGAGGGCGTGGCCGCGGGGCGCTGTCAACCAGCGGCATCCGCAGGACCGGCGCCCCTACGATCGAGGCATGACCGACTCGCGCCTCGTCCTCGTCGCCAATGCCGGTGACGGCTCCCTCAGCACCTTCCGTCTCGCAGACGGCGCGCTCGAGCGCCTCGCCGTCACCGACGGCCTCACCGGGTGCTCCACGTTCGCCGTCGACGCGGCGCGCGACCTCGTCTACGCCGGTGTCAAGGGCGGCGACGGGGAGCCGTCGCGCATCCTCACGCTGTCGCTCGACCGACAAACTGGGCGCCTCACGCCGCAGAGCGCCCGCGACCTCGCAGGCGGCGGCATGAACTACCTCGCCCTCACCCGCGACGGCACCGGGCTGCTCGGCGCCTCGTACAGCGGTGGCTTCGGCATCAGCTGCCCCGTCGTGGAAGGCGTCGTGGGCGAGCCGGTGTCGCGCATCGAGTTCCCGAACCTGCACTCCGTCCTCCCCAGCGCCGACGGCCGGTTCGCCTATTTCGTCTCACTGGGCGCAGACCTCGTGGCGCAGTACGCCCTCGCCGACGACCTCGCCCTGGTGCCCTTGGACCCCGAGACGGTGGCAGCGCCCGCCGGGAGTGGGCCGCGTCACCTCGTGTTCAACGACGCCCAGGACGCGGTGTACGTGCTCACCGAGTTCTCGGGCGAGGTGCTGCACTTCACGCGCGACGTCGAGTCCGGCGCGCTCACACTGACGGATGCCACGACGGCCTTCGACACAACGAAGGATCTGGGTCACAGCGAGTTCGGAGCCGACCCGATGGCGAACCACTTCATCTGGGGCGCGGACCTCCACTTCTCCGACGGCGGCCGACGGCTGTGGGCGTCGGAGCGCACCGAGAGCACGCTGGGTGCCGTAGCGGTCGCCCAAGACGGCTCGGTTTCGGCTCCGGAGCGCTTCACTGTGACCGAGCCGCAGCCGCGCGGATTCGCCGTGAGCCCTGACGGCGCCTACCTTGTCGCGGCCGGCGAGCGCTCGACGACCGTGTCGCTGTACGCCGTGGCGGGCGACCGGCTGGAGCTGCTGCAGCGAGCGGAGACGGGCGCCGGAGCCAACTGGGTACGGTTCGTCTAGAGGCGCGGATCCGGCCTTCGGGAAGGCGCCGAGAAGGCCCTAGCGAGGGGCCTCTGGAGCCCGCGATCTGGCCTTTTTCCGATGCCTGCTGCCAGGTAACGTTCAGGTAACGCACCGGAACCGTCCAGAAACAGCAACCAGAGTGGGGCACTTGCGTCCGCCCCGAAGCGGATTCCAGCGCCACCGACCGGCGCGCCCTCGACATACGGAACCGGTTCTCTTTTGCTTTCTGCCTCCACGTCTCTGCCCGATCGTCGCACCACCCGCCGCACCGAACGACGCATTCAGCGCCGCCCGATGCTGGTCGTGGCCACTCTGACCGTGGGCCTCGTGGCCGCTGTCGGAATCACCGGCGCCTCGACCTCGACCGCACAGGCCTCCGGAGCCACGCCCTCGTTCGTGCTCGCCTCGTCGACGACCCCCCTGCACGCCGGTGCCGTCGAGACGGCATCCGTGATGACCGTCGCCTCTGCCGCCGAGGACGCTCGCGATGCGGCAGCCGCCGCCATGACGGCATCCACCACGGTGACCGCGGACATCGCGGCATCCGGGCTCGACATCGGCACCCCCGTGACGACGGTCGACACCGCCGCCCTCGAGTCGTCGGTGCAGCAGCTCGAGCGCGTGCAGGCCCTGCCCTTCGCGGATCTCGACGAGGTCACCGACGCCGTGACGGCCGAAGCCTCCTCGGTCACCGAGCAGGCCGCAGGCCTGCGCGGCCAGCTCGACGCCGCGGTCGCCGTCAAGGCCGCGGCCGAAGCGGCAGCCGCCGAGGCGGCCCGCGTCGCCGCCGAGGCCGCAGCAGCCGCCGAGGCCACGGCTGCCCAGTCCGGCTCGTCCGGTTCGTCCAGTGCCGCTGCGTCGAACCCCGTGTACGCCACCGGCGGCGCCGTGGGCGGCAGCAGCCCGGCCGATGCGCAGGCGACCGCACGATCGATGCTCGCCGGCTACGGCTGGGGCGACGACCAGTTCGGATGCCTCGTGTCGCTGTGGAACAAGGAGTCCGGCTGGAACTACCAGGCGCACAACCGCTCGAGCGGCGCCTACGGCATCCCGCAGGCACTGCCCGGCAGCAAGATGGCCTCGGCCGGCGCCGACTGGCAGACCAACGCCGCAACCCAGATCGCGTGGGGCTTCGGGTACATCTCCGGCCGCTACGGCACGCCGTGCGGCGCGTGGGGTCAGTCGCAGTCCGTCGGCTGGTACTGATCCCGCCCGCGCGTCCGGCGCGATCGCCGGGGTCAGTCCTCGCCCGCCAGACTCACCGAGACGTGAACGGCGAACTCCCCCGTTGCCTGGGCGACCACGCTCTGTCGAACTTCGAACGGCGCCGTCTGCATGCGACGCTCGCCCAACGCGTCGAACAGCGCGACGGCCGCCGGATGCACGGCGCCTCCGGGTAGCTCGTCGGCGGACCGCCAGATCGCTGTCAGCTCGCGACGCGCGGGCAGAGTGCGCACGATGACGCCGTCCCCACCCCAGCCGGCCTCCGGCTCCGTCATGGTCGGCCAGCAGCACAGGACCTCGACCGCCCCGCGATCGGCCGTGCGGATCGCCGTCCACAATCCCCCGGTCGGCCCGAGCCCGGACGCCTCGACCAGCCCGTAGAGCTCCTCGAACACGGCGTTCGCCGCCTCGTCGCCGAGGTCGTCGATCGCGTCTGCGGCGACGGGCAACGCCCGCGCCACGAACGCCTGCGCGGGCATGTCACGCTCGATGACGTCCACGGGCATCGCGAGCGCCTGCAGCACCGCACGCGCATCCCGATGTGCGCGGTCCTGCGCATCCCGCGCAGCGAGCACCTGTTGCCGATGCGCCTCGAGCACGTCGAGCGCGGTGCCCGCCGCCAGAGCGTCGGCGACCGCAGGCAACGGCACTCCGGCATCCCGAAGGGTCTTCACGACCACTCCATCGCGCACCTGACGCTCGTCGTACCGCCGATAGCCCGATGTGTCGGACACGTCGGCCGGCGCGAGCGCCCCCTTCTCGTCATAGTGCCGCAGCGCCTTGACGCTCAGTCCTGTCACGCCCGCGAACTCACCGATACTCAACATGAGTCCAGCATCCCGTCTCCCCCAGCGGGAGAGTCAATTCGGCATCTCGTCAGAGGCGTGGATGGAACATCTCTACGGGGGAGTTTTCCACAGACCCCGCCTTCTCTCGAAGTAATGTCGGGGGCTTGCGCGACAATGGACCCATGCACGACAGCCGATACCTCCCCGCCGACGAGGCCGCCGCGCGCGCCGTCGGGCGGCTCGGCGACGTGCTGCCCGACCTCATCGGGGTGCGGGAGCAGATGGCCCGGCTCCAGGCGCACGAGGCACGACTGCTGGCGCAGACGAGCGGGATCATCGACGACTGGGTGTCGGATGCCGGCCTGCAGCGCCGCTCCGAGGCCGAGATGCCGCACCGCATCGCCGCATCCGAGATCGCCGCCGCCTGGCGGGTCAGCGACCGCACCGTGCAGCGGCAGATCGGCGACGCCGCCACCCTCGTCCACGATTACCCCGCGACTTTCGCATCGCTCGAAGCAGGGCGCATCTCGCTCGCGCACGCGCGCATCATCGTCACCCACGGCGCACTCATCACCCGGGATGAACTTCGCGGGGAGTACGAAGACTCCGTCCTCCCCTACGCCGAGAGCGAGGCTGCCACGCGGCTGGCACCCATCGCTCGCCGCCGCGCCGAGTGGTACGCCGAGACCACCTTCGACGAGCGTCATCGGCAGGCGCGCCTCGGCCGCCGGGTCTTCGTCAACGATCTCGCCGACGGCATGGCCGAGCTCACCGCGATCCTCCCCGCGGTGCTCGCGCACGGCGCTCTCGACCGGTTGTCGCAGTTCGCCCGCCTCGCGCAGTCGACCCGCGACGCAGCCGACGAAGACGCGTTGTTCGCTGCCGACGTCACACCCGACGCACGCAGGCTGGATGAACTGCGCGCCGACGTGCTCAGCGATCTGCTGCTCACCGCAGAACCGTCGTCGTTGTCCGTCCCCGATGGTGGCCTGAGGGCGATCCGCGCGAATGTGCAGGTCACGGTTCCGGTGCTCAGCCTCATCAGCGACTCCGCGGCCGACCCGTTCGACGCCACCATGCTCGCCGGACACGGCCCGATCGACGGCACCACCGCGCGCCTGCTCGCCGCCGACGCGCCGGGGTGGGACCGCATCCTCACACACCCGATCTCCGGCAGCGTCCTCGAAGTCGACCGCTATCGACCCAGCGAGGAGATGCGACGCTACCTCCGCGCGCGCGATCAGCATTGCCGTTTCCCCGGCTGCCGCATGCCGGCACGCCTCTGCGACATCGACCACACCATCGCGTACGCCGAGGGCGGGCCGACCGACCGGCGAAATCTCGCCCACCTCTGCGAACGACATCACACCGGCAAACACAACTCTGCGTGGCGAGTGGTGCAGCTGCCCGGTGGCATCCTCGAGTGGACCTCGCCCACCGGCCGCACCTACATCGACCGCCCCGTCAGCGAAGTCGCCTTCGCGACCGAGCCCGAGCTCGACGCCGCTCCGTTCTGATCCCGGCGCTGGAGAGGGCAGGGGCCACGAAAGCGACGGGCGGCAGCGGATGCCATTGCCCGGTGTCCGCACCCCGGGGTAGACCGTACGCATGAGCAGAACACGCACCTGGCTCGACGGCTACACCGCCGCCTGGAAGTCCGAGCATCCCGACGACGTCCGCGCCCTCTTCACCGAGGATGCCGAGTACTGGTTCCGGCCCGACGACGCCGAGCCCGCGCGCGGCATCGACGCGATCCTCGATGCCTGGCCAGAGTCGGACGGCGCCGATCCGCGACACGACCTGTCGGTGCTGATCGAGAACGACCGGCTCGGCATCATCAGCGGCTCGATCGACTACCCGGGCGACACCTCGTACGTGAACCTCTGGGAGGTGCACTTCGCGCCCGACGGGCGGGCGAAGAAGTTCGTCGAGTGGTTCATGCCGCGCCACAAGCCCACCGCCGGCTGACCCGCTCGCCTCGCGCCCCTCGGCCTACGACGGTCCGCGCGAACCCATCACGCCCGCGAAGAGCGCGTGCGCGAGCGGCACGACCGATGCGACCATCAACACCGTGCCGAACACCTCCTCGGCGGGCCTCACGATCGACCCGGCCACCAACAGCGCACCGAACAGGATCGCCGAGACGATGCGCCGGGCCGCACGCTCCAGGCGCGCCAGTCGTCGGTCGAGGCGCGGGGTCTCCACCGCGAGGCGCCCCTCGTCGATCCGCTCGATCACGTCGTTGATCCGCCGGGGCAGCGCCGCGGTGATCGCCGCGGTGGACGCCGCCTGCCGCGCGACGTCCTGCACGAGGTTGCCGCGCTCGTCGCGCATCAGTCGTCCGGCGTAAGGCTCGATCGCCTCCCACATGTTGAAGCCGGGCTCCAACGAGCTGCACACCCCCGACACCAGCGACATCGACCGGATGATGAGCAGGAAGTTCTCGGGCAGCTGGAACGGCATCTCCCGCACGACGTCGCCGAACTCCGTAGCGAAGTCACGGAATTCCTTCGGGTCCACCTGCTGCAATTCCGCGAAGCCCATCCCGCCGAAGCGCGCGAACAGCTGGGTCATCGCCCGTTCCAGTTCGCGGGTGTCCGCCGAGGGCAGGAGCACCCCGACATCACGGATGCTGTCGACGAGCCCCTTCCCGTCGCGCGCCGCCACGGCGATGACGAGTTTGCGCAAGCCGCGGCGGAGGGTCGGGGTGACCTCACCCATCATCCCGAAGTCGATGAAGGTCAGCCGCCACGGACGCGACCCCGCGGCATCCGCCGCGCCGGGCTCGCCCACCGGGGTGACGAAGATGTTGCCCGGGTGCGGGTCGGCGTGGAAGAACCCATCGCCGAACAGCTGCTCGAACATCACCGCGGCGAACGTGTGCGCCACGTCGGAGGGGTCGATGCCGGCGGCGCGGAGCGCGTCGACGTCGTTGATCTTGATCGCGGTGACGTCGGCGAGGGTCAGCACCCGACGGGTCGTGCGCTCCCACACCACCTCGGGCACGGTGACGCGCGGTTCGCGGGCGGCGTTCTCGGCGAAACGCTCGGCGTTGCCCGCTTCGAGCAGGTAGTCGATCTCGGCCATGCTCGTCGCCGCGAACTCCTCCACGAGCGCGGGCATGTCCACGCGGCGCGCCACGACCTGCACGCGACTCAGCCACCGCGCCACGCGCCGCAGCGCCAGCAGGTCGACATCGACGATCTGCTGGATGCCGGGACGCTGCACCTTGACCACGACGTCCTCGAACCCGGTGAGTTCGACGTCGAGCGCCGTGAGCCGGGCACGATGAGCCTGGCCGAGCGATGCCGCCGCGACCGGCACCTCGTCGAACGACGCGTACGCGAGGTCCAGCGGCATCCCGAGTTCGGCTTCGGCGGCCGCCCGGATGGCGGGGAACGACACCGGCGGCACCTCGTCCTGCAACCCCTCGAGTTCCTTCGTGATCTCCGGCGGCAGCACGTCCAGGCGCGAGGACATGAACTGCCCGACCTTGATCATGAGGCCGCCGAGATCGACCGCCAGCACGTGGAAGCGCCGGGCGATGCGGGTCATGCGCGCGGCGCGTCCCCGGGCGACGAAGCGCGCGAAACCGAACCGCGGGAGGAACAGTTCGAACCACCACGACTGCACGAGCGCACGCGCGGCGAACCGAAGGATGCGCCGGTAGCGCGCACGCGTGACACCGTCGCCGGGACCGTCCGTGCGCGCGTCCCGGCGCTGCGCCATCACGCCGTTCAGCCCTGCGCGAGAAGCGCGTACAGCCTGCGACGGGCTTCGTTGAGCACCTCGACCGCTTCTGCAACCTGCTCGGGGTTCCCGGACCGGCCCACCTGCGCCGCGGCCTGAGCCAGCTCCATGCCGGCCTTCGGCAGCGCCGTCATGCGGGCGTTCTCCTTCGACTGGCCCTCCCACGGTGCGGACTTGCCGGCGACGGAATCCGCCTCGGCGCGTCCTGCCTCGGTGAGCGCGTAGGTCTTCCGGCCGTTGGCCTCCTCCGCCGTGATGAGCCCTTCATCGGCCAGAAGCTGCAGAGTCGGGTAGACGCTGCCGGCGCTGGGCTTCCACGAGCCGCCGCTTCGCTCCTCGATCTCCTGGATGATCTGGTATCCGTGCATCGGCCGCTCCGCGAGCAGGCTGAGCACCGCGATGCGCACGTCGCCACGTCCCATGCGACTCGTGCCACTGGGCCGCTGCTCGAAGGTGCGCCGCAGCTGGTCGACGGCATCCCACATGCCCTGTCCGAGGTCGCCGATGCCGAATCCGTGCGAGCCGCCGCCGAATCCGCCGGGACCTCCCCCGAAGCCACCGCGTCCGCTCTGTCCGAAACCGCCCGTGTATGAACCGCTCATGATGGTCCCCCTTCGTCGTCGGCGAGTCTCACCGATAGCTGACGATATATCGCTCACGTCGAACGCAACAGGGTCCCTACGGCTCGCACACGTGCTTCCCAGGGAGGACAATGCCGCCATGACGACGCCCCGGATGCCACGCTGGACGCCCCTCGCCCTCACCTATCTCGCGCTCGCGCTGGTGGGCCTCGTGATCACGTTCGCCCTCAACGCGTGGTCGGTGGTCGCCGGCCGCGACTACCTCGGCGACATCTTCGGTGGCGGGCCCGCCGTCGGCTCGATCGGGGTGGATCTCCTCGTCGTCGCCGTCGCCGGATGCGTGCTCATCGTCACCGAGGCCCGCCGCCTCGGCATGCGGCGTGCGTGGCTGTACATCGTGCTGTCGGCGGTGACGGCGTTCGCGTTCACGTTCCCGCTGTTCCTCGCGATGCGCGAACGCCGCCTGCAGACGATGGATGCCACGCCCGCACCCCGCGCCCGCTGACCCCGCGGTTCGGGGCGCGAACCGGGCACCCAACCCACCCCCACCCCGGTTCGGGGCGCGAACCGGGCACCCAACCCACCCCCACCCCGGTTCGGGGCGCGAACCGGGCAACGCACCCACCCCCGCCTCGGTTCGGGGCGCGAACCGGGCAACGCACCCACCCCCGCCCCCGTTCGGGGCGCGAACCGGGCAACCACCGTGTCGCCGGGCGTGACCGGCCGGGCGTCCCACCGTTACCCGCGCCACGCGCAACCCATTGCCGCGGCGGGAGCGGCGAGGTAGACACAGTGAGTGGACAGTGAGCGATTTCAGTGGCGCGGGGAGAACGACCCGTCGCGTGTCGACACCGCCTACGTGCGGTTCCGCGACTCCGGCATGCGGGCCCACGGCTCCTCCGTCACCCGGCGCTACACCCTGTCGTGGACGCTCGACGTGGGAGACGGCTGGCTCACCGACCACCTGCGGGTGCGCTCGCTCGGCAAGGGGTGGTCACGCTCACTGGATCTCCGTCGCAGCCGCGAGGGCGAATGGCGCTCCACCGTCGCCCAGACGGGCACCGTCGACCTCGCGAGCCCCGGCATCGGGGCCGACGTCGACCTCTCGGATGCCGTCGACTGCGACCTGGGCCTGTGCCCCGTGACCAACGTCATGCCGATCCGCCGCCTCAACCTGCACCGCGCCGACCGCGACGAGACGTCGCTCGCGATGGCGTGGGTCGACGTGCCGTCGCTGCAGGTCAGCCGCCAGGAGCAGATCTATAGTTCGCGCAGCCCCGGCGGGGAGCGGATGGTGCGCTACGCGAGCGGTGATCGCGAGTTCACCTCGGACATCACGGTCGACCATCACGGCATGGTGATCGACTACCCCGGCCTCGCGTGGCGGGTCTCGGCCGACGCCTGACGCGCCCGGGCCGCAATACGCTGGCGGGATGACTGCCGACGAGTGGGAGCGCCAGGTCGCGGACGTGTGGGCCGACGACGAGATCAGCGACGACGACCGCATCGTGCGCATGCGCGCGCTGGCGGATGCCGCGCCGCACCCGGCCCTGGCCGCCTTCGAAGTCGGTGGGGCACTGGATTCCGCCGGGCATGAAGCCGAGGCGGATGAGCAGTACGCCGCGGCGACGGCGGCGGGGCTCGCCATGATCGATGAGGCGCGCGCCGCACGGATCGTGATCCAGCACGCCTCCACCCTGCGCAATCTCGGGCGCATCGACGAGGCCATCGCGCTGCTGCAGAACGCGCCCGCGCACGAAGCCGTCGGCGCCGCGCCGGCGGTGTTCCTGGCGCTTGCGCTGCACAGCGCGGGTCGCGTCGACGAGGCGCTCCGCGTCGCGATCGAGGCGATGGAGCCCTCGCTCCCGACCTACAACCGGTCGGTGCGCGCCTACGCGGCGGCGCTCACCGAGCCACCCACGACGTAGGCCCCAAACGGGGCGCCGCACCTCATCCGCGGAAGAAGACCTCCGCCACGCGCTGCAGGTCCCAGAGGTCGCTCACGCCGGCGAGTTCGCGGGCCGAGTGCATCGACAGGATCGGGATGCCGACGTCGACGGTGCGCATGCCGAGGCGGGTCGCGGTGATCGGTCCGATCGTCGATCCGCAGGGCACCGCGTTGTTCGACACGAACTCCTGCGACACCACACCGGCCGCGTCGCACCAACCGTTCCAGGCTGCCGCGCCGACGGCATCCGTCGCGTAACGCTGGTTGGCGTTGATCTTGAGGATCGGGCCGCCGCCCAGCTTCGGCTGCACCACGGGGTCGTGCTTGTGCGGATAGTTCGGGTGCACCGCGTGCCCGACGTCGCTCGAGACGCACCAGCTGGCGGCGAGCGCGCGCAGCTGCTGCTCGCGGTCGGCGCCGAGGCCGAGCCACACGCGCTCGAGCACGTCGGAGAGGAAGGGACCTGCCGCCCCCGACCGGGTGCCCGAGCCGACCTCTTCGTGGTCGAACACCGCGAGCATCGCGATGTGGTCGGCGTCGAAGCCGTCGGCCGCGCGCTCCAGCGCGGCGACGCCGGCGTGAACGGATGCCAGGTCGTCGAGGCGCCCGGAGGCGAAGAACACGTCATCGAGCCCGAAGACCGCTCCGCGTGCCGCGTCGGCGGTGACGATGTCGTAGCCGCGGATGCGCGCGGCATCCACCCCGGCCTCGCGCGCCAACTCGCCCAGCAGATCGGCGGAATCCGCCTCACCCAGGCCCCACACCGGCTGCGTCTGGGTCTGCTTGTCGAGGGCCAGGTGGTCGTTGGCCTCGCGGTCGAGATGGATCGCCAGCTGCGGCAGCCGCAGCAGCGGCCCGGTCGCGGTGAGCACCGACGAGCCGTCGTCGAGCACGAGCCGTCCGGCCAGGCGCAGCTCGCGGTCGAGCCACGAGTTCAGCAGCGGACCGCCGTAGATCTCCACCCCGGCCTGCAGCCAGCCGAGCTTGCCGGTCGTGGGCTGCGGCTTGAGCTTGAAGCCGGGCGAATCGCTGTGCGCGCCGAACACCCGCACCGGGGTCTGCCCGGTCGCACCCTCCGGCGCGACCCAGGCGATCACGGCGCCGTCGCGCACGACCGCGAAGCGGCCGCCGCGCACGGCGGGCCACGGCTCGTCCTCGCTCAGCAGGGTGAAACCGGCATCCGTCAGCCGCGCCGCGACATGGGCGGCGGCGTGGAAGCTCGAGGGCGACGCCGCGACGAACGCGGCGAGGTCTTCGGCATGGGCGAGCGCATCGGCGACTGCGGGCACGGGAGGACTCCTCGGGACGACGGGCGGTGCTTCGATCGTAGTTCGCGGCCTTGGCGCTCGGTGCGCCCGCGCGTTCAGGCGGGGTCGCCGAGCAGTTGGGTCACCAGCATGCCGGCGAGCCACTGCTCGAACCGTTCCGGCTCCCAGCCCGAATCCACCACCAGCGCCCCGTAGACCCCGGGGGCCGCGAAGGCCCGGTAGATCGCCTGCGCATCGGCGAGGGGAAGGACGAGATCCTTCGCGACCGACGCGACGATCTCGTCCATCACACGGTTGCGGCCACGCAGCTTCGTACGCAGCAGCGCACGCGTGTCGGCATCCTCATCGATCGCGGAATCGAGGATGAGCACGACATCGAAGTCCGTCGAGTACAGCACCGTGAGCCAGGTCGCCGCGCCCCGCACGCGGGTCACCGGATCGGGTTCGCCCAGGATGGCGCGGGCGCGCCCCCGCGCGTCGGCGCGTTCGAGCCAGCGCTCGCAGATCAGGTTGAGCATCTCGCGCTTCGCACCGAACGCGGCGTAGACGGTGCGGTTGCCGACGCCGGCCTCTTTCGCGATGGCATCCATGCTCGTTGCGGCGTAGCCATCGCGCGCGAACAGGCGCTGCGCGGCCTCGGCGATGCGCACGCGCGTCGCCGTCGCCTGCTCCTGCCGGTACGACGAGCCGGGGGTCTTGACGTCGCTCTCCACGAGAGCAACACTAGCTACTGCACTCGTTGCAGTGTTACTGCATTGACTGCATTTCAACTGCAGAATCCAAGGGGGACCAAATGGATGCCACACGCACGCAGTCGACCGCACTGCAGGTGCTCGAGCGCATGCTGCACGAGGGCTTCGCCGCGGGGAATCAGGACATCGTCGACGAGCTGTGCTCGCCCGATCTCATCGAGCACCAATTCGGGCTCTCGGGCACCGGTGCCGATGCGATCGCGAAGGTCAAGCGCGGCATCGCCGACGTGCATCGCGCCATGCCCGACCTGCGTTTCACCGTCGCCGACTGGGCCGAGCACGACGACATCGTGTGGGTGCGCGCGGAGGGGACCGCGACGAACACCGGCCCGTTCCTCGGGCCGCCGACCGGACGGCCGGTGAGCTTCACGGTGATCGACATCGCGCGGGTGCACGAGGGACGCATCGTCGAGCACTGGGGAGTGCCCGACCGGTTCGAGATCCTGGTGCGGCTCGGGCGTCTCACTCCGGCCGGAGAGTGACCAGAGCGGTCAGCTGACGACGAGCGCGACCGAACCAGTGGAGCCGCCGCGCCGCAGCTTCTGTCCGGCACGCAGCATCGTGTACTTCATGCCGTACTTGGCCTTCAACGCCCGGTCGAGTCGGGCCATGGTCTCGTCGTCGTCGCGCACGACCGCCGTCGCCTCGACCGTGGGCGCACCGTCGGCCACCTTGCCGCGTGCGTCGCAGGGGGTGAGGGTGACGCGCGCCGTGTGACGCAGCCGCTTGACCTTGCCTGACGTGCCGCCGGTCGTCACCAGCAGGTCATCGCCATCAGGGGCGATCCACACCGGCGTGCCCACAGCAACGCCCGTCTTGCGGAATGTCGTCAGCAGCACGAACTCGGACTGGGCGATGTCGCTCAACACAGGGGGCACCCGACCATTGTCACCCGCCGCGAACGGATGCCGCACCACGCGCGCATCCGCTCGCTTGCGGCATCCGCCCCCGCACGTGACATTCACGCCGAAACACGGTGGGGGCGGCCCCGCGGCCGCCCCCACCCGCTCCCCGTCCCCACGAGGACGCGGCGTCGGCTCCCCCTAGACAGGCCGCGCCGCGACGAACACCCCGCGCGGGTCGTGTTCGGTCTTCAGCCGCCGCAGCCGTTCCAGCCCCGCGCCGTAGGCGGCGGCCGGGTCGACGTCGGCCACATCGATGAAGGTCAGTGCCACGGCGTCGGCGTGCCACGGCGTGAGTGCTGCGACGACCGCGCGCACGGCGGCATCCATCACCGGCATGAGCTCGGCTGCCGGCACGATCGAGATCCCCTGCGCGACGTACTCGCCCGCGATGGCCGACACCGCGCCACCGCCCTCCGCGGGGCGGGCGAACGCGCCGCCGATGTGTCGCAGCTCCGCGACGAACAGTCCCGGTGTCGCCGAGGCTGCGACGAACGCGTCCACCGCCTCCACGGGCAGCGCCGAGACAACGGCGTGCATCGAGACCGCGGGCGAGGGCTCGGGCGGATCCATGTGGATCTCGACCACCCCAGCGGCGGGGATGCGCGCGAACGTGTCCATCTCGGGTGCCAGTGCACGGAGGGGTTCGAGCATCTCGGATGCCGCGGCATCCGTCTCGAGGATGGCCCCGTCGATCACGACCAGCGACCGGCCGCTGAGGAATGGTGGCAGCTCGGGCAGCGGCGGCAGATGCAGGATGCGCAGCGACGTCGTCGCACTCTCCGGCGCGCTCGCGGTCCACTGCGCCCAGGCGCGCGCGACCTCCCCGGCGCGGGACACGTCCCACAGCAGCATCCCCGCCACGACATCGGCGTAGGGCAGCAGGTCGATCTCGACCGAGACGACCACGCCGAACGCGCCCCCTCCACCGCGCACCGCCCAGAACAGCTCGCTGTGCTCGTCGGCGCTGACCCGCACGAGCGCGCCGTCGGCGGTGACCAGCTGCACCTCCCGCACGCTGCCGACGGCGAGACCGTGGGCGCGCCCGTAGAAGGAGACGCCACCGCTGAGCGTGTAGCCGACCACCGAGACGTCGCCGGCGCTGCCGTGCAGGGCGGTCAGCCCGTGTGGCGCCGCCGCGGCGAGCACGTCGTTCCACTGCGAACCGCCCAGCACGCGAGCGGTGCGGGCGACGGGGTCCACACTCACTCCGCGCAACCGCGCAAGGTGCACGATCACCGCGTCGGAAAGGTCGGACCCCGCGAGCGCGCCGGCGGCGTGCCCCGTCGACTGCGGCGCGAGCCGCAGACCCACGGCGGTGGCCGCGCGCACCACGGCGACGACGTCTTCGGCGCTCTCGGGGCGGGCGACGGCGAACGGACGCTGGTCGAAGGCCCGGTTCCAGGCGAGTCGGGCGGTGTCGTAGTCGGCATCGCCTGCGAGCACGATGCGGTCGCCGAGAGCCTCGCGCAGCTGTGCGGCGCGGGTGTCGACGGGAAGGTCTTGCACGGTCATGGCGGGTGCCGTCCGATCTGTCGGGAGTGGGAGGTCGTCGCTGAGTCTGCCGAGCGCCCCGCGACGCCCACCATCCCAGTGCAGGAGGGACTTCGGCACCCCCAGATACCTGGGGATGGCGCGCGTGACCGCGCGGGTTCACACTGATCTGCATGGCCTCGGCGATCGCGCTGGGTCGCGCCCGCAGCGACATCGATGTGATGTCGCGCGCCGGTCTGCCGCTGCTGGACTTCGCCGACGAGGCGGCGGCGGCACTGCAGACGGCGGTGCCGTTCGTCGCGGCCTGCCTGTCGACCCTCGATCCGGCAACGGCCATGGTCTCGAGTACGGCGAAGCTCGGCGCTCTCACCGGCCGCAACGAGGGCGACATCCTGTGGGCGCAGATCGAGTACGCCGGGGACGATCCCACCGCCTACACCGCCATGCTGGCTGCCGGCGAGGTCTCCCTGGGCCTGCACGACGCGACCGCCGGCGCGGTGGAGCGGTCGCCGCGGATGACGCGACTGCTGCGGCCTCGCTTCGACTTCCACGACGAGGCACGCGCCCTCTTCACCGACCGCACGGGAGCCTGGGGCGCGTTCGCGCTGTTCCGCGGCAGCGACGACTCCCCGTTCTCCCCCGCCGAGATCGCGTTCATCGCCGCCGTGGCGCCGGCGTTCACGCGCGGCTTCCGCACTGGCCTTCTCGCGCAGCAGAGCCGGCAGCACGACGCGGCATCCACCGGCCCTGCCGTCATCGTCGTCGACGCGCACGACCGCGTCGTGCAGTCGAGCCCCGCCGCCGAGCAGCATCTGCGACAGCTGTCGGTGGCGCCCGGCATGGGCGACCCGCTCGTCTCGGTGCAGGCACTGGTCAGCGCGGCGCGACGGGTGGCGCGTGGCACGAGCGACAGCATCCCGCGGGTGCGCGCCCGGCGGCACGACGGCGGCTGGCTGGTGCTGCACGCGGCTCCGCTCGGCGGCATGGGCGACCGCGCCGGGGACGTGGTCGTCACGATCGAACAGGCGCGCCCGCAGGAGGTGATCGATCTGGTGGCCGCGGCGTTCGGGCTGACCGCGCGCGAGCGCGAGGTCGTCGGGATGGTGCTGCGGGGCTCGGACACCCGCGAGATCGCCGGCGCGCTGCACCTGTCGCCCTACACCGTGCAGGACCACTTCAAGTCGATCTTCGAGAAGGCCGGCGTGACCAGCCGCGGCGAACTCGTGTCGCGGGTGTACTTCGACCAGTTCGTCACCCGCTCGGGCACCGAACTCGGCATCGGCGGCTGGCAGGCCTCGGCGCCGTGACGCCGGTCGGGCCCGATTCGAAGCCCGCTCCCAGGTTCGCGGGACCAAAACAGGCCCGGCATCCGTTGCTCTCTATGACCGGCACCGCCCCGACATCGGCCGGGGCTGAAATACTGCAACGGTCCCACCGGGCCGCTGACACGACAGCACGAGGAGCACGCATCATGACTGACACCGGAGCCATCACCCGCACCCCCGGCACCGAGACCGCCGTGCTCGCCGGCGGCTGTTTCTGGGGCGTCGAGGACCTCATCCGTCGCCAGCCCGGCGTGCTGGACACGCGCGTGGGCTACACCGGCGGCGAGAACGACCACGCCACCTACCGCAATCACCCGGGCCACGCCGAGGCGGTCGAGATCGTCTTCGACCCGACCCAGACGACGTACCGCGACATCCTGGCCTTCTTCTTCCAGATCCACGACCCGTCGACCCTCAACCGCCAGGGCAACGACGTCGGCACGAGCTACCGCTCGGCGATCTTCCCGCTGACCCCCGAGCAGGAGCAGATCGCGCGCGACACCATCGCCGACGTGGATGCCTCGGGGATCTGGCCCGCCAAGGTCGTCACCACGATCGAGCCCGCGGGCCCGTTCTGGGAGGCCGAGCCCGAGCACCAGGACTACCTGCAGCGCATCCCCCACGGCTACACGTGCCACTTCGTGCGTCCCGGCTGGGTGCTGCCGAAGCGGGATGCCGCGGTCAGCTGACCCGCGATCGCGTCACCCTTTCGCGCGGCGGCCGGCCAATCCCGTGCCGCCGCGCATCACGTCCCCGAACTGCGCCGCGAGCACGAACGCCATGCCGAGCGCGCCGAGCCCCGCGGCGATGCGTTCGCCGACGGTGCGCACGCCGCGGCCGATCAGCAGCGATCCGAGCGTGGCGTTGATGGCGCTCCATACGACGTTGGCCGCGGGTGGGGACATGCCTACTCCGGGCGGGTTCGCGAAGGGCGATGGGAACGGCTCTCCCTGGATGGCCTTGACCCCGTGGGGCACGGCATTGAGAAGCAGGGCGGCCCCGGCGGCGGAGCGGACGATCGAAAGCAGTGACATGCGCGCCAGCCTAGGGTCCGGCCTCGTCGCCGGCGCGAGCTGCCTCAGGGGTGGATCACGACCGAGGTCGTGCTGTAGGCCGGCGTGAGGATCAGCAGCCCTGCCGCCATAATCGCGAAGATGATGTAGCCGACCACCATGCCCGTGAGCGCCCACCCGCGGCCGGCGCCACCGAGTTCGCGGGAGCGACGCAGACCCAGGTGACCGAGGGTGACCGCCGCCAGCGCGACGAGCCCCAGGAAGACCGCGGGGTGCATCGGCGCGATGCGGGGAAACACCCAGTTGGCGATAGTGGCGAGCATGCGACGCCCTTCCCGACATCACTGCGCTCTCCTACCCTGAGCGGATGGACCACAAGCCCCGACTGCTCTACGTCGAGGACGAGTCCGACATCGCGTCGATCGTCGCCGAAGTGCTCGCCGACGACTACGAGATCGATGTGGCATCCACGGGCGAAGAGGGGCTGCGCCTGGCACTGGGCCGTCGCTACGACGTGATGGTCATCGACCGTCGACTGCCCGGCATGTCGGGGGTCGACCTGCTCGAGGCGGTGCGCACCGCCCGCATCACGACGCCGGCGCTCATGCTCACCGCCCTCGGCGCCGTCGACGACAAGGTGAGCGGGCTGGATGCCGGCGCCGACGACTACCTCGTCAAGCCGTTCGACTTCGCCGAACTGCGGGCCCGCCTGCGGGCTCTGCGCCGCGGCCGTGGCCCGGGCGACCGCCGCGAGATCGGGGACTGGGTGTTCACCCCCGCCAGCCAGGCCCTGTACTCGCCCGCCGCCGGCCGCATCACGCTGACCCCCGCCGAGACGGAGCTGCTGGAGCTGCTCACCTCCAGCCCCGAGCACGTCTTCACCCGCGACGAGATCATCGCGAGCGTCTTCCCCGGCGGTTCCGGCGCCACCGTCGACACGTACGTGCACTACATCCGGCGCAAGTCCACCCCCGAGATCATCGAGACCGTGCGCGCGCGGGGGTACCGCGCGGGGACCCCACGATGAACGCGCGCACCGACGCGGCGATCGCCGCCGACCGCCGCCGGGTCGACCGGGCGGCGCTGCGGGCGGGGCTCTGGGTCGCGCTCGCGTCGGCGGCCGTGGTCGGTGTCATCACCGCCGTCACCGTCACCGTCATGATCGCGACGGCGCGACCCGAACGCGGTCCCCGGCCCGACGGCGGCGGCGGGCGCGGCGGGCCGGCGGTGCGCGTCGTCGACCTCGACGAGGTCGTGCCCATCACGATCACCCTCGGCGTCGTCGGCGTCGTCGTCCTCGGGCTCATCGCCTGGTACGCCTCCAAACGCGCGGCGCTGCCGCTGGCCGAGGCGCTGCGCGTGCAGCGCGCGTTCGTCGCCGACGCGAGTCACGAGCTGCGCACGCCCCTGACGACGCTCACCAGCCGCATCCAGCTCGCCCAGCATCGCGCCGAGCGCGGGGGCGACGTCGACGAGGTGCTCGCCGACCTCCGTCGGGATGCCGCCGTGATGGACGCCGCACTCACCGATCTGCTCATCAGCGCCGAGAGCGCCGGAGCCCGCGAAGGCGACGACACCGCCGTCGCCCCGGTCGCGGCGGCCGCACAGGATGCCGCGGCGGTGATCGGCCCGCGCGCAACCGAGCGGCAGGTGGCGATCCGCATCGAGGCCCCACCCGACCTGGATGCCGGCGCCGACCGCGCCGCCCTGACGCGTGCCCTCATCGCGCTGCTCGACAACGCGGTGCGCCACTCCCCCGCCGGCGCCGTCGTGCGCATCGCCGCGCGCCCCGCCGGGCGCCGCGTGGAGATCCGCGTGATCGACCAGGGCACCGGTGTCACCGGCATCGACCCCGCCCGCCTGTTCGAACGCTTCGCCCGGTCCACGGCACCGTCGGGGCAGTCCGGATTCGGTCTGGGGCTGGCTCTCGTGCACGACATCGCCACCCGATTCGGCGGGTCGGTCGAACTCGAAGCGTCGTCCCCGCAGGGCTCGACCTTCCTCCTCACCCTGCCGGCGCGCGGCAGGCACGCAGCGCGGCATCCCCTCTGACAGTCCTCGATCACGGGGCTATGAATACCCCGGGACCTGCGGATTCTTGGATCACGCTTTGAACGCGCGCGCGACAGTGTGGTCATGCCTGAGAACACCACCCCCCACGACAACCCGCCCGCCCCCGAGACCACCCCGGCCCCGCCCGCCGCCCCGGCTGCACCTGTTGCACCCGCCGACGCGGCGACGACCGAGAAGGCCGAGAAGACGCCGTTCGTGAAGCGCACCTGGGTGCGCATCGTCGGCGGCGTCGTCGCGGCGCTGCTGCTCGTCGGCATCGGCATCGGCATCGGCGCCGGCATCGCCACGGCGTCTGCGATCGGCGACGGGCCCGACATGCCCGGCGACTCCGAGATGTGGGACCCGGACGATCGGGGCGACGTTCCCGGCCGGCCCGGCGACTCCGACGAGTCCGACCAGCGCGGTCCGTTCGGCGGCCCACGCGGCGAGATGTCCGATGACATGCGCGGCCAGATGCCCGGCGACGGGCAGCCCGGCCCGACGACCCCCGACGAAGGCGACTCCGACCAGACGACGCCCGACGACGAGTCCGGACGGACCACGCCCGACACCCCGTCCGACGAGCAGACGCCGGGCACCAGCACGCGCTCCTGACCCCTCCTGCACAGGCACCCGGCACGGCCGGTCGCAGCCGCCGGCGACGGCGCGCTGCGGCCGGCCGTTCGACTATGCGGCGCGCAGCACCTTCTGCATCGCCTTGCCTCGGGCGAGCTCGTCGACGATCTTGTCGAGGTAGCGGATCTTCTGCATGAGCGGATCCTCGATCTGCTCGACCCGCACCCCGCAGACCACCCCCGTGATGAGCGCCGCGGCGGGGTTCAGGTGCGCGTCGGCGAAGAACTCCTCGAACGTCGTGCCGTCCTGGAGATGACGGCGCAACTGCGTCTCATCGAACCCGGTGAGCCAGCCGATCGCCTCGTCGAGTTCCGCCTGGGTCCGGCCCTTGCGCTCCAGTTTGGCGACGTAGAGCGGATAGACGGAGGCGAAGCTCATGGTGAAGATCCGATGCACGGGCGCAAGCGTAATCGCGCCCACCTTCCCCGTGAAGCGTTAGCGTGGCATCCACGTGCCATCGAGGGGATGACGTGACCGACGCTGTGAAACCGAGCCGACCGACCGTGTCGGTGGTCATCCCCGTGAAGGACGATGACACCGAGCTGCGCCGATGCCTGCGCGCCCTCGCGCTGCAGACCCGCCTGCCCGACGAGATCGTCGTGGTCGACAACGGGTCCACCGACTCGTCCGCCGAGGTCGCCCGCGCGCTCGGTGCGCGGGTCGTGCGATGCGACGAGCCCGGGATCCCCGCGGCGAGCTCGTGCGGCTACGACGTCGCGACCGGCGACTACATCCTGCGACTGGATGCCGACTGTCTGCCTTCCCACACCTGGGTCGCCACAATGACCGGCGCGCTGCGGGCACGTCCCGAGGTCGCGGCCTTCACCGGCGGCGCCCGGTTCATCGACGGGCCGCGCCGGCTGCGGCGCCCCCTCGCGGCGCTGTACCTCGGCGCGTACGCACTCGTCACGGCATCCGCACTCGGTCATCTGCCGCTGTTCGGCTCGAACCTCGCCTTCCGCGCCTCGGCGTGGCGTGACGTGCGTGAGGCCGTGCACCGGCACGATCCGGAGATGCACGACGACCTCGACCTGGCGTTCCACCTCGGCGATCGTCATCGCATCCGCTACCTCCGCCGCGCGGCGATGGGCATCTCGATGCGCCCGTTCGGTGACCGCACCGGGTTCCGCCGGCGGGTGCGCCGCGGCTATCACACGGTGACCGCGCACTGGCCGGAGGATTTCCCGCCGGTGCGCTGGCAGAAGCTGGCGATGCGGCGCGGCCTGCACCTGTTGCGCGTCCCGACCCCGCGGAGCCGCGCCCGATGACCGCCCCGCTCATCGGCCCCACGGCCGCTCCCGACCTGCACGTCATGACCTTCAACGTGCGACGACGGATGCCCGGGCTCACGTGGCCGCCCGCCGACCGGTGGCAGGGGCGCCGCCCGCGCGTGCAGGCGCTGCTGCGCACCGAGCAGCCGGCGATCCTCGGTGTGCAGGAGGCGCTCCCCGATCAGGCGGATGCCATCGGCCAGGCGCTCGGCGACCGCTACCGCTTCGTCGGCCACGGCCGCCGGCCCGGCCGGCGCGGCGAAGGGTGCCCACTGTTCTACGACGCCGAGCGGTTCGAACTGCTGTCCTGGCATCAGCAGGCACTGTCGGACACCCCCGATGAAGCCGGATCCACGTCGTGGGGCAACGTCATCCCACGGGTGCTGGTGCAGGCGACGCTGCGCGACCGCGCGGCATCCACCGATCTCCTCGCCGTCAACGTGCACCTCGACGTGTTCTCCGGCCGGGCGCGACTGCGCGCGGCCGAGGAGATCCGCCGGCTCGTCGCCGGTCAGCCGCTGCCCGCGATCGTCACCGGCGACCTCAACGCCGGGCCGGGGTCGCCGCCGGTGCGGGCGCTGCTGTCCGGCGGCCTGCTCGCCGACGCGTGGACGGCGGCCGAGGCGACCCGCACCCCCGAGTGGGGGACCTACGGCGGCTACCGCCGCCCGCGCGCCGGGCACCGCATCGACTGGATCGCGGTCTCGCGCGGCGTCGCGGTGCGCAGCGCCGGCATCAACGACCGCCCCGTCGACGGCGGCTGGCCGTCGGATCATCTTCCCGTGCAGGCGGTCGTGCGCCTGCCCCGAACCGAGGCCCGAGCGTGATCGAGAACTTCCTGCGTCCACCCCGCACTGCCGGCGAATGGGCCGCCGACGCCCTGCGGGTCGTGGGGCTGCTGAGCGTCATCGGCGCGGCGATCTGGAGCACCGCGACCGACGCCGGCATCCTCGCGCTCGCCCTCCCCGCCCTCCTCATCCCCCGATTCCTGGGCGTGCGGTCGTGGTTCGACATCGCCTACTCGGTGACGGTGCTCGTGGCGGCCTGGAGCAACGTGCTCGATCTGTACCGCACCCTGGCGGAATGGGATCTCGTCGCCCACTTCGTCTGCACCGGGGTGCTCGCCGTCGTGGCTTACCTCGGGCTGGCGCGCTTCTCGATCGTCACCGACCCGCGCGACCCCGCGTTCCGCGGCCGCACCGCGCTCGTGCTGGTGACGGTGCTCGGGCTGGCGGCCAGCGCGGTGTGGGAGATGATCGAGTGGGCCGGGTATGTGTTCATCACCGACGAGATCTTCGTGACCTATCCGGACACGATCGGCGACATGGCCATCGGCGGACTCGGCGCCGCGGCGGCATCCGTGCTCGTCGGGCGCGCGCGCCTGCTGCGCCCCGACGCGTAGGCCGCCCCGCGACCGTCTTCCACATCCCGCATCCCTGCGCAAGGCCCCCGCGCGAGCGCGCCGGCGATGCTGTACTGGCGTTTCCTCAGACCGCACGACCCCGGAGGCGATCATGACGAACGACAAGCACAACACGCAGGGCACTCCCGACGGCGACATCGAGGCCGACACCGCCTCGGGTGGCGCGCCGGAGCTGCCCGACACGACCGACGAAAAGGGCCGTCCGGTCGACAACCCGTCCGGAGGATGAGCGCGGCTTCCCTGCCGGGTCGCCGCTCGGCGCAGAACCTGTGGTCGGGCGTGCTGTTCGGCGTCGGTCTCATCGCGTTCATCGACGAGGCCGTCTTCCATCAGCTGCTGCACTGGCACCATTTCTACGACCTGTCGACACCGGCGATGGGCCTCGTCTCCGACGGCGTCTTCCACGCGGTGAGCTGGTTCGCCACCATCGCCGGCCTGTTCCTGCTCGCCGACCTTCGTCGCCGCGATGCCCTGAACTGGCAGCGGTGGGCCGGCGGTGTGCTGCTGGGCGCCGGCGTCTTCCAGCTGTACGACGGCACCGTGCAGCACAAGGTGTTCGGCATCCACCAGATCCGCTACGTCGAGGACGTCTTCGTCTACGACCTGGTCTGGAACCTCGTCGCCGTCGCGATGATCCTGGCCGGGGCCGTGCTGGTCTACCTCACCCGCAGCACTGCGCCGGTGCGGGTCGAGTCCTCCGCGCGATAGCCGGCTGGTGCAGATGGATGCCACCCACGCACACGGCGGCGGCGTGTCGCTGGATGCGCTCGTCCTGTTCGTCGCGGTGGTCGCGGTGGCCTGCTACCTCGGCGGGGTCGCAGGTTCGCGGCGCCGCGGCCGCGACTGGCCGATGCCCCGCACCGTGTGCTGGTGCGCCGGGATCGCGGCGGGCGCCGCCGCGGCGGCGGGGCCGCTGGCGGCCGCCGCGCACGACAGCTTCACCGCCCACATGTGGGCGCACCTGCTCGGCGGCATGGTCGCCCCGCTGCTGATGGCGCTGGGGGCGCCGGTGACCCTGGCCCTGCGCACGCTCGACGTCACCCCGGCACGGCGCCTGAGCCGGCTGCTGCGCAGCGCGCCGGCGCGCCTGCTGGCCCACCCGATCACCGCTGCGGTGCTCAGCTCCGGCGGGCTCTGGCTGATCTACCTCACGCCCGCCTTCGACGCGATGCGCACGCAGCCACTCGTGCATGTGCTGGTCCACGCCCATCTCGTCGCCGCGGGCTACCTCTTCCTGGCCGCGGTGATCGGGCTCGACCCCCGCCCGCACCCGCCCGGACGCGTGCTGACGGCGGTCGTGATCGTGGCGACGATGGCCTCGCACGGCATCCTCGCCAAGTTCCTCTACGCCAACCCGCCCGCAGGTCTGGAGATCCTCGACGTGCGGGCGGGTGCGCAGCTGATGTACTACGCGGGCGCGTGGGTGGAGGCGATCACGATCGTGATCTTCTGCGCGCAGTGGTACCGGGCGACCGGTGTCACTTCCCGCGCTTCGACGCGGGCAGGAACACGGCTCGAACGAGCTTGACGCCGAGCACGGCCGCCACCACCCACGGCCCCACCACGAGGATCGGGTCCATCCAGGCGTGCTTCAGGTCGATGCGCCCGCGTCCGACGCGCGAGGCGATGGGCCGGTGGGCGACTTCGCCGGTCACACCCGATTCGGTGATCGGGTCGTCGGGGCGCTTGCTGAAGAGCGACACGACGTGGGCCGTCATGGCATCCACCCGGTCTCCCGCCACGAGCAGTAGCCAGTGCGCGGTCTGTCCCTCGCTGAAGCGGTCGTACGCGAACCGGCGGATGCGGCCGGAGATGCCGTGCAGCGGCTGGGCGGTGCCGAAGACGGGCGTCACGCGCTCGTGCTCGATCGACCGCTCGCGCCCGGCCGCGCCGGACTGCTGCGGGGGCAGCTCCCAGTGCGCGCCGGTCTCGATGCCCGGCTGCTCGCGCGGGAACGCGGGCCGATCTGCCGGGTCGAGGTCGGATCCCCAGCCGGGGATGCGGGCGCGCAGCGCTTCGGGGTCGGGGGTGGAACCGGGCTTGTCTGCGGTGTAAGGCATGTCGGTCTCCTTCGAAACGGCGCTCAGGCCACCGTGATCACGGGCTTGATGATGTCGTCGAGCTTCGACGAGAAGATGTGGTACCCCTCGGCGATGTGCTCCAGCGGGATGCGGTGCGTGATCATGTCGCTGGGCGTGATGTGCCCGGCGGCGATGTGCTCGATCAGCCGGGGCCACTGGCGCTTGACCGGGGCCTGGTTCATGCGCATCGTCACGCCCTTGTTCATGGCGTCGCCGAACTTCACGGCACTGAAGAGCGGGCCATAGGCGCCCATCACCGAGATCGTGCCGCCCTTGCGCACCGAGTCGATCGCCCAGTTCAGCGCGATGGGCGAGCCGCCCTGCAGCTTGAGCTTGGCCGACGTCACGTGCTGCAGGATGTGGCCGTCGGCCTC
This sequence comes from Microbacterium sp. NPDC058021, assembly GCF_042885955.1. Taxonomy (NCBI): domain Bacteria; kingdom Bacillati; phylum Actinomycetota; class Actinomycetes; order Micrococcales; family Microbacteriaceae; genus Microbacterium; species Microbacterium sp. NPDC058021. Next base: position 242,908 of record NZ_JBHVRF010000003.1, read on the forward strand.
CGCGCCCACCGCCTCGACGACGACATCGGCGCCGAGTCCGCCGGTCTGCTTCTTGAGCTCGAGCACGATGTCGTTCACCTGGCCGAAGTTGATCGTCTCGGCGTAGGCGAAATCCTCGGCCTTGCGCAGGCGATAGTCCAGATAGTCCACGACGATGACGCGGCCGGCGCCCATCAGCCAGCACGAGCGCGCCGCGGCCAGTCCGATGGGACCGGCACCGAAGACCACCGCGGTGTCGCCCTCGGCGATGTCGGCGAGCTGCGCGCCGAAGTAGCCCGTCGAGAAGGCGTCCGTCAGCAGCAGCGCGTCCTCCGGATTGACGCCGTCGGGGATGACGGCAGGGCCCACGTCGGCGAACGGGACGCGCACGAGCTCGGCCTGACCGCCGTCGTAGCCGCCGGCGGTGTGCGAGTAACCGTAGATCCCGCCCACGGCCGTGGCGTTGGAGTTGACGTTGTGGCAGTTGGAGAAGAGTCCTCGTGCGCAGAAGAAGCAGCTGCCGCAGTAGATGTTGAAGGGCACCATGACGCGGTCGCCGACCTTCAGGTTCTGCACCGAGGAGCCCACCTGCTCCACACGGCCGATGAACTCGTGGCCGAAGGTGTGGCCCACCCGGGTGTCGGGCAGCATGCCGTGGTACAGGTGCAGGTCCGAACCGCAGATGGCGGCGAGCTCGACCCGCACGATCGCATCGTTCGGGTGCTGGATGGTCGGATCGGGCTTCTCTTCCACGCGGAGCTTGTACGGTCCGCGATAGGTCATGGCTTTCATCTGGCCTCCTTGTCGGTTGACCAGTGTCACCCGGACACCCGGCCCATGTCCGGGGGTTGCGGATCCCGGCAGACCGTGGCAAACGCGGGAGTGCGTCAGAGGGTGATCAGCCGCACGTCCCGCACCGCACCGGCATCCACGATCGCCGTCATCATGGTGTGATGCGGCTGCCGGCGGCGGTCGGTGGGCGAGCCCGGATTAAGCAGCCGCAGCCCGCCCGGGGCCGTGGTGTCCCAGGGGATGTGGCTGTGCCCGAAGACGAGCACGTCGACGTCGGGGTAGGCGCGCGGCATCCGCGTCTCACGCCCCCGCGCATCACCGGTCTCATGCACGACGGCGAACCGCACACCCTCGATCTCGCGGCGGGCGACCTCGGGCAGACGCGCCCGCAGGTCGGGCCCGTCGTTGTTGCCGTAGACGCCGAGTACATCTGCATGCTCGGCCAGTTCGTCGAGCACCGATGCCGTCACCCAGTCGCCGGCGTGGATCACCAGATCCGCGGCATCCGCGGCGCGCAGAACGGCATCGGGCAGGCGCCGGGCGCGGCCGGGGACGTGGGTGTCGGAGATGAGCAGCAGGCTCGTGGTCACCGGTGACAGCCGTCTCGAATGTCGGTCAGAGACTGAAACCCGTCCACTCCTTCAGGTGGTCGACGTTGCTGGCCCAATGCAGGCCGCCGTCGACGATCCAGAACGGGCGCTCGGTGTACGTGGTTTCCTCGGTGCTGAAGAACAACCGCCCCGACGTCGCCGCGACCTCGGAGAGCTCGAGTTCTTCGATCGCGGCGATCAGGGCGCTCTCGTCGATCACGCGTGCATACCCGAAGTACAAAGCGACGTCGCCCCAGACCTCGGTGTCGGCCGGCCCCCACGCGCACTCGAAGACGTCGGTGACCAGTCCCCGCTCTTCGAAGTCGGACGGGCCGAACTCGGTGACGATGCTGACCGACGGATGCCGGCTCTGCAGATCCGCAAGGAAACCTTCCGGTGTGATGTCTTCGCACGTCGGCGGCGCGGCCGAGTCAGGCACCGACGGCGTCGGCGTCGGCGCGATGGACGCCGGCGACGAGGCGGCCGGAGACGGAGACGCACGGGGGGTCGTCTCCAACGCGCTCCCCCCGGGCGAGACGCAACCTGCGAGCCCGACGGCCATCACGACTGCAGCGGCCGCCGCCCAGGGCTTCTTCCTCATGGTTGGAGCATAGCGAGCCCACAGGGAGCGCAGCGCGCGTTCCCGATCGAAATCCACTCTGCCGACGCCGACGCTGTCCGCGTGTTGGCTCATCGTTCACCTGGCGCACGCTCCTCGTTCATGGCGCGCCTTTAGCGTGGATGCGAACGCGCGACCGCACTCACGTATCGGCGATTTAGTTGTGCGTTTGACACAAAAGGTGGAGTAAAGTCCCTACGTGGGATCCATCTCAACGAAGAGCGAGAGGCACAGCATGTTCGGAGCACGCAAGAAGACCCTGGCGATCGCGGGCGCAACGGCGGTGGCCGTACTCGCCCTCACCGGCTGCGCCGGCGGCGACACCGAGACCGACACCGGCGATGCCGGCGCCGGGGCGTCGGACGCGACCCTCATCGTCTACACCAACTCCAACTCCGACGGCCGCGGCGAGTGGCTGCAGGCCGAGGCCGAAGCGGCCGGCTTCGACATCGAGATCGTCGGGCTCGGCGGCGCAGACCTGACCAACCGGATCATCGCGGAGAAGAACAACCCCGTCGGCGACGTCGTCTTCGGCCTGAACAACATGTTCTTCGAGCAGCTCAAGGCGGAGGACGCGATCGCGGCGTACGAGCCGAGCTGGAGCGGCGAGGTTCCTGCCGACGCCGGAGACCCGACGGACGGCGCGTACTGGCCGCTCGTGCAGCAGGCCATCGTGACGGTCTACGACGAGAACACCGTGACCGACGCCCCGAGCGACACCGACGACCTCGCCACCGACCCGACCTTCGCCGGTCGCTACGAGGTCAACCCCGCCCTGGGTCAGGCCACGCCCCAACTCGTGCTCGCGAGCATGCTCACCCGCCATCTCGACGAGGACGGCGACCTGGGCGTGAGCGACGAGGGCTGGGAGCTCGTGGAGGCCTACTACGCCAACGGCTCCCCCGTGGTGGAGGGCACCGATCTCTACGCGCGCATCACGCGAGGCGAGGTGGACTACGGCGTGCTGCCTTCCAGCGGCATCGCCGCCCGCGATGAGGAATACGGCACCACGACCGGCATGATCGTGCCCGAGTACGGCGTCCCCTACGTCACGGAGCAGATCTCGGTGATCAACGGCTCCGGCAACGAACAGCGCGCGCAGGAGTTCATCGACTGGTTCGGCAGCGCCGAGGTGCAGGGCGCCTTCGCCGCGGAGTTCAACGCGATGCCCGTCAACGAGGGCGCCGTCGCCGAGGCCAATCCCGAGGTCGTGGCACTGCTCGCCGAACTGCCCCGCCAGGAGATCGACTTCGGCTTCGTCAGCGAGCACCTCGGCGACTGGGTCGAGAAGGTCACGCTCGAATACATCGGCTGAGAAACGACACGACAGGACGCGACTGTGATCCGCTTCGACGACGTCGATGTAACCTTCGGCGAGCACCGCGCCGTGCGTGGGCTGAGCCTCGAGATCCAGGAGGGCGAGTTCTTCACCCTCCTGGGCCCCTCGGGGTGCGGCAAGACCACGGCGCTGCGCTCGCTTGCCGGCTTCATCCAGCCCAGCGCCGGGCGCATCTTCATCGGCGACCGGGACGTGACGAACGTCGCGAGCGAGAAGCGCGGCGTGGGGATGGTCTTCCAGAACTACGCCCTCTTCCCGAGCATGAACGTGCGCGAGAACATCGCGTTCGGACTCGCGGTGCGCAAGACGCCGAAGGCTGAGCAGCGGCGGCTCGTCGACGAGGTGGCAGACCGCACCGGTCTTGCCGCTTCTCAGCTGGACAAGAACGTCGCGGAACTCTCCGGCGGTCAGCAGCAGCGCGTGGCGATCGCGCGCGCGCTGGTGCTGACCCCGAAGATCCTGCTGCTGGACGAGCCGCTGTCGAACCTCGATGCCAAGCTGCGGGTGCAGCTGCGTGAACAGCTGAAACAGCTGCAGCACGACGTGGGCGTGACGACCGTCTACGTCACACACGACCAGGAAGAGGCGCTGACCCTCAGCGACCGCATCGCCGTGCTCGATGCCGGCGAGCTGCAGCAGGTCGGCACCCCCGAGGAGATCTACGACCGCAGTGCGACCTCGTTCGTCTGCCGGTTCATCGGTGAGAGCAACCGCCTCACCCCCGCCGTGCTCCGACGGCTGCGCGAGAGCGCGGCCGCGAGCACGGCGGCATCCGATCTTCCCGTCCTCGCTGAGGACGCGGAAAGCTACGTGCGCCCCGAGAAGGTGTCCGTCACGGTGGAGGCACCGGCGTGGGGGGCCGCAGAGGGCATCCTTTCCGTCGACGGCACCGTCGAAGGGCGCACGTACCACGGCAGCCACAGCGTCTACACCGTCGCGGTGGACGACGCGCGGCTGCGCGTCAGCGTGCCCGGCTCCGCCGCCGCCAAGCGGTGGGAGCCGGGGACGCGGGTGACCCTCGGGATCGATCCGCGCTGGGTGCTGCAGTACCCGGAGGCCTGAGATGGCGCTGTTCACTCCCCCTCCCCCCGAGGCCGATGAGCTGCCCGCGGCTGCCGCAGCGTTGCCGTCCCCGCGCCGTCGACGCCGGCGCGGCAGCGGACAGGCCCGCTCGATGCTGCGCTCACCCATGGTGTGGATCACCGGCGTGGCGGTGCTGTGGTTCGCCGCGGCCTTCCTGGTACTGCCCAACCTCACGCTGCTCGGCACCACCTTCTTCCCCGACGGGCAGTTCAGCCTGCGGGCGGTGGAGAAGCTCGTCGGCAGCGAGCGCGCGATGCGGACGCTCGGCAACAGCTTCCTGCTGGCGGTGACGCTGTCGATCACCGTCAACATCGTGGGCGTGTTCATCGTGCTGGTCACGCAGTACTTCCGCGTCCGGGGCTCGCGGCTGCTGTGGCTCGGCTACGCCACGACCCTCATCTACGGCGGCATCGTGCTCGCCGCCGGCTACAACTTCATCTACGGCCGGTTCGGCTTCGTCACGAACCTCGCGCTGAACATCTGGCCCGACCTGAACAGGGACTGGTTCTCGGGGTACTTCGCCGTGGTGTTCGTGATGACCTTCGCCACGACCACGAACCACATGCTGTTCCTCTCGTCGTCGCTGGCCAAGATCGACTTCGCCTCGATCGAGGCGGCCAAGCTCATGGGCGCGTCGACGTGGACGATCCTGCGACGCATCGTGCTGCCGGTGATGCGCCCCATGCTCTTCGCCGTGACGGTGCTCACCTTCCTCATCGGGCTCGGCGCCCTGACCGCGCCGCTCGTGCTGGGCGGACCGGACTTCCAGACGGTGGCACCGCTCATCGTCGACCTCTCCCGAAGCCCGGTCACCCGCGACATCGCGGCGCTACTGGCCATCGTGCTGGGTGTGGCGACGATCATCCTGCTGGCGGTCATGAACCGCGCCGAGAAGAACGGCGTGTACTTCTCGGTCGCGAAGGTCGCCACGCCCATCCAGAAGCAGCGGATCCCGAACCCGATCGCCAACGCCGTCGTGCACGTCCTCGCGTACCTCGTCTGGTTGATCTACCTCATCCCGGTCGTGCTGATCCTGCTCTTCTCGTTCGTGGACGCCCGCAGCATCCTCGCCGGCAGCATCACCCTCGACAGCTTCACGCTGCAGAACTACATCACGGTGTTCACCACCCCCGACGCCATCCGACCGTTCGTCGTGAGCGTCGTCTACAGCGCCCTCGCCTCGGTCGTCGTCGTGGTCGGCCTGCTGTTCGTGGCGCGGATGCTGCAGCGCTACCGCAACCCGCTGACCTCGCTCATCGAGTACGTGCTGCACATCCCGTGGATCCTGCCGACGGTGCTCATCGCCCTCGGGCTGGTGATGACCTTCGACAAACCCAACGCCTGGGTCGGGGGCGCCGTGCTCACCGGGACGCCGATGCTGCTGCTGGTGGCCTACATCATCATCAAGATCCCGTTCACGCTGCGCCTGCTCAAGGCGGCGTTCGCGTCGGTGCCGGACTCCCTCGAGGACGCCTCCCGGATCCTCGGGGCCCGATCGCTCACCGCCTTCCGCCGCGTCGTCATCCCGCTCGTGATCCCGACGGCCGCCGCGATCACGGCGCTCAACTTCAACAGCCTGCTCGACGACTACGACGCGGCGATCTTCCTCTACCACCCGCTGTACAAGCCCCTCGGTGTGGCGATCCAGGAGAGCACGCGGGGCGAGAACAATCTGGACGCGATGCCGATCACGTTCGTGTACACCGTGCTGCTCATGGTCATCATGGGTCTCGTGATGTATTTCGTGTACGGCCGGGGCTCGCGCGCCGGCGGACCCCGGCGACCGTCGCGGGCGGCACGGCGTGGCGGAGAGACGCGGGCATGAGCGACGCGACCGATCGCCCGCCGCTGCGGGTGACCATCAACGACGTCGCTGCGGCGGCGGGGGTCTCGCGCGCCACGGCGACCCGGGCGCTCAAGGGCGAGGGGCGCTTCGCGGAGGAGACCCGCGCCCGCATCCTGGACATCAGCGAGCGTCTCGGCTACGTGCCGAACACGATGGCGGCCGAACTGGCTGCGGGACGCACCGGCACGGTCGGCCTGCTGCTGCGCGACGCCAGCAACCCGGCGTACGGTCTGCTCTTCTCGCGCCTGCAGGACGAAGCCAACCGGTGCGGGCTCGACCTCGTCACCGTGACGATCGGCGCCGACAGCGGTGGGACGAAACAGGTCACCGCCCTCCAGCGCCTGCTGGGCATGCGCGTCGCGGGCCTCATCGTCGCGACGGGCGGCGTGACCAACGCACAGCTCGAACCGTTCGCCGACCAGGTGCCGATCATCCGCGCGGGCCGGGATGCCACGGGCGACCGCGTGCACTCGGTCGCCTATGACGAGCAGACGCACGGCGCGCTGCTCGCGGCGCACGTCGAGACGCTCGGTCACCGTCGCGTCGCCGTGCTGGCCACCGACCCTGCGGCATCCTTCCCCGAGCACGTACGGGCGACCGCGATGCGCGATCATCTCGAGGCCGCGGGCGTGGACGTGACCACCCTTCCCGTCGGGGCAGGGCCCGCCGAGGGCGTGGAGGCCGCGCTGGCCCTGGCATCGACCGGCCGCATCACCGCCGTGATGTGCCCATCGGACTACCGGCAGCTCGCCGTGCTGCGCGCGGCGCGGGATGCCGGCATGAGCGTTCCCGCGGATCTCAGCGTCACCGGCTGCGACGGCATCCTCCCCGGCGCCGACCTTCTGGGGCTTACGACCGTGCGCGTGCCGGTGGAGCTGGTGGCGCGCGACGTCGTCGTCGCGATGCAGAGTCTGCTCGATTCCGACTCCGACGACCTGGTGCGCCGGTCGCACGCCGGGCCCCTCGTCCCCGGTACGACCGCCGCGCAGCCGTCCCCGCCCCGAGACTCCTTCCAAGGAACGACCTGATGATCCAGAGCGAACACCCGCGGCCCGCGAAGACCTTCGTGCACCTGGCAGACACGCATCTGCCCGGTGACCGAGCCTTGTTGTACGGCGCGGCCGACGCCGACGGTCACCTGGAACTGCTGCTCGAACGGATCGAGGCCAGCGGACTGCGCCCCGATGCACTGCTGCTGGCCGGCGATCTCGTCGATCGCGGCGACCGCTCGGCATACCGGCGCCTGCGCGCGCTGGTGGAACCGGTCGCCGAGCGGATCGGCGCCGAGGTGGTGTGGGCGCCGGGCAATCACGACGACCGGGCCGCGATGCGGGCGGAGCTGCCCCTGGGCGAAGCCGCCGACCCGGCATCCCCCCTCTGCTTCAGCCGCTGGTTCGGGGGCCTGCGCGTGCTGGTGCTCGATTCGACGGTGCCCGGCGCGCACTGGGGCGAGATCGGCGCGGCGCAGGCGGCGTGGCTGCGCGACGAGCTGTCGCAGCCGGCCCCCGAGGGGAGCCTCCTCGTCGTGCATCACCCGCCGCTGCCGACCGTGCTCGATCTCGCGGTCACCGTCGAGCTGCGGGGGCAGTCCGCTCTCGCAGAGCTGCTGCGCGGGTCGGACGTGCGCGCGATCCTCTCCGGACACGTGCACCATCCGTCGTTCGGGACGTTCGCGGGCATCCCCGTCGCCGTGGCATCCTCGAGCGCGTACGGCCAGGATCTCGCGGGCGTCGTGGGCTCCACCCGCGGGCAGGATGCCGCACAGGGGTACAACCTGGTGCACGTGTACGCCGACACGGTCGTGCACTCCCCCGTCTCGCTCGGCCGCGGTGCCGATGTCGGCGAGCACGTGCCCGCCGCCGAGGCCGCCCGCCGCATCGCCGCCGCCGGAATCTCCTGGCGCGAGTGAGCATTCGCGCCGGCGAGTGAGCATTCGCGCCGCCGAGTGAGCATTCGCACCGGCGAGTGAGTATTCGCAGGGGCGCGTGACCCTGTCAACCCCTGCGTGCCGGCGCGGGTGAGTTCTTAGCGTGGGGTGAAACCGAAAGGAATCACCATGCTCCGCGCACTCGTGCTCAACTGCACGCTCAAGCCCTCGCCCGCCGAATCCAGCAGCCAGCTCCTCGCCCAGCAGGTGCTCGACGCGCTCGCCGCCCATGACGTGCACGGCGAGAGCATCCGCATCGTCGACCACGATGTGAAGCCCGGCGTCGAAGCCGACATGGGCGACGGCGACGAATGGCCGATCATCCGCGAGCGCGTGCTGGCAGCCGACATCCTGGTCTTCGCGACGCCGACGTGGATGGGCCACATGTCCTCCGTGGCGCAGCGCGTTCTCGAGCGACTGGATGCCGAGATCTCCGAGACCGACGACGAGGGCCGCCCGCTGCTGTCGGGCAAGGTCGCGGTCGTCGCCGTCGTCGGCAACGAGGACGGCGCGCACGCGATCATCGCCGATGCCTTCCAGGGCCTCAACGACGTGGGCTTCAACGTCCCGTCGCAGGGCGGGGTCTACTGGAACGGCGAGGCCATGCAGTCCACCGACTACAAGGACCTCGACGAGACGCCCGAGAAGGTCGCGACCACGACCGAAACGCTCGCACGTCACGCCGCCCACCTGGCCACGCTGCTGAAGGAACGCCCCTTCCCCGCGCCTCCCGCTTCGTGACGCGGGATCAGGCCCGGTCGCCGACAGGCAGCAGGGACGCGGCAGGGGCGGATGCCGCGGCAGCGGCCGCTCCTGCCCGTCCACGCCGCTCGACGGCGAGGTTGATCACGCCGAAGACGAGCACGAGCGCCGCGGCGACGAACGGCAGCATCATCGCGGCCCCGACGCCGACGCTCTCGGCCACCGCTCCGGTCACGGCGGCGGCGACCGACTGCGCCAGTGCCATCGCCGAACCGAGCACGGTCATGACGGTCGCCGAGCGGCCCAGCGGACTGCGGGTGCCGGCGAGGCTGAACAGCGTCACGAGCGTCGGGCCGACCCCGAGTCCCATGAGGCAGAGCGCCACGGTGACGCCTGACACCGAGCCGCTCAGCGTGAAGCCGAGCGTGGCGGCGGTGAGGACGCCCGCGAACAGCATCCAGCGCCAGCGCAGCGCGAAGCGCGCGGGCAGCAGCGCCGCAGACAGCGCCAGCACGGCCGACCCGACGCCCATGAGGCCGTAGAGGAGCGATGCGGCATCCACATCGTTCTGCGATGCCATGAACGCGGTGAGCGAGGTCAGGGTCGACCCGAAGAACATGCCGACCGCGAAGGTCGCGGCCACGAGCACCAGTACGGGCGCGCGCAGCAGTTCGCGGGCAGGCGCGATCTCGGCCGGCTCGTCTCCGGCGGCGGCGCCCGCGCGGGAGGTGGGGTGCAGCGCGAAGGCGGTCACGAACACGAAGCTCAACACGGCGGCGCCCGCGATCGGCGCCCACGGCGCGATCAGAGCGGCGAGGATGCCGACCACAACCGGGCCGATGACGAACGCGGTCTCATCGGCGGCGGATTCGTAGGCCATCGTGCGCGAGAACGTGCGCTCGCGCCGATTCGGAGAAAGCCGCTGGCCGATGATGGCGATGAGGCGGCTGCGCGACATCGCTGCGGCCTGCGGGGCGGAGACGCCGATGCCGAGCGCCGCGAGCAGCATGAGCCAGTCGGGAGCCCCGGCGGAGACGACGAAGGGGAACGCCGCCAGCAGCGCGCTGTTCGCGAGTCCCAGCGGCACCAGCACGCGCCGCTGCCCGTGACGGTCGACGGCGTCGCCGATGAGCGGGCCGGCGATGACGGTGCCGACGCCCACCGCGGCGGAGGTGAGTCCGCCGAGTGCGACCGAGCCCGTCGCCGAGACGACGTAAGTGAGCACACCGACGACCATCATCGCGAACGGCAGGCGCGCGACGAACGCGATCGGGAAGTACCACCGGCCGGTGTAGGCGATCAGCGATCGATCGTCGGCGGCGGATGCAGACATGGTGGGATACCTCGTTCAGCGTGGCGGGAGAATGTGCCGCCTTGCCTTTCCAGCAGGTAGATGCACCGTGTCATGCGCCCGCTTCTTGCGGGCGCACCTCTACCAGGATAGCGCGCGTGACCTATGAGCGGGCTATAAGCCCAGTTCGCGCCCCACATACGCGGGGACGACGACGGATGCGGGGCCCAGCACCACCTCGTCGAACAGCGACGTGTCGTCGTGGGTCTCGAGGTTCAGCAGCACGGTCTTGGCCCCCACCGCACCGGCCAGGGCGTGGAGGGTCGCGGCGGGCGTGACGTTGCCCGAGGTGCCGATCACCCAGAACTGCTCGCACTGCCCCACGGCGTCGTAGATCTCGTCGAGGCGGTACACCGGCTCCCCGAACCAGACGATGTCCGGCCGCAGCGTGCGGTGCCCGCACGAGGGACACGGCGGTTCCTCCGCGAGGTCGCCCGACCAGCGTGTGCGCGCCCCGCAACTCGTGCACAGCGCGCTGCCGAGCTCGCCGTGGATGTGGATGACGTGCTGCGACCCGGCCCGCTCGTGCAGGTCGTCGACGTTCTGGGTGACGATGAGCACCTCGCCGTCGAGCGCGCGCTCCAGCTCGGCGAGCGCGCGATGGGCGGGGTTCGGCTCGGCGGCGAGCGCGGCACGGCGGCGCTGGTCGTAGAAGGCCTGCACGAGCGCGGGGTTGCGGGCGAACCCCTCCGGGGTCGCGACATCCTCGACGCGGTGCTCCTCCCACAGCCCGTCGGCGGCGCGGAAGGTCGCCAGCCCCGACTCCGCCGAAACGCCGGCGCCGGTGAGGATGACGATGCGCGCGACCATGCTCCGACGCTACCCGCGGCGGCGGCTCTGCGCGCGGGGCGCGGTTCGGCGCCGTGCGGGCGCCGCGGCGCCGGCGCGCGGCATCCACCCGCCGTTGCGCGCCCTCCCCCGACGGCCGCGGCATCCCCTCACCCCCCGCCGAGAAACCACTTCTCGGTCGAGACACACCGCATCGCGTGGTGTCCCACCCGGGATGTGGTTTCTCGGCGGGCGGGGGCGGTGCGGGAGCGGCGGACGCGGGCGACGGGTGCGAGCGGCGGACGAGCACCGGTCGTGGCAGGGTGGGACCGTGGTGTCGCCGCAGTCACTCAGTGAAGCCGACCGCCGCCTCGTGGCGGCGTGGGCGGCGGAGTGCGCCGATCGAGTGCGGCCGCTGTTCGAAGCCGAGGCTCCCGATGACGACCGCGTGCGGGATGCCATCGCCCGCGCGAACGCCTTCGCGCGCGGTGAACTGAGCGCCGCAGGTGAGATCCGGCGCCGTTTCGTGGCGGGCCGGGCGGCGGGATCCGCCTCCTCACCGGCCGGGAAGGCCGCAGCGCGTGCGGCGGCGCAGGCTGCGGGCGTGGCGCACATGGGAGCCCACGCGCTGGGGGCGGCGGCCTACGCCGTGCGCGCGACGGAGCTGGCCCAGCCCGTCCGCGGCGATGCCGCAACCGCCGAGGTGCGGTGGCAGCTGGCGCGGCTCTCGCCGCCACAGCGCGACGCGCTCGCGCAGCTTCCCGCGCTGGGGGCCGACTCCGCCGGACCGCTCGGGCCGGGCCTGCTGGCCTCCGGTGCGCTGGGGGCCATCATCCGCGACCTGCAGGCCCGCATCGGCACGCGCTGATCGCGGCGCTGCGGCATGCGCTGCGCGCACCCGACGGCCCCGGCATCCCCCTCGCCCGGCGAGAAACCACTTCTCGGTCGAGACACACCGCATCGCGTGGTGCCCCACCCGGATGTGGTTTCTTGGCGGGAGAGCGACCCGCTCAACGGATGCCAGCGGACGCGGCGGGCAGCGTCAGGCGCGCGGCGCCAGATCGGGCGACAGGGCTTCGCGCTCGTCGAACACGAAGCACTCGCCCTCCCAGTGGGCGCCGCCGACCTGCTCGAAGTAGCCGAGGACGCCGCCGTCGAGCTGGAACGCGTCCACGCCCTCCTCGCGCAGGTGGATGGCCGCCTTCTCGCAGCGGATGCCGCCGGTGCAGAAACTCACGACCGTCTTGCCTGCCAGGTCGTCGCGATGCGACGCCGCGGCATCCGGGAACTGCGTGAACCGCTCGATGCGCCAGTCGACCGCGCCGCGGAAGGTGCCGTAGTCGACCTCGAACGCGTTGCGGGTGTCCAGCAGCACGATGTCGCGGCCGTCGTCGTCGTGTCCCTGCTGCAGCCAGCGATGCAGCGTGGCCGGGGCGACGGCGGGGGCGCGGCCCGCCTCAGGGCGGATGGTCGGGCGGTCCATGCGGATGATCTCGCGCTTGAGCCGCACGAGCATCTTGCCGAAGGGCTGCGTGTCGGACCAGCTCTCCTTCGGCGTCAGCGCGGCGAAGCGCGGATCGGCGCGCAGCTCGGCCACGAACCCGCGGACGGCGGCGGCGTCGCCGGCGAGGAAGAGGTTGATCCCCTCCTCGGCGAGGATGATCGTGCCCTTCAGCCCCGCGGCATCCGCGCGCTCACGCAGGAGCGGACGAAGGGTCTCGCGGTCGTCGATCCGCGTGAACAGGTACGCGGAGACGTTGAGGACGGAGGGCACGGTTCCAGCTTACGGACGCGCGCCGAGCGGACGCCGCGAGCGGGGATGCCGCACGGATGCCGCGAGCGTGGATGCCGCACGCACCCCATCCGACGCGAAGACCCCGCCGACCCGGATGGGCGCGGCGGGGTCTCGCACAGCACGGGTCAGCTGATGTCGCCGCGCCAGGCGCCGGTCTCGGTGCCACGCGACTCGATGAACTCCTTGAACTTCTTGAGGTCCTTCTTCACGGCGTGGTCGTCCCAGCCGATCGCGGCGCCGACCTTCTCGCGGAACCCTTCGGGCTCCCAGTCCAGTTGCACCGTCACACGCGTGGTGTTGTCGTCCAGGCGGTGGAACGTCACGACACCGGCGTGATTCACATCTCCCGTGATGCTGTTCCACGCGACGCGCTCATCCGGGTGCTGCTCGGTGATCTTGGCGGTGAACTCGTGCGCGACACCGGCGACGCTCACCTTCCACAGCGTGGTCTGGTCGTCACCCTGCGTGATCGAGTCGACGAACGTCAGGAACTGCGGGAACGACTCGAACTGCGTCCACTGGTTGTAGGCGGTCGTCACGGGGACGTTGACATCGATGCTCTCGGTGATGCGGGCCATGGGGCGTTCCTTTCTCCGAACGAGATGATGAACGGCCATCCTGTCCCGCCCGGCCCGCCCCGACGAAGGGGTTGCCCCTCGAATGCCCGTCTGTTATCCCTGCGCGGGCGTTCCCAGCGCCGCGAGCGCGTCACCGGCGAGGCGCTGTGCCGTCCACTCGCTCATGGGCTCCGCGCCGATCGCGCGGTAGAACGCGATCGACGGCGCGTTCCAATCCAGCACCGTCCACTCCAGCCGCGAGTAGTCGCGCTCGACGCAGACCTGCGCGAGCGAGGCGATGAGCGCCTTGCCGTAGCCGCTTCCCCGGTGCTGCTCGTGCACGTACAGGTCCTCGAGCCAGATGCCGTGCCGGCCGGTCCACGTCGAGTAGGTGAGGAACCAGATCGCGATGCCGAGGATCTCGCCGTCGCGCTCCACGACGTGCGCGAAAACGCGCGGGTCGGGTCCGAAGAGCGCATCGGTCAGCGCCGGCACGGTGTTCGCCACGGCATCGGGTTCGCGTTCGTAGACGGCGAGGTCCACGATGCGGGCGAGGATGCCGGGTTCGTCACCGGGGCGGGCGGCGCGCAGTACCGCGCCGTCGTCGAAAGTGCGGAAGGTCACCCGTCGAGCCTAGGGGTGGCGGCGAAAGTAGAATCGAGGTGCCGCCGTCGTGGCATCCCCCTGTCAGGAGTCCGCGTGTCCGTCGCCGCCCGCAACCGCATCGAACCCACCGTCCTTCAGGCCCTCCGCAGCCCCCGACTGCTCACCCGCGAAGCACTCGCCGGCCTGGTCGTGGCCATCGCCCTCATCCCCGAGTCCATCGCCTTCTCGCTCATCGTCGGCGTCGACCCGCGCGTGGGGCTGTTCTCGTCGTTCGTCATGGCGGTCGTCATCGCCTTCACCGGTGGCCGTCCCGCGATGATCAGCGCCGCCACTGGAGCGGTCGCCCTCGTGGTCGCCCCCGTCGCCCGGGAGCACGGCTTCGACTACCTCATCGCGACGGTGCTGCTGGCGGGGGTGCTGCAGATCCTCCTCGCGGTGCTCGGGGTCGCCAGACTCATGCGCTTCATCCCCCGCAGCGTCATGGTGGGCTTCGTCAACGCGCTGGCGATCCTGGTGTTCGTTTCGCAGATGCCGCAGCTCATCGACGTGCCCTGGGCGGTGTACCCGCTCGTGGTGGCGGGGCTCGGCATCCTGTACTTCTGGCCACGGCTGACCAAGGCCGTCCCGGCGCCGCTCGTCGCCATCGTCGTGCTCACCCTCGTCGTCGTGGTGTTCGGCATCGCGGTGCCGACGGTCGGAGACCAGGGCGCGCTGCCGCGGAGCCTGCCGGAGCTGTTCATCCCGCAGGTGCCGCTGGAATGGGAGACGCTGCAGATCATCGCGCCCTACGCCCTGGCGATGGCGGTGGTCGGCCTGCTCGAGTCGCTCATGACGGCCAAGCTCGTCGACGACATCACCGACACCCGCTCCCGCAAGACCCGGGAGGCGTGGGGCCAGGGCGTCGCGAACGTCGCCTCAGGCCTGTTCGGCGGCATGGGCGGGTGCGCCATGATCGGCCAGACGATGATCAACGTGAAGGCCTCGGGCGCCCGCACCCGCATCTCGACGTTCATGGCGGGGATCTTTCTGCTCCTCCTCGTCGTGGCGCTGGGTGACGTCGTCGCGATCATCCCCATGGCCGCCCTCGTGGCCGTCATGGTGCTCGTCTCGGCGACGACCTTCGACTGGCACAGCATCCGCCCCTCGACCCTCAAGCGGATGCCGCGCAGCGAGACCCTCGTCATGCTCGTGACCGTCGTCGCCACCGTGTGGACCAGCAACCTCGCGGTCGGGGTCGGCGTGGGCGTGCTCACCGCGATGGTCGCCTTCGCCCGCCGCGTCGCACACTTCACCACTGTGACCCGCACGCTCTCCGACGACGGCGCGGTCGCGCGCTACACCGTCGACGGCGAGCTGTTCTTCGCCTCCAGCAACGACCTCACGACGCAGTTCGACTACGCCGCAGACCCCGCCCGTGTCGTGATCGACATGACCCGTTCGCACGTGTGGGATGCCTCGACGGTCGCCGCGCTCGATGCGATCGTCACCAAGTACGCGCAGCACGGCGCCACGGTCGAGCTCGTCGGCATGAACGACGCGACAGCCGCGCTGCACGGCTGGCTCAGCGACGGCTGAACCGCGCCCGGCTACCCGATGCCGCCGACCAGGGCGGGATCGGCCTGGTTCCACGTGTTCGCGGTCTGCAGCACCCAGTACAGGCAGAACAGCGCGAGCGCGACGAACTCGCACACGAACACCACCGGGAACGTCGTCGCGGCCGGTCCGCCGACGGCGACGAAGATCGTCACCGCGACGAGGTCCAGCGCCAGCAGCCCCGCGATCACGGCGTAGGCGGTGCGCACGGCGCGCGAGGGGGTCGGCTCCGGTGACCAGTCGGTGCGCAGGGCGTCGAGCAGCGACACGATCGCGAGGATCCCGAAGAACCCCGCCGTCGCCACGAAGTGCGCGAAGCCGAAGAACGACTCCCGGCCCAGCCCCCACCACGCCCACACCACCGCGAGCACGATGACGCTCAGCACGATCGACGGCCAGACTCGCTCGAGCGCCGCCCGTCCGGCATCCCGCCGCAGGCCGAGCACCACCGCCACCGCCACGGCGAGCGCGCCGACGACGAGGTAGGTCGCCACCGACGTGTCGACGGCCGGGTGCACGGATGCCGGCACGCAGGCCTCGCCGCCGCAGACCTCGACGCCCGCGATCGTGATGACCGGTGTCGGGACGACCGCCACGAGCGGCGCCAGCAGCGCTGCGGCATCCAGGAGCCCGCGCTGCACGCCCCGGCCCGACAGGGCCAGCAGGCCGAGGGATGCCGCGATCAGCGCCCCCACGAAGGCATCCCGTGCGGGGGTGTAGTAGGCCGCGCTGATGGACTCCAGCATGCCCAGCTGCGCGACGGTGATCGCCACCGCGACGGCGATCACCACGGCGGTGCCGGCCACGCCCAGCCGCAGGTAGCGGTAGGTGCGTCGCAGCGACGTGTCGGCGGCGCGCACGGCGTCGTGCGTCATGGCGCGAGCGTAGCGCGCGGGCACGACGGCCCGCGGCATGCGCCGGACGTTCGCGCGACGCGCCCGGATGTCTAGCACTGCGCGCGCGGGAGTGCAAGGACCTGCTGACCACTGCCGGGTCGACCTACCGTCGGATCAACCCGATCGAACAGGAGCAGACATGGCATCGACCACGAAGAGCAAGAGCACCTCGACGACCGAGCCCAAGAACAAGCGCCGCGCGGCCCCGGGCGGCAAGGGCGCGAAGCTGACCCAGGAGGAGAACGCCGAGAAGGGCTTCACCGCGTCGGCCGCCCTCGGCGAGAACCTGCAGAAGGTGCTCGTCGACCTCATCGAGCTGTCGCTGCAGGGCAAGCAGGCCCACTGGAACGTCGTGGGGCGCAACTTCCGCGACACCCATCTGCAGCTGGACGAGGTCATCGAGGCTGCACGCGAGTTCTCCGACACCATCGCCGAACGCATGCGTGCCCTCCACGCCCTCCCCGACGGCCGCAGCGACGTCGTCGCCCAGACCACGACGCTGCCGGAGTTCCCCCAGGGCGAGATCGGCACCACCGAGGTCATCGACCTCATCACCGAACGTCTCGACGACGTCTGCGCGACATGCCGTGAGGTGCACGACGACGTCGATGAGGAAGACCCCACGAGCGCCGACATCCTGCATGCCGTCCTGGAGCGGCTGGAGCAGCTCTCGTGGATGGTGAGCGCGGAGAATCGCACGCCGCAGCGCTGATCCTCTCGCGCAGGAGAGACGAAAGCCCGTCCGGTTCGCCGGACGGGCTTTCATCGTGCGGGGCCCCTCAGGGCGTCGGCATGCCGCCGTTGACGTTCAGGGTCTCCCCGAGGACGTAGCTCGACTCAGCCGACGCCAGGAAGACGTAGGCGGGGGCGAGTTCGGCGGGCTGCCCCATGCGCCCGAGCGGAGTGTCCTTGCCGAACTCGGCGACCTTGTCCTGCGGCTGGCCGTCGCTGGGCTGCAGCGGCGTCCAGATCGGGCCGGGGGCGACGGCGTTCACGCGGATGCCCCGGGGCGCCAGCTGCTCGGCCAGGCCTTTCGTGAACGCGTTGATCGTCGCCTTCGTCGAGGCGTAGTCCACCAGGATGCCGGACGGAGAATATGCCTGGATCGACGTCGTGTTGATGATCGCCGAGCCCGCCGGAAGATGCGGGAGGGCCGCCTTGGTGATCCAGAACATCGCGTACACGTTCGTCTTGAACGTGTGGTCGAACTGCTCGTCGGACAGCGTGGTCAGATCCTCGTTGTAGATCTGCTTGCCGCCGTTGTTGACGAGGATGTCCAGCCCGCCGAGCCCCTCGACGGCCTGCGCGACGAGTTCGCGGCAGTACGCCGGGTCTTTCAGGTCCCCGGGGAAGGCGACGACGGTCGCGCCGGCCTCACGCAGGATCCCGACGATGCGCTGGGCGTCCTGCTGCTCTTCGGGCAGGTACGACAGCGCCACGTCGGCGCCTTCCCGGGCGAACGCGATGGCGGTGGCCGCACCGATTCCGGAGTCGCCGCCGGTGATGAGCGCCTTGCGGCCGGTCAGGCGACCGCTGCCGCGATAGGTGTCCTCACCGAGGTCGGCCTTCGGCGTCAGATCGGCGTCCAACCCGGGTTCGGCCATCTTCTGCTTCTGGGGCTCGATGTCGGCGTAGAGCTTCGCCGGGTCGGTGAAGCTGTACTGATCGCGGGACATGGTGTCTCCTCTCTCGTGGATGGTCAACGGCCGCGGAGCACGGGCTCCGGGACGATTTCGCGGATGGTCAGCGCGGCGCTGAGGAAAGCGAGGTGGCTGAGCGCCTGCGGCGTGTTCCCCCACGCCGAGCCGTCGTCCTCGTCGATCATCTCGGCGTAGATGCCGACGTCGTTCGCGGCGCCGACCAGGGCGTCCATGTGGGCGAGCGCCTCGTCGTGACGGCCGACGCAGGCCAGGGCGTGCGCGCGCCAGAACGCGCAGGCGACGAAGGTCTTCTCGACCTGGTCAGCCCCGGTGTACCGGTACATGAGCGACCCGGCGCCGAGGTCTTCGGTGAGCGCGTCGATCGTGCTCGACATGCGTTCACCGCGGTCGTAGCCGCTCGGGGCGTGCAGCAGCACCGAGGCGTCCAGGTCGCTGGAGCCGGCGAACCACACATACGCGCGGCGGTCCTGTGACCAGCAGTGCTCCTCGATCCAGCCGCGGATGCGGTCGCGCTCGGCGCGCCAGCGGGCGGGGCTGCCCGGGATGACGTCGGCCTCGGCGAGCCAGACGGCATCGTCCAGCGCCTTCCAGCAGCCCATCTTCGACGACGTGTAGTGGCGTTGCTCGGGCAGCTCCCACATACCCGAATCCGGGTTGCGCCACAGGTCGCACGTGCGGTCGGCGATGCCCGCCAGCATCCGGCCGGTCTCGGTGTCGAGGACGTTGCCGGCCTCGACATAGGTGCGGCAGATCGCCATGAGGTCGCCGTAGACGCCGAGCTGCAGCTGCTCGACGGCGGGGTTGCCGGAGACGACGGGGCCGATGCCGTTCCACCCGGCCACGTCGTACTCGGTGGGCTCGGGCACGAGGCCGCCGTCGAGGGTGTACATCACGTGCAGCCGCGGGCCGTGGGCGCGGATGGTCTGCAGCAGCCACGACAAGGCCGCGTGCGGCTCTTCGCGCAGCCCGAACCGCACGAGCGCGTGTGCGGTGTAGGCGAGGTCGCGCACCCATGCGAAGCGGTAGTCCCAGTTCTTGCCGCCCCGCGCGCTCTCGGGCAGCGACGTCGTGGCCGCGGCGGCGATCGCGCCGGTGGGGCTGTAGATGAGCAGCTTCAGCGCGAGGGCGCTGCGCTGCACGTGCGGCGCCCACGGCCCCTCGTAGGAGAACTCGCGCGACCAGGTGCGCCAGTTGGCGATGGTGCGGTCGATGCCGTCATCGGCGACCTGCGGATCGACGAACGGAACGGGCTCGTCGTGGGTCGCCGCGACCACGACGACATGACGCGAGCCCGCGGTGGCGGTGAACCGGCCGGCCAGCTCGGGCCCGGCGGGGGCGCCGACATCCGGGGCCGAGGGGCCGTGGCGCAGACCCACGACGGTGAGCCCGGTGCGACCGCAGCGCATGACGGCGCCGTGCGTGGTCTGCTCGATCCACGGCGCCGCGGTGTGCAGCGACGTGCCCGGACGCACCGCCCACGTCATCGGCACCTCCCCCTCGACACCGTCCACGCGTCGCACGAGCTCGGCCCACGGCAGCCGGCCGGCGACGCCCGAGACGAGTGCGTCGGTCACCTTGATGACGCCGTCGCGGGTGGTGAAGGTCGTCTCGAGCACGTTCGTGCGGGGGATGTACCGCCGTCGCACGGTGAACTCGGCCGCGGGCGAGAGCGCGAAGCATCCGCCGGTCTCGTCGTCGAGGATGCGCGCGAACACCGCGTCGGAGGTCAGCTCCGGCAGCGGCATCCAGTCGATGCATCCGTCTGAGCCCACCAGCGCCACCGTGCGTCCGTCCCCGATCGGGGCGTAGGACTCGATGGGCTGACAGGTCACACGTGCTCCTTCTCACCGACGGGGTCCGTCCAGTCTCGGTGGGAGAGCGCGTCAGCGGGCAAGGGTTGACAACCCCGCGAGCGCCGTGCGATTCGCGGGCGCGCGCCGCGTCGCTCGCCCGGCGCGCGATGCGGGTTCAGCGGCCCGCAAGCCACAACACGCGACGGGGGAAGCCCGGGTGGCGGGGGCGACGGTCAGCGCAGGAACTGCGCGGGGTCGAACTCCTCGATCGGGATGACGCGCACGCGCGGCAGCGGGGCGTCGAACGCAGCGGCGTCGAACTCGAGGTCGTAGGTCTCGAGCCCCGGAATGGTGACGAAGCCGGTGTTGCGGAACTCCCCGAACGCCAGCACGCCGACGCGGCGGCGACCGTCGGCGAGCGCGCGCACGTCGTCGGCGAAGTCACCGTCGTGGCTGACGAGCATGACGTCGTCGTCGCGGTCGCGCAGCGCCCGGAGGGTGCGCTGGATGGCGATGTCGACGATCTTCTCGTCGGAGGGGCCCGACAGCGGCACCGGCTTGTAGCCGAGGGCGACGAGAGCCTGCACGAACGTCATCGGCAGGTTGGTGGTCGCGTTCAGGAAGAACAGGCCCTGGGTCGGCTGCTGCCACGTCTTCTCGACGAACGAGAGGATGCGGTCCCAGCGCGGCCGCTCATCGGGCTGCGGCCGGCGGCCCAGGATCGATCCGCCGAGGGTCGCGTCGATGTTCTCGCCATCGACCAGCACCCATGCGCCCTGTGCGTCGCCCACTGCGACCTCCCTGCGGCGCCGTACGGGACGCCGTTTCGATCCTACGGGGCGGCCCGGGCCGCCCCGACCGAGGTCAGTTGAGCGCGCGGGTGGAGGCGGGGATGACGCCGTCGGCGTAGAGGCTGATGGCGACGTCCTGCAGGGCGGTCAGCGCCACGCGCTGCGGCAGGGGCCCATAGGAGATGCGGGCGACGCCGAGCTCCTCGTACTGCGCCGCGGTGAGCGCGCCGGGCAGGCCGATGACGCTCACCTTGCGCACGCCGATGCCGTCGACCAGCCGCCGCGTGACATCCACGTCCAACGGCCCGGGCACGAACACCACGTCCGCGCCGGCGTCGAGATAGGCGCGGCCGCGCTCGATCGCGTCGGCGATCGAGTCCTCCAGCGGCCGGTCGCCCGCGCGCACGAAGGCGTCGGTGCGGGCGTTCAGCGCGAAGGGCACACCCTCGGCCTGGCCGGCGGCGACGATCGCCTCCACGGCGGCGACGGACTCGGCGAGCGGCTTCAGCCGGTCCTCGACGTTCGCACCGACGACTCCGACGCCGATGGCCCGGCGCGTGGTCTCGCCCGGGTTGCCGTAGCCGGCGTCGAGATCGGCCGACACCGGCAGGTCGCCGGCGACCGCGACGATGCGGCCGACCATGTCGAGCATGACCTCCAGCGGGATGTTCTCGCCGTCGGCGTACCCGAAGGTCGCGGCGATCGAGTGACCGGCGGTGGCGAGGGCCTTCGTCTCGGGGAGCGCGATGATCGCCTGCGCCGATACGACGTCCCACACGTTCACGACGCGGAGGATCTCGGATGCCGCGTGCAGCTCGGACAGGTTCTGGGCGCGCTGGGCCTGAGTGGTCATCGCCCCACGCTAGCGGGGTGGTGGCCCATCGGGACAGGGTCGCGGGCACCGCCGCGCGCCACCGGCATCCCTCCCCCGCCGCCGGATACCCTGACGCCATGGCCGTCCGTCAGACCCGTCGCGCGCGGGCGCAGCGCCGCCGCGTGAAGCGGGTGGCGGCATCGGGCAGCGATCTCACCGAGGCGCAGTGGCGGCGCATCCTCGACGCGTGGGCGGCATGCGCCTACTGCGGCGGGGACGGCGCGGCACTGCAGCGCGACTGCGTGCTGCCCATCTCCCGCGGCGGCCGGTACACGATCGACAACGTCGTGCCCGCATGCCGCTCGTGCAACGCCAGCAAGAGCAACGACGAGGTGACGTCGTGGATGCGGCGGCGACGGCTGGACGAACCGGCGTTCCTGCTGCGGTGGCGGCAGATCGTGCTGGCGCTCGCCGCGGAGGATGCCGCGGCAACGGCGCCCGCCGCCGCCGTGCTGGATGCCGCCGCTGCGCTTCCCGCCGGGCATGCCGAGCCCACCGAGCCCGCCGAGCCCGCCGAGCCTGTCGGTCCCTGAGCGCGCCACCCTCGGCATCCGCTCGGCCCGGATCGCCGACAATGGAAGCATGACCCGTACTGTGATCGGCGCGTTCGCCCTCGACGCCGTGCTCGTCGTCGCTTTCGCCGCGATCGGCCGCGCGAGCCACGACTCCGCCGCCTTCGGCATCGGGCTCGTCACGACCGCGTGGCCCTTCCTGGTCGCGCTCGTCGTCGGGTGGCTCGCCGCCCGCGCCTGGCGGGCTCCCGCGGCCCCCGTGCGCACGGGCCTCGGCGTCTGGGTGATCACCGTCGCGGGCGGCATGGTGCTGCGCGCCCTGAGCGGGCAGGGCACCGCGGTGCCTTTCATCATCGTCGCGACGCTCACACTGCTCGTGATGCTCGTGGGCTGGCGCGTGGTCGCCGCCCTCGTCTCCCGCACGCGCCGCGCTCGGTCGTCGCAGACGTCCCCGTCCGCGCCGGTCGCGGGCCGTTCCTGACGACCGAAGCCCCGCATCCGCCACTGCATGCGGCGGAATGGATGCCACGCGGCATCCGTTGCACTCGGTATGCAACGCTTCGGAACGCTCTCGTTCGGCCACTACGGCCCCCTCGGCCGCGGCAGGGAACTGACCGCGGGTGACTCGATGCGTCAGGCGATCGACCTCGCGCAGGGCATGGACGATCTGGGTGTCAACGGCGCCTACTTCCGCGTGCACCACTTCGCCCGGCAGCAGGCGTCGCCGATGCCGTTGCTGTCCGCCATCGCGGCGACCACCAAGCGCATCGAGGTCGGCACCGGTGTCATCGACATGCGCTACGAGAACCCGCTGCACCTGGCCGAAGAGGCCGCGGCGGTCGACCTCATCAGCGAGGGCCGCCTGGCCCTCGGCGTCAGCCGCGGTTCACCCGAGACCGTCGTGCGCGGCTACGAGGCGTTCGGCTACACCGGGTCCCAGGACCCGCGCGGCGCCGACATCGCCCGCGCCCACTTCGACCTGTTCCTGCGCGCCATCGACGGCGAAGGGCTCGCCGAACGCGACCCCGACAGCCCGTTCGGCGGCGGCACCGGCATGCAGCGGATCGAGCCGCACTCCCCGGGCCTGCGCTCGCGCGTGTGGTGGGGCGCCGGCAACCGCGACAGCGCGGCATGGGCGGGCACGATGGGCGTGAACCTCATGTCGTCGACCCTGCTGACAGAGGACCGCGGCGTCCCGTTCGACGTGCTGCAGGCCGAGCAGATCGACGCCTTCCGCGCCGCGTGGCGCGAGGCCGGCCACCAAGGCGACCCCCGGGTGTCGGTGAGCCGGTCGATCTTCCCCATCACCACCGCGGAGGACGAGCTGTACTTCGGGCACGCGTCCGAGGGCGAGGGCGTCGGCTACATCGACGGCATCCGCTCGACCTTCGGCAAGACCTACGCGGCATCCCCCGATGTGCTCGTCCAGCAACTGCAGCAGGATGCCGCGATCGCCAGTGCCGACACCCTCATGCTGACCATCCCGAGCCAGCTGGGGGTGGAGTTCAACCTGCGGCTGATCGAGGCGTTCGCGACCCACGTCGCGCCGTCGCTCGGCTGGGAGCCGACGACCGCACGGTGAGCCGTCGCGTCGGCTGTCGGAATTCAGGCTCAGCGGTCGTGAACCCCCGGCGCACACCGGCTCCCATGCGCACAGCCTGAATTCCGACGGCACCGCCGGGATCAGCCGACGGGGTACACCAGGCGGAACCGTTCGCACAGCACCGGCATGTCCGGTTCGAACCCCCGCGGACTGTCGGAGTAGGTGCGCCAGTACCGCTCGTGCACCTCGCGCCAGTGCGCCAGTGTGCGGTCGCCCTCACCCTCGGCGCGCGCGTGCTCGGCATCCACCCTGTGAAACGGGACGACCTCCAGCGCGGTGGTCTGGATGACAGCGCGCGGTGCGCCCGCGCCGTCGAGGATGACACTGTAGTCGCCGACCTCGGGCAGCGCGTCGCCCGTGGCCTCGTAGTCCCACAGCGACGACGCCGTGCCGGTCTTCACCCCGGCGAGCACGAGTCCCAGCAGCTCGTCGGCGTGAGCGGGCACCGCGCCGAACCCCCACACCTCGGGGAGCGCCTCGGGCAGCTCGGGCAGCTCCGCGCGGCGCTGGTTCCAGAACTCGGCGGGGGATTCAGGGTCGGCCATGCGCCCCAGCGTAGGGGCCACAGCGACGGATGCCGCGTGTCAGCGCCGCACGCGCAGCGCGCCGGGCTGCACGGTCGCGAGGATGTCGGCGGTCTCCCCGACCTCCTCGCCGTCGATCTCGAACGCCTGCGCGCGCGGCAGCGTCACCCGCACCGACATCGCCTGCCGGTGCCGGGTGGTCGCGGTGTCCACTGCGGTGTCGTCGCGGGCGACCGCGCGGCGGATGCCGTTGTCCCACACCACCGACTTCAGCGCGTCGAGCCATTGCAAGCCTTCCGGGCCCTCGCCGCCGACCAGCACGATGTCCAGCAGCCCGTCGTCGGGCTCGGCGTCGGGGAGGATCCGCAGCCCGCCCTGCACCATCCCGCAGTTGCCGATGAGCACGGTGTGGGCGGGTTCGGTGACCGGCACGTCGGCGTCGAACGCGACGGTCGCATCCACGAGGTCAGTCGCCGCCATCGCACGCCCGAGCGCCCCGACGTACGCCAGCCAGCCGGCCTTGTCCTTCGCCTCGTCGTCGGTCTCGGCGAGCATCTGCGCGTCGATGCCGAATCCCACCATCACCAGGAAGATGAACTCCTCCCTACGGTCGACCAGCTCGATGTGGCCGACGTCCAACGGGGTGTCGTCGCCGTCGATGGCGCGGGCCAGCGCCGCCGCAGCATCCCCGATGCGGATGCCGAGGTTGCGGGCCAGCAGGTTGCCGGTGCCGGCCGGCACGATCCCCAGCGGCACCTCGGTGCCCACGAGCGCCGTCGCGACGTCGCGCACCGTGCCGTCGCCGCCGGCGGCGATCACCACGTCGCAGCCCTCCTCGAGTGCGCGGCGGGCCAAGCCCTGCCCGGCATCCTCGAGCGTCGTCTCGTACCAGCGCACCTCGACCGGCTGGGTGCGGGTGGACAGGGCCTGCTCGAGCCGGTCGCGCTGGACCTTGACGGGATTGAAGACGATGCCGATCATCCGCCCACTCTGGCCCACGCGCGCCGCGATCACCAGCGGCGACCATCCGGCGTCCCGTCCGCACGCACTTGCCGCGCCCCCGGCAAATCGTCGCGTGCAGGCGGCGGCGCATTCCCGTGAATAATGGGAACGTGACGACGAAGGCCGCGGGCTACAGCGCGATTTCCAGCTACTCCCGAGTGGAGATCCTCCACCACATCCAGGAGCAGCCCCAGCGCACCGTGGCCGACCTCGTGGCTGCCACGAAACTGCACGCCAACACGGTGCGCGAACACCTGCAGCGTCTCATCGACGACGGCTACGTCGTGTCCGAGATCGAGCACCGCACCACGCGAGGGCGGCCCCGCGTGCTCTACAGCGCCGCCGACGGGGGCCAGGCGTCGAGCCCGGTGCAGCGTCGCAAGGTGAAGGAGGCGGCCCAGCGCGGCGACCTCATGCGCCGCGTGCTCCCCAGCGAGCTGCCGCCGGAATTGACCACCGAGGCCCTCCACCAGGTGGATGCCCTCGTGGAGAACCTCGTTGATGCCGGCTTCGACCCCATCGTCGACGAATCGGACCTCACCATCGACCTCACCCCTTGCGCGCACGCCGAGGTGCAGTCCGCCCACCGCCAGATGCTGTGCTCGGTGCACCTGGGCCTCATGCAGGGCGTCATCGCCCAGGCGGGCGGCCCGCTCACGGTCGACGGCATGCGGTCGTCGTGCGACCCGCGCGACTGCATCGTGCAGCTCTCCGCTCGGGGCTGATCCCCCTCCCCACCCGACGGAGGTCAGCCTCCGACCGCGTTCGATCCCCCGCGAGGGCTGCCGGAACGACGAGTCGTCGACCGCGTGCCCGGGCAGTGTGCCGCGTGCGCACGCGCGCCGCAGCTGCTCGATCGCGGCATCCGGCGTGGGCCGATGACCCACCTTCGCCGGCGGCATGGATCGAGATGCCAATCCCGGCGATTGAGGGTACTCTCGTATCTGGCCGGAGTGGTCTGACCACACCCGTGATTATTCACGGCTCGTCCCCCTTTTGGGGGACCCGGCTGCTGGATACCTTCAGGCTGACGGAAACACTGGGAAGGACTGCAATGGAACTGCTCGATCCGCTGCTGCTCGCGCGCTGGCAGTTCGGCCTGACGACGCTCTACCACTACCTGTTCGTGCCGCTGACGCTGGGTCTCGCCCTCGTCGTCGCCATCTTCCAGACGGTGTGGTACCGCACGGCCAACGTGGCGTGGCTGCACCTGACGCAGCTGTTCGGCAAGATCTTCCTGATCAACTTCGCGATGGGTGTCGTCACCGGCATCGTGCAGGAGTTCCAGTTCGGGATGAACTGGTCGGCATACTCGCGCTTCGTCGGTGACGTCTTCGGCGCCCCGCTGGCTTTCGAGGGCCTCATGGCCTTCTTCTTCGAGGCCACATTCATCGGCGTGTGGATCTTCGGCTGGAACAAGCTGCCGAAGGCCCTGCACCTGGCCTCCATGTGGATGGTGGTGCTCGGCTCCACCTTGTCGGCCTACTTCATCCTCGCCGCCAACGCCTTCATGCAGAACCCGGTGGGCTACGAGATGGCCGCCGATGGCGGTCGTGCCGAGCTGGTGGACTTCTGGGCGGTGCTGACCAACCCCGTGGTGTTGGCGGCCTTCCCGCACACGATCTTCGCGGCCTGGATGTTCGCCGCCGCCGTCGTCATCGCCGTCAGCGCGTGGCACCTCTCCCGCGGCCAGCACCTCGAGACGCTGCGCAAGTCGCTGCGCTTCGGCATGTGGTTCATGATCGTCTCCTTCGTCGGCGTCTTCCTCTCCGGTGACCAGCTGGGTCTGGTGATGGTCGCGACGCAGCCCATGAAGATGGCGGCCGCGGAGGCGATCTGGGATACCGCCTGCGGCGCGGATGCCTCGTTCTCGCTCTTCTCCATCGGCACGCCCGACGGGTCGGAGGAGATCTGGTCGCTCCGCGTGCCCTACCTGCTGTCATTCCTGTCGACGCACACGTTCGACGGCTGCGTCGAGGGCCTCAACGACCTGCAGGCGCTGTACACCGAGCAGTTCGGCGCCGGCATCGACTACATGCCGATCGTCTGGGTCACCTACTGGTCGTTCCGCTGGATGATCGCCCTCGGTGGCATCGCCACGCTGATCTCGGTCGCCGGCCTGTGGGTCACCCGCAAGAAGGCCACGCGCCCCGTCGCCCGCTGGATGTGGAAGATCGCGATCTGGTCGGCGCCTCTCCCGCTGCTGGGCAGCCTCGTCGGCTGGGTCTTCACCGAGATGGGCCGCCAGCCCTGGATCGTGTTCAGCCTCATGCTGACCGAGGACGGCGTCTCGCCGAACGTGCCGGGCTGGACGGTGCTGATCTCGCTGATCGCCTTCACTCTCATCTACGCCGCGCTGGCGGTGGTGGAATTCGGCCTCATCCTCAAGGCGGCGCAGAAGGGCCCCGACCCGCTGCCCGACCCCGATGCCGAGGGTGCCGAGCCCACGGCCCTCGAAGACACCCCGACGACGGTCTACTAGGAGCACGTCATGGATCTCGCCTATCTCTGGTTCTTCATCGTCGGTGTGCTGTTCGTCGGCTACTTCGTGCTCGACGGCTTCGACTTCGGCGTGGGCATGTCCCTGCCCTTCCTCGGCAAGAACGAGGTCTCCCGCCGCCAGGTGATCAACACGATCGGCCCGGTGTGGGACCTCAACGAGACGTGGGTCATCGTCGCCGGCGCGTGCCTGTTCGCCTCCTTCCCGGAGTGGTACGCGACGCTGTTCAGCGGCTTCTACCTGGCGCTGCTGCTGATCCTGCTGGCCCTCATCGCCCGTGGCGTCTCCTTCGAGTACCGCCACCAGCGCGACAGCCTGCGGTGGAAGCGCAACTTCGACCGCATGATCGTCATCGGCTCGGCCGTGCCGGCCTTCCTCTGGGGTGTCGCGGTCGCCAACATCGTCCAGGGCGTGCCGCTGGATGCCGACCACGAGTTCGTCGGTTCGCTGCTGACGCTGCTGAACCCCTATGGGCTCCTGGGCGGACTCACGACGCTGCTGCTGTTCTTCACCCACGGCGTGTACTTCGTGGCGCTGAAGACCGACGGCCAGGTGCGCACCGATGCCCGGGCGCTGGCCGCGAAGGCGGGCATCCTCACGGTGGTCGTGGCCGCGGTGTTCCTGGTGTGGACGGTGGCGATGGCCGCCGGCGCCGGCGCTCCGCTGATCATGCTCGTGATCGCCTGCGCGGCGGTGGCCGCCGTGCTGCTCATCGCCTCGATCGTCGCCAACCGCCGCGACCGCGAGGGCTGGGCGTTCGGCTTCGGCGCCGGCACCGTGATGTTCGCGGTGCTGACCCTGTGGCTTGCGCTGTTCCCGAACGTCATGCCGTCCACGACCGACCCGGCCTTCAGCCTCACGATCGAGAACGCGTCGAGCACCGACTACACCCTCACGATCATGACGTGGGCGGCGGTCATCTTCCTGCCGCTGGTGCTGCTGTACCAGGGCTGGACGTACTGGGTGTTCCGCAAGCGCGTCACCCGGGCGCACATCGAGAAGGCTGCCGAAACGGTGCACTGAGACCTGGCCGCCCCGGTCGCAGGACGCGCGAGTCGCGCGCCGGACCGGGGCGGTCTGTGGTGCCGGTGAGCGATCGGCCACCGGCTCGCGTGGGAGGATCGATTCATGGCTTCGCAGGACGCGGACGCACCACCGCGTGTGGGCGGCCGACCCCTCGACCCTCGGCTGCTGAGGTACGCGCGCGCATCGCGCGCGTTCTTCGTCACGCTCGGGGCGATCGGGCTCGCACAGACTCTCGTGATCGTCGCGTTCGCGTGGCTGCTGACGCGCGCGATCGTCGGCGCCATCGACGGGATGCCATGGCCCGAGCTCGCCGGCATCCTCACCGGCCTCGCCGGTGTCGTGGCCGCGCGGGCGGGCCTGGTGTGGTTGCGCGAGTTCGTCAGCGCCCGCGCGTCGGCCAGGGTGCAGGCGCAGCTGCGCGCCCACCTCGTGGAAGCCGTCGACGAGCTCGGCCCCGGCTGGCTGGCCCAGCACAACTCGGCTCAGCTCGCCGTCACCGCCGGTCGCGGCCTCGACGCCCTCGACGCCTACTTCGGGCGCTACCTGCCCCAGCTCGTGCAGACGGTCATCGCGACGCCGCTGATCGTGCTCGTGATGTGGTGGATGGACTGGATCTCCGGTCTCACGGTCGTGCTCACGATCCCCCTCATCCCGATGTTCATGATCCTCATCGGCGTCAGCACGCGCGCCGTGCAGAACCGGCAGTGGCAGACGCTGCGTCAGCTGGCCGCCCGCTTCTCCGACACCGTGCGGGGCCTGTCGACCCTCACCGTCTTCGGGCGCCAGCACCGCGCCGTCGCGTCGATCCAGCGGGTGACCGAGAGCTACCGCGCGCAGACGATGCGCGTGCTGCGGGTGTCGTTCCTGTCGGGCTTCGCACTCGAGCTGCTCGCGAGCCTGTCGGTGGCGATCATCGCCGTCTCGATCGGGTTCCGCCTGCTCGAGGGCGAACTGGCGCTGCTGGTGGGACTGTTCGTGCTGCTGCTGGCCCCCGAGGCGTATCTGCCGCTGCGGCAGGTGGGCGTGCAGTTCCACGCCGCCGCCGAAGGCGTCTCGGCCACCGACGACGTCTTCGCGGTGCTCGACGAAGCTCGAGAGTCCCGCCGGACGCGACCTGCCGATGACGGCACCACCGCGTCGGCCGACGCACCGCACGGCGCGGACCGCTCCGCACTCCCCCGCCCGCCGCTCGTGGTGCGCGGACTCCGCGTGCGTTACGGTGACCGCACCCTCGCCCCCGTCGACGTCACGGCGGATGCCGGCGAGCTCGTGCTGCTGGAAGGTGCCAGCGGCGCCGGCAAGTCGAGCGTGTTCGCCGCGCTCCGCGGCGCCGCGGCGTTCGATGGCGAGGCGACTCTCGGCGGTGTTCCGGTGACCGACCTCACCCCCGACCGGTGGCTCGCGTGGGCGGGACAGCACCCGGGGCTCATCGCCGGCACGATCGCGCAGAACGTGGCGCTCGGGGACGTGCAGCCCGATCTCCCGACGGTGTCGCGGGCGCTCAACCTCGCCGGCGCCGGCGACCTTGAGGCCGCTCACGACCTGGGCGTGCAGGGTGCGGGGCTCTCCGGCGGGCAGGCGCAGCGCGTCGCCGTCGCCCGCGCGCTCTACCGGTATCTGCGCGGCGCGGCATCCGTCATCGCCCTCGACGAGCCGAGCGCGGCGCTGGACGCCACCACCGAGGACCTGCTGTGGCGGAGCCTGCGCCGCCTCACCGACGACGGCGCGACGGTGCTGCTGGTGTCGCACCGCACCACCGCCCGGGCCTACGCCGACCGCGTCGTGCGCCTCGAGACCGCAGAGGTGCCGGCATGACGACCCCCGCCCCCACCACGACCGCCGATGTGCTGCGCGGCGCGATGCCGCCGTGGCGACGCTTCTGGCGTGCCGTCGCATCGGGCTTCGCCACCGAGGCATCCGCCGTCGCCCTCCTCGCCGTGAGCGCGTGGCTGATCGTGCGCGCCAGCGAGCAGCCGGCCGTCATGTACCTCACCGCCGCCGTCGTCGGGGTGCGCGCGTTCGCACTTTCCCGCGCGGTGTTCCGCTACCTCGAGCGGCTGACGGCGCACGACGCGGCGCTGCGCCAACTCGCCACCACCCGCACCTCGCTCGTGCGCCGTCTTATCCCGCTCGCCCCCGACGGGCTCGCCCGCACGCGGCGCGGCTCGGTGCTGGGCGCGCTCGTGGACGACGTCGACGAGCTGCAGAACCTGCCGCTGCGGGTCGTGGAGCCGCTCGTCGGCTCGGCCGTCGTCGCGATCGCCGCCGTCGTGTTCGTGGGCTTCGTGTCGTGGCCCGCCGCCCTCACCCTCCTCGGCTGCCTCGTCGTCGCCGCCCTCGTCGCGACGGCGTGGGGCTGGGCCGCCGGCGGGCGGGCGGAGCGTGCCATCGCGCCGCTGCGCGCCCAGCTCGCCGACGCCGTCACCGACCACCTCGGCAGCCTCGATGTGCTGCAGGCCTACGGCGCCGAGGCCGAGAGCCGTGCGCGCATCGCCCGCGCCGACGCCGCCGTGCGCCGGGCCGTCGTGCGCCGCGCCGGCGCGCAGGCGGCCACCACCGCGATCGTGTCGCTGCTGGCCGGTGCCGCGTCGATCCTCGCGGTGCTCGTGACCGCTCCGGATGCCGCGACCCTCGGCGGGCCCGCTCTCGCGGTGGCCGTGCTCGTGCCGATGGCCGTGTTCGAGGTGTTCGGCGCCGTGCCGCTGGCCGCCGCCTCGTGGCGTCAGGTGCGCGCCTCGGCGGCGCGCATCGCCGAATCGGTCCCCGGCGAGATCCCCGACGGCCTCGTCCGTGACGCACCGGCGGCGACCGGCGCGGCACCGGCGCTCGGCGACGGTCTGCGGCTGCGCGGCGTCTCGGCCACCTGGCCCGGCGCCCGCCGCTCCTCGCTCGCCGACGTCGACCTCGACGTGCGCGCCGGTGAGCGGCTGCTCGTGGTCGGCTCCAGCGGGGCGGGCAAGACGACCCTCGCGCACGTGCTGGTGCGGTTCCTCGAGTGCGCCGGCACGTACGAGATCGGCGGCCGGTCGGTGCGGGAGATCGCTCCCGACGACCTTCGACTGACCGTCGGCCTGTGCGAGCAGCAGCCGATGCTGTTCGACGAGGACATCCGCCAGAATCTGCTCTTCGCACGCGACACCGCGACCGACGACGAACTCGTCGCCGTGCTCGAGCGCGTGGGCCTCGGCTCCTGGCTCGCCGAGCGGGGCGGCCTCGACGCGCGCGTCGGCGAACGCGGAGCGCTCGTCTCGGGCGGTCAGGCCCAGCGCATCGCGCTCGCGCGGGCACTGCTGCACGGCTTCCCCGTGCTGGTGCTCGACGAGCCGACCGCGGGCGTCGACCCCGCGGCATCCGATGCGCTGCTGACCGATCTGCTGCAGGCCGTCTCGCCCGAGCAAGCCGTCGTGCTCATCTCCCACGTGTCGGTGCCGGCAGGTCTGGTGGACCGCACCGTGCGGCTCGACAGCGGCCGGCTGCGCTGACCCACCGGTTCAGCCGGCGAGCCCGCCCACTCAGAGGGCGAGCAGGGTGAGCGCGGTGACCACCGCCGCGACGAGGGCGGTCGCGATCACCGTGTAGCCGACGATGAGTCCCGCCACCGCGTAGCCGCGTCCGGGCGCGCCGGTAGCGGCGATGTCCCGCAGCGCGAGGTGCCCGAAGACGATCCCGAGCGGCGCCACCACGAACGCGAAGACGAAGGCCAGCAGTGCCCGCGCGTCGACCACGGCGGCGGCGGGGGCGCTCGGGGCGGGTTCGGGGCTCAGAGATGCCGGAGCGGCGGATGCCACGGCAGGCGAGGCCTGCGGTGCGACTGCCGCCGCGTACGCCGCGCCGGCGGCGCGGGCAGCGGCCGCCGCGCTCTGCCGGGGCAGGGCCGGGCGCGCGGACTGCGCCGGGCGCTCCGGCGGCGCGGGGCTCACTCCCGCCGCGCCCGCGGCGGTGCCGACGGCGAGCGCCTCGGCGCTCGGGGCGGCCAGGGGTTCGAAGGTCGCGCGGTGGGCGGGGTGCGAGGCGTCGGACGCGGCGCTGGGCGTCGCGTCGGGCGCGGCGGGGCTGACCCCGGCCCACCAGGGCTCCCCCGCTTCGGCGCCGGGCTGCGCCGGTTCGGCCTCCGGCGATGCCGGGGCGATGGCGGTGGGAGCGGCATCCCGAGCCTTCTCGACCCCGGCGACGGGGAGGTCGGCGGCGGGCGTCCACGCGACACGGTCGGTGGGGAGGTCGCCGGCGCGCGGGGCGCCCGCATGGGGCGGCGCCCCCTCGGTGAGCGCGGCACCGGCGGCGACGGCGGCGCGCCAGGCGTCGGCGTCGGCCGAGAAGGCGAGCGGGTGGGCCCCGGAGGCACGGCGCGTACCGCCGACGAGGTCGGTGGCGTCCGCCGCCGGCGACGCGTCGGGCGCGGACCGCTGCGCCGCGACCTGCTCGGCCCATTCGACGAGCGCGGGGTACGCCTGCGGGTGCGCGGCGATCTGCGTCGCGTAGTCGGGGTGCGCCGCGGCGATCGCCGCGAGTTCGTGCGGGGTCGTCTCGGCCCGCTGCAGCGCCGTCCAGGCATCCGCGGTATTCCAGGCGTGCGCAGTGGCGGCGGTCATCGATCCTCCTGGCCTCCAGTGCATCACCGAGGGGGTCCCGACGCGATGGGGAGATCTCCCCATCGCGGTCGGGGCCTCATGCTCGCCTCCCCGGAGCGCCGTCCGCTACGTTCGGGCCCATGACTGTCCGCATCCGCGAGGCGACGGCCGACGACGCCCCCGCCATCTCCGCCATCCGGGTCATGACCTGGCGCGCGGCGTACGCGGGCCTCATCCCGCAGCGCGCGCTGGATCGCCTCGACGTCCACCGCGACGCCGACCACCGCCGGCGCCGCTGGGACGCCGCGCACGCCGATCCGCACCATGTCGACCTGCTGGCCTTCGTCGGTGATGAGCCGGTGGGCTGGGCCGCCGTGGGCACGAGCCTCGACGGCGACGGCGACGGCCAGGTGTACGCGCTCTATGTGCTGCCGGAGCACTGGGATGCCGGCGTGGGGCATGCCCTGCTGAGCCGCGCCGAGCAGGCGCTGCGCGACGGCGGCTTCGCGCGCGGTCGTCTATGGGTGCTCGCGGGCAACGACCGGGCGGCGTCGTTCTACGAGCGTCACGGGTGGAGCGAGGACGGTGCCCGCAAGCTCGAGGACATCCTCGTCGGCAGCCCCGACGCGCAGACCCTCGACGAGCGGCGTCGGGTGAAGACGCTCTAGGTCAGAGGGTGCGGGCGAACGCCTGCACCCCGTCGTGCGAGGGCACCCGCTCGAACCCGAGGCGGTCGTAGAAGGCGAGCGCCCCGGTGTTGTCGGACGACGCGACCAGGTGCAGGCCCGGCACACCACGGGCGCGGAGCGCTTCGCTGAGGGTATCGATGAGCCGTCGGCCCCAGCCCTGCCCCTGCAGCTCGGGCAACAGGTCGATGTGCAGGTGCGCGGGATGTGTGTCGCCGTACGGCTCGACGCCCGGGCCGCGGCCATAGGCATAGCGGAGGGTGCCGTCCTGCCGGGTGCGCTCGACGTCGGGCCGCGGCCACCGGTCGGCGAACCGCGGCCACCACTGTGACGCGAACCACTCTTCGAAGGCCCGCGTGTCGGGGGCGCCCACGATGTAGCCGGCGACGCGGCCGTCGTCGGTCTCCACGACGAACGCGAACTCGGGATGCCGCGCCACATAGGGCAGCACGAACACCTCGCCCCAGAGGTCGTCGTCCTCCAGCACGCCGGTGGCATCCCCACCGGCATCCGCTGTCAGCAGGCACACGCGGGACAGGGCGGCTTCGTCACCGGGCTGGAACGGACGGATGCGGGTCATGCCGCCATCCTGTCATCCGCCGCGGACACCGGCACCTGGCGGGGCCCTCGGCCGTGGCGAGGCATATGCCGTCGTACCGCGGACGTGGCGGCCGTCGCCCCCGGCGACGTCGTCGGTGTCATGCTGGTGACATGAGCTTCACGCACCCGGATGCCGCCGGTCACACCCGCATGGTGGACGTCACCGCGAAGCAGCCGACCGCACCGGAGTCGAGATGGCGGCGCTGACCGCCGTGTCGGTCGCCGCCCCCACGGTCGTGGACATGCTGGAGAGGATGGACACGTCCGCCTCGATCCAGGGCGGGCGCATCACGGCGGAGGAGGGCGGGCGCTCGGGCAACTGGACGCGCCCCGTGGAGTCATGAGCACACTCGCCGCGATCCTGCTCGCCGGAGGGAGGGCGACCCGGGTCGACGGCGCCGCGAAACCGCTGTTCGACGTGGGAGGCCGCACCCTCCTGCGGCATGCCGTCGAAGCGGCCGCCGC
The DNA here is from genome assembly GCF_042885955.1 of Microbacterium sp. NPDC058021. Lineage (NCBI taxonomy): Bacteria > Bacillati > Actinomycetota > Actinomycetes > Micrococcales > Microbacteriaceae > Microbacterium > Microbacterium sp. NPDC058021. Next base: position 277,956 of record NZ_JBHVRF010000003.1, read on the forward strand.
CGCCGGGGCCTGGCCCGTCACGATCGTGGGGCCCGAGCCCCACGCCGACCTGCACCCCGAGGTCGCCGTCGCCGCGGCATCCATCCCCACCGCCGTCACCTGGACGCGGGAGCAACCGCCCTTCGGCGGACCCGTCGCCGGCATCGTCGCGGCGCTGGAGTCCTGGGATGCCGCGCCGGAATGGACACTGGTGCTCGCCACCGACCTCCCCGGGGCGCAGGCTGCCGTCGCGCGGCTCGTGCGGGATCTGGTGCTGCTGCCGACCGACACCGACGGGCTGTGTCTTGCCGACGCCCGTTCACGGCCGCAGTGGCTGATCGGCGTGTACCGCACGGCGGCGCTGCGCCGAGGCGCGGCGGCGCTGCCCGACCGTGGCCACGGCGCCTCGGTGCACGAGCTGCTCGACGACCTCGCGATCGCGACCGTCGTCGCGCCCGAGGGCGAGACGGCGGACGTGGACACGTGGGAGGATCTCACCCGAGCCCGGCGCCGATTCAGCGAAGAGGAGACACCGTGAGCGATCGCACGCTTCCGCCCGAAGCCCTCGACGCGTGGGCCGCGGCCCTGCGCGAACGGTTCGACCTGACCGCAGACGATCTTCCGATCGCGCTCATCCTCGACCTCGCCCGCGACGTCACCGCAGGCGTGGCCCGCCCCGCGGCGCCCTTCAGCGCCTTCGTCGCGGGCCTCGTCGCCGGGCGCGCCGGAGGCACTCCCGACGACACCCGCGACGCGGTGGCCGCGGTCACCGAGCTCGCGCGCGGCTGGCAGGCGGCGGGCGCGCCCTGACGCGGCCGGGCTCGGCGGCATCCTGCCCGCCGCGCCGCGCCGCGCCGCGCTCGGCGGCGGCGCAGGCCTCGACGACGACACCCCCTCGGCGACGCCGGGGAGTCCGGGCCCGCGCGCGCCGGGCCGGGTGCCACGGCGACCGGTCCGAGACGGTCACGACGACGCGGCCTGCGGCGCGGCTCCCGCCCACGCCTGTCGGAATTCAGGCTGTCGCTGGCCTTCCGACCCCCGCGACTCGCGCCGCCCCCGTCCCCGCCTGAATTCCGACGGGCGCCCGCTCCGCACCGGCACGAACCCCCGCGGCGTCGCCCCGACCACCGGCTGTCGGAATTCAGGCTGTCGCGGCGGTTTCGGCGGGTGCGGGTGCCGTCACCCCGTCCCCGCCTGAATTCCGACGGGCGTCGCGGTCGACGCGGACCGCCTCGGCCTCGGCCGTCGCGGTGATCCGGTTGGCCATGCCGCGGAAGACGAACCCGTGGAACGGCAGCACGGCGAGCCAGTACAGGCGCCCCGCCAGGCCGCGCGGGAAGAACACCGCCCGCTGGTCGTACTGCGACCCACCGTCGGTCGGAGTGCATCTCAGCTCCAGCCACGCCTGGCCGGGCACCTTCATCTCCGCGCGCAGCCGCAGCATGCGGCCCTCCTCGACGGTCTCCACGCGCCAGAAGTCGATGACGTCGCCGGGCGCCACCCGAGAACGGCTGCGACGCCCGCGGGCCAGGCCCACGCCGCCGGCGATCTTGTCCATCCAGCCCCGCACCGCCCACAGCAGCGGCGTCGAATACCAGCCGTTGGCCCCACCGATGCCGGCGATCACGCCCCACAGCCGCTCCGGCGTCGCGTACGTCTGGGCGGTGCGCTCGTCGGTGTACACCGTGCGTCCTGCCCACTCGGGGTCGGACGGCAGCGGATCCGACGGGGCGCCGAGCACCTCCGCGTCCTGCCAGCTGGTCTCCACGTCGTCGCCCGCCACCCGCCCGAGCGCGAGTGCCACAGCGCGGCGGTACGACGTCAGTCCGCGCTCCGGCTGCGGGATGAGCGCGTCGACCGCATGGTCGTCCATCACGCACTCGTTCTGCAGCGATGCCACGAGCGGCCGGGCGATCGACCGCGGGATCGGAGTGACGAGGTTCACCCAGTGCGAGGCGAGTTCGGGGGTGAACACCGGCAGCGACGCGATCGCCCGCTGCGGCAGCCCCGCCGCCACGGCGTAGCCGTTCATCATCTGCCCGTACCGCAGCACGTCGGGCCCGCCGATGTCGACGGCCCGGTTGACGCCGGCATCCACCCGCGCCGCACCCAGCAGGTAGTGCAGCACGTCACGGATCGCGATGGGCTGGATGCGGTTGCGCACCCACCGCGGCGCCGGCATGTACGGCAGCACCTCGGTGAGATGGCGCACCATCTCGAACGACGCCGACCCCGACCCGATGACCACCCCGGCCTGCAGCACGAGCGTGGGCACGCCCGAGCGGAGGAACGTCTCTCCCACCGCGACCCGCGACCGCAGATGCGGCGAGAGGCGCCCCTGCGACGGATGCAGTCCGCCGAGGTACACGATGCGTCCGACGGATGCCGCAGCCGCCGCCTCCGCCACGGTCTCCGCCGCGCGCAGGTCGGTCTCCTCGAATCGGGCGCCGGCGCGCATCGAGTGGACGAGGTAATAGACGACATCGACGTCGCGCACCGCCTCGGCCATGACCGCCGCGTCGTCGGCCGATCCGGCGACGATCTCGACGTCGCCACCCCAGGGGAACGCCGCGGCGCGCTGCGGGTCGCGCGCGAGCACCCGCACGCGGTGCCCTGCTGCCCGCAGGCGCGGGACGAGGCGCCCGCCGATATACCCGGTGCCGCCGAGCACGAGGGCCAGCGGTGGGGTGCCATCGGGGCGGGGCCGCGCGCGCAGGGCGTCTTCGCGACCGGTGGGGGCGGTGAGCCTGCTCATCCCCCGACGGTACGTCGATCCCCGGGTTCTGCACAGCCTGGGCGGAATCGGCCTGCTACGCACCGCGCGCGATATCGCATTCGCGCACCGGATGCCAAGTGGAGGCGACCGCTGAGGACTTCGCGTAACGTCCCTTGACCCAGGCGACTGTCTGCGCCGTGTGGCGCGCAGCTGATCAGAAGGAAGACATGACCACCACACCCAGAGCAACGTCCGACCCCGATCATCCGCGGCTCGAAGTCGACGACGTCATCGTCGTCGACAAGAAGCGGGTACGCACGGCCATCGGCGGGACGGTCGTCGGCAACTTCATGGAATGGTTCGACTTCGGCATCTACGGCTATCTCGCCGTCACCCTCGCCGTGGTGTTCACCGCCGACCTGCCGGAGCCCTGGGGCCTGCTCGTGACCCTCTTCGGCTTCGCGATCTCATTCCTCGTCCGCCCCATCGGCGGTCTCGTACTGGGACCGCTCGGAGACCGCATCGGCCGCAAGCAGGTGCTGTTCTTCACGATGGCCCTCATGGCTGTGGCCACCGGCCTCATCGGCGTGCTGCCCACCTCGCAGCAGATCGGGCTCTGGGCGATCGTGCCGCTGTACCTGCTGAAGATGGCGCAGGGGTTCTCCACGGGCGGCGAGTATGCCGGCGCAGCGACCTACGTCGCGGAGTTCGCCCCCGACCGCCGGCGCGGCTTCTGGTCGTCGTGGCTCGACGTCGGCTCGTACATCGGCTTCGCCGCCGGCGCGTCGGTCGTGGCGCTGACGACCCTCATCACCGAGAACTTCTGGGGCCCGACGGCGATGGTCGACTTCGGGTGGCGCATCCCGTTCCTCATCGCGATCCCGCTCGGCGCCGTCGCCATCTGGTTCCGCCTGCGCATCCCCGAGAGCCCCGCCTACGAGACGACGAGCGAACTCGAGGCCGAGGCGGAGTCCGACGTCGATGCGGGCGACCCGCTGGCCCGTCACGGCGTCACCGGCATCTTCCGCCACCACTGGCGTCCCATGCTCATCGCGATCGGCCTGGTGGCCGCCACCAACACCGCCGGCTACGCGCTGACCAGCTACATGCCCACCTACCTCGAGCAGGAGGTCGGCATCTCGAACCTGGGTGCGGCCCTCGCGACGGTGCCGGTGCTGATCGTGATGTCGGCGTGCCTGCCGCTGATCGGGCGCCTGAGCGACCGCATCGGCCGTCGCCCGGTGTACCTGATCGCGTCGGGGTCGACCCTCGCGCTCATGGTGCCCGCGTTCGCGATCATGCAGATCGGTCAGGAATGGGCCGTGTTCGTCGCGCTGACGATGGTGGCCGTGCCGGTGGCGTTCTACGTCGCGGTGGCAGCCTCCGCCTTGCCGGCTCTGTTCCCCACGGCGTCACGCTTCGGCGCGATGGCGATCGCCTACAACCTGTCGGCGTCGCTGTTCGGCGGGACGACACCGCTGTTCAGCCAGGCGCTCATCGAGCTCACCGGCAACCCCTACATGCCGGCGTACTACATCATGTTCTTCGCCCTGCTCGGCGGCATCGCGATGCTCACGATGCGCGAGACCGCGAAGCGGCCGATGCTGGGATCGGTGCCGACCGTCGAGACCGTCGCCGAGGCCGAGGCGGTCGTCGATCGTCAGGACGAGGACCCGTTCATCGACACCTCGACCATGCCGACGCTCATCACCCGCAGCGACGACTCCCCCGGTTCGCCGGAGCTGGTGCGCAGCAATAGTCGCTAACGGCGGCCGGTGCCGAACACGCCGCGGATGACGCTCGTCAGGATGCTCTGGGTCGCCTTCGATCCGAGCACCTGCTCGAGCGGGCTGCGCTGGGCCGAGCGGGTCGTGCGGGTGCTGCCGGAGGTCTTCTTCAGCAGCCGCTCGTACTCCCGCTCGGCCTTGGCCGCAGCCGCGGCCTGCGCCTTCTCGATCGCCGCCTGCTGCCGCGCGTACTCGGCATCCGTCTTCGCCTTCGCCACGGCGGCTGCCTCCGCGGCAGCCGCGTCCGCGGCCGCGCTCATCTTGGCGCCGAGCACCTCGCGCGCCGACTCACGGTCGATCGGCGTCGCGTAGGCGGCCAGCAGCGGTGAAGCGGCGACCGTGGCGGCGATCGCCTCGGCGGACGTCGGAGCCATGAGCCCCTGCGGGGCGCGAAGGCGCGTCCAGGCGACGGGGGTCGGCGCCCCCTTCTCGCTCATCACGGTGACGATGGCCTCGCCGGTGCCGAGCTCCTGCAGCACGCGTTCGAGGTCGTAGCCCGACCGCGGATACGTGCCGACCGTCGCGCGCAGCGCCTTCGCGTCGTCGGGGGTGAAGGCACGCAGGGCGTGCTGCACGCGCGAGCCGAGCTGAGCCAGCACGTCGGAAGGGAGGTCCTTGGGGGTCTGCGTGACGAAGAAGACGCCCACCCCTTTGGAGCGGATGAGCCGCACCGTCTGCACGATCGCCGCCAGGAAGTCCTTCGAGGCGTCGCGGAAGAGCAGATGCGCCTCGTCGAAGAAGAACACCAGCTTGGGCTTGTCGATGTCGCCCACCTCCGGCAGCACCTCGAACAGCTCCGCCAGCAGGTACATGAGGAACGTGGAGTACAGCGCCGGGCGATCGGCGACCCCCGGCACCTCCAGCAGGCTGATGACTCCCCGCCCGTCGGGGGCGAGGCGCAGCACGTCGGTGACGTCGAACTCGGGCTCGCCGAAGAAGACGTCAGCCCCGCCGTCGGCGAAGGTGATGAGCTCCCGCAGGATCACCCCGGCCGTCGCCGCCGAGAGTCCGCCCAGCTCCTTGAGCTCGGCCTTGCCCTCGTCGCCGGTGAGGTAGGTGAGCACGGCACGCAGGTCCGACAGGTCGACCAGCGCGAGGCCGTGCGCATCGGCGTAGTGGAAGACCAGCCCGAGACTCGACTCCTGCGTCTGGTTGAGGCCCAGCACCTTGCTCAGCAGCAGCGGCCCGAACCCTGACACGGTCGCACGGATGGGGATGCCCGTCGCCGGTACCGATGGCTCGACAGCGCCGCCGAGGGCGAAGTACTCCGTGATGGATGCCGTGGGATGCCAGTCCTGCCCGATCGCGCGCGTGCGGGCGCGCAGCTTCTCGCTCTCCTCCCCCGGAGTGGCCACCCCCGACAGGTCGCCCTTGATGTCGGCGGCGAACACCGGCACGCCCTTCGCGGCGAGCTGCTCGGCGAGACCTTGCAGCGTGCGCGTCTTCCCGGTGCCCGTGGCGCCGGCGATGAGACCGTGGCGGTTCATCATGGCCAGCGGTATGCGGATCTGCGCCTCGGGGACGGGCTCGCCGTTGCGGAGCGCACCGAGGTCGAGCGTCTCGCCCGCGAACGCGTACCCCGCCGTGATCGCGGCGACCTCCGCCGCATCCAGCGGGGCGTCGGGCGCGTCGGGCGCGGGGGCCTCGGCGGCATCGGGCGCCTCCGGAACGTCGGGAGCGGGGGCATCGGGCACGTCGGGAGCGGGCGCCTCGGGCGCCGGCGCCTCCGGGGCAGCCCCGGCATCCGCGGCATCCGTGGGCGCATCCCCGGCATCCGCTGCGCCGCCGGCGCGGGCCTGCGCGGCGGCGGCTTCGGCTGCCGCCAGCGCCGCCCGCGCCTGCGCGGCGCGGAGGGCGGCCTCCGCGGCCTCCGCCTCGGCACGGAGCCGGGCGAGTTCGGCTTCGGCGACGGCGGGATCCGGCGTTGACGACGCTGTCATGCCGGTCAGCCTAGCGAGGGCACCGCCCGGCTCGCCCGGTGCTGCTCCGCCCGCAGCCGCGTGGCGAACGCCGCCGCCACGACGAGGGCCATGCCGGCGCCGATGAGGGCGCCGCCGACCGTGTCGCTCAGCCAATGCGCATGCAGGTACGTGCGACTGAACGCCATGAGCAGCACCCACGCCGCACCGACGATCGCGACCCACAGCCGCGGGAAGAGCACGACCGCCACCACGGCGATCGTCGCGGCGTTGGCGGTGTGTCCCGAAGGGAACGAGCCGTAGTCGCTGACGACGATGATGTCCTCCGGCCGGGCGCGCCCGAACAGATGCTTCAGCGCCTGCACCCCCGCCGCACTGAAGATGGATGCCGCGATGAAGAACAGCGCCCCGAAGAAGCGCCGGAACAGCACGAGCAGCAGCGCACCGCCGATCGGCACGACGAACACCCCCACGATCCCGCCGCCCAGCCAGTTCATCGTCTGCGAAAACCAGACGAGCGCCTCGACCCGCCACTGCGCCAGCGCGGTGTTCCACATCTGGTCCAGCTCGAACGCCTCAGGGCCGCGCAGCAGGATCCACCCGCCCAGCCCGCAGGCGAAGGCGATGAGCACGAGGCCCGGCACGAGCAGGCGCGAGACGGGGTGACCGAGGGCATCCATCGAGCCATTCTCACCCAGCCGTCCCGCCGTCTCGACGGGCTTGCGCCGGTGCGCGCCGCGACGCTAGGGGGCCAGCTGCGCGACGGTCTTCGGACGCACGACGATCCACAGCGCCAGCACGGCGATCACCGAGCAGCCGACCATGACGGTCGCCATCGTGGTGGGGGTGATGCCGGCGTCGCCCGCGACCCAGCCCACGACCGGCGACACGAGACCGGCGACGCCGAAGTTCACGGCGCCGATGAGCGACTGCGCGGTGCCGGCCGCCTTGCCGTGGCGATCCAGCGCGAGCACCTGCACGCAGGGGAACGTGAAGCCGCACGCGGTCATGAAGAAGAACAGCGGGATGACGACGGCCCACAGTCCCGCCCCGAGCATGTCGCCGAGGATGATGGCCGTCGCCGAGAGAACGAGCGCCGCGGTCGAGGCCGCCATCACCCACTGCGGGCCGAAGCGCGTGGCCAGCCGCGAGGCCGTCTGCACACCGATGACGACACCGATGGAGTTGATGGCGAACAGCAGTCCGTACTGCTGCGCGTCGAACCCGTAGGTCTGCTGGAACAGGAACGACGACGCCGACAGGTAGGAGAACAGGCCACTGAAGGTCATGCCGCCGATGATCAGCACGCCGATGAAGACGCGGTCGCCCAGCACGCTGCGGTAGCGCTGCAGCACGGTCGTCGAGCCCTTCTCGTGCCGGCGGGCCGGGGGGAGGGTCTCGGGCAGGAAGATGAGCGCGCACGCGAGCATGACCGCCCCGTACAGCGCGAGCACGATGAACAGCCCACGCCACGGGATGACCGCCAGCAGCCCCGCGCCGATGAGCGGGGCGACGACCGGCGCGACACCGGAGACGAGGGCGAGGCGGCTGAGCATGACGACGAGGCGCCGCCCGCCGAAGAGGTCCCGCACGATGGCGGCGGCCACCACGCCACCGGCTGCCGCACCCGCGCCCATCAGGACGCGCGCGACCGACAGCAGTTCCAGCGTCGGGGCGAAGGCGGCGGCGGTGCTCGCGAGCACGTGCAGCGCCGTGACCACGATGAGGGGGACGCGACGGCCCACCTTGTCACTCAGCGGGCCGACGACCAGCTGACCCAGGGCGAAGCCGATCATCGTGCCGGTGAGGGTGAGCTGGATGGCCGCGGCGGAGGTCTGGAAGTCCTCTTCGAGCACGGGGAACGCCGGCAGGTAGAGGTCGATCGTGAACGGGCCGAGCGCCGTCAGCGCACCGAGCAGGATGATGTACATCACCCGTCGCGCGGTCGACAGCGAGTCGCCGGGATGCAGCACGATCGGGGCGGTGATCGGGTTCGCACCGAGGGTGCGGATGGCGCCGGTGGTGGGGCGCGGTGCGGCGGATGCGGGAGGGGTGGGGACGGGGGAAGTATCGGGCACGGTATCCAGAGCGGTCGCGGGCGGGCATGTCGAAACGATTCGACAACCGGTCGAGTCTAGCGTCTTCCCAGCTTGCGGACCCATGCAGACGCATAGGCTGAACAGGCCCACGCGCGAGACGCGCCCGACCCGAGCCGAGATCACCCATGACCCCGACGCCCCCGAGCCCCTCCGCGAAGCGCGCGAGCGGCAACCCCGCCGTGAACGCCCAGATCACCCTGACCGCAAAGCAGCAACGCGAACAGCAGAAGCGGGAGAAGCTCGCCGAGTACCAGCGTCAGATCGCCAAGCGCCGGCGCAGCAAGATCGCGTGGTGGGCGGTCGGCGGCACCGCCACCGTCGCGATCGCGGCGCTCATCGCGGCATCCTATTTCCTCACGCCCAAGCCCGTGACCTACGCACGCGGCGACGGCGACGGCACCGCGATCTCGGGTGTCGAGACGTTCGAGAACACCGCGAACCACGTCGAGGGCGACGTGGACTACCCGCAGTCCCCCGCCGCGGGCGGCGACCACAACGCCCGCTGGCTCAACTGCGGTGTCTACACCGAGCCGGTCCCCGAGGAGAATGCCGTGCACTCCCTCGAGCACGGCGCGGTGTGGGTCGCCTACGACGCGGATGCCGTCGGCGAGGCAGACCTGGAGACGCTGAAGTCCAAGCTCCCCTCGAGCTACATCATCCTCTCCCCCTACGAGGGCCTGGACGCCCCCGTCGTCATGAGCGCGTGGAACGCGCAGGTGAAGCTCGACGGCGCCGACGACGAGCGCGTCGAGGACTTCCTCACCTCGTACTGGCGCGCAGCGACCGTGCCCGAGCCGAACGCCGCGTGCGCCGGCGCGCTGGACGCCCCCGGCAAGCAGTCATGACCGCGGCCCCGCGGCGCCGGTGGATCGCGATCGTCCTGATCGCGGTCGCCGTCGCCGCGGTGGCCTTCGCGGTGGGCCGCTTCTCGACGTTCGCGGCATCCGGTCCGGCGCTGCCGACCACGGATTCGGCCGAGGCGGGGTTCGCCCGCGACATGCAGGTGCACCACGCGCAGGCGATCGACATGGCCATGACGATCCACCGCAAGACCGCCGATGAGGATGTGCGGGCCCTGGCCTATGACATCGCCACCGGCCAGTCGGCCCAGCGCGGGGAGATGTACGACTGGCTGGTCAAGTGGGGGCTGCCGCAGTCGGGCGGCGCCCCGATGGCCTGGATGGCGGCATCCGACGCGGGGCACGACCACGGCTTCACCTCGGCGGAGGCGATGACCGCCGAGGAGGAGCGGGAGGCGATGGGAATGGCCTCGCCCGCCGAGCTGACCGCTCTCGCGCAGGCCGAAGGCACCGCCGCGGACTGCCTGTTCCTCAGCCTCATGATCCGCCACCACGAGGGGGCGATCCCCATGGCCGATGCTGTGCTCGAACTGGCATCCGACCCGCGCACCCTCACGGTCGCGGAGAGCATGCGCAACGGCCAGCAGTTCGAGATCGACGCGATGCAGGCGATGCAGCAGCGCCTGTCCTGCGCGCCCTGACCCGCGCCCCCACCCCCACCCGCTGAAACTACAGCTGACGGCCGAGACACTGGGAAATTCCCATTGTCTCGGCCGTCAGTTGTCGTCTCAGCGGAGGAGAGAGGGCGAGGGGGGATGCCGCGGGGCGGCATCCCCCGACGTCACCCCTTCGTCGAACCGGCCAGGAGGCCTCGCACGAAGTAGCGCTGCAGCGACAGGAACACGATCAGCGGCACGATGATCGCGATGAACGCGCCCGCCGTGAGCAGATGCCAGTCCTGGCCGCGGCTGCCGGTCATCTCGGCCAGCAGCTTGGTGATCGGCGCGACGTTGCCGTCGGCGAAGATCAGGGCCACCAGCAGGTCGTTCCACACCCACAGGAACTGGAAGATCGCCACGGAGGCGATCGCCGGCATCGTGAGCGGCAGGATGATGCGGAAGAAGATCTGGCCGTGGCCGGCCCCGTCCACCCGCGCTGCCTCGATGACCTCGTTCGGGATCTCCGAGACGAAGTTGTGCAGCAGGAAGATCGTCAGCGGCAGCGCGAAGATCGTGTGGGCCAGCCACACCTGCGCGTAGCCCGCCTGGCCGATCCCCTCGATCACCGGGACGCCGAAGATCGTCCCGCCCGAGAACAGCTGCAGCAGCGGAATGAGGGCCATCTGGATGGGCACGATCTGCATCGCGAACACCAGGATGAACATCACGTTCTTGCCGCGGAAGTCCATCCACGCGAAGGCGTAGGCCGCCAGCAGCGCGATGGAGATCGGGATGATCGTGGCCGGCAGCGTGATGGCGAACGAGTTGACGAACGCCCCCGCCATGTTCAGCTGGCTGTTGCCCGCCTGCAGTGCCTCGGCGTAGTTCTCCGTCGTCCAGCCCCAGTTCTCGAACACCGTCCACCAGCCGGTGGTCGCGATGAGCTCCCGCGGGCGGAACGAGGAGACGAGCACGCCGAAGGTCGGCAGGGTCCACAGCACCGCGATGACCAGCGCCGCCAGGGTGGCCCAGCGCGACGTGAGGCGCCGCTTGGTGCCGGCCGTCAGCGACAGCTGCTCGGCCTTGCGCTCGCCTCGGGTGAGACGTCGCTTGGTCTGTTCGTCGACCGGAAGGTCGATCGGCATGACGCTGCTCATCGGATCTCCCTCTGCTTCTTCAGCTGGATCGCGTTGTAGATGACCAGCGGCATGACCAGCACGAACAGGATGACCGCGAACGCCGCCGATCGCCCCGCTTCGAAGCTGCGCAGCTGCGTGTACATCTCATTGGCGATGACGGATGTGTTGTTCGCGCCGGCCGTCATCGTGCGCACGATGTCGAACACCTTCAGCGACGCGATCGAGATGGTCGTGAGCACCACGATGAGAGATCCGCGGATGCCGGGGACGATCACGTTGATGAAGCGCTGCCAGCCGTTCGTGCCGTCCAGCTCCGCTGCTTCGATCTGCTCGGTCGGCACACCCTTGATGGCGGCCGAGAGGATCACCATCGCGAAACCGGTCTGCACCCAGATGAGCACGACGATCAGGAACAGCGTGTTCCACGGCTGCACGGCGAGGAAGTTCACCGGCTGCCCGCCGAACCACACGATGATCTGGTTGAGCAGACCGATCTGCGCGGCCTCGGCTGGGCGGGCCGCGTACACGAACCGCCAGATGATCGAGGCGCCGACGAACGAGATCGCCATCGGCATGAACACGAGGATCTTGTAGTACTTCTCACCGCGGGTCTTGTCGATGAAGTAGGCGTATGCCAGTCCCGCGATGGTCGAGACCACCGGGGCGATGACGACCCAGATGATCGTGTTGAGGACGACCCGGATGCCCTGGGGCTGGGTGAAGATCCAGATGAAGTTGTCCAGCCCCACCCACTCGCTGCTGTTGCGGTTCATGAACGACTGACCCGTCGTCTGGATGAACGGCACGATGAGGCCGATGATCAGCAGCAGCACGGCGGGAGCGAGGAACGCCACGAGGACGAACAGCGACCCGGCGCCCTGCTTGGACCGCATGTCGAGGAAGAAGAAGAGCAGGCCCAGCGCCGCGGCCGCGACGATCGCGATCTGATACGACTGCAGCGCCCACAGGAAGACGGCAGGTGCGGCGACACACACCGCGAGCCGGATGATCGTGTAGATGCGGCCCCGGCGGGGCGCGATCTCCACGAGGAACAGGATGAGCCCGACCACGGCGACGAAGACACCGATGATGATCGGGATCTGCAGCCATGGCGAGAGCGTGCTCAACCATTGGAGGAAGGCGGACATGGGTTCCTTTCGAGTGCGTCAGCGGACTCCGGGAAGGCAACGGGGCCGACCGCTTGTCGCGGTCGGCCCCGCTGTGCGTGGAACCGTCAGCTGGAGGGCCAGCCCGACTCGATCTGCTCCAGCACCGTGGTGGTGTCGGTGCCGTTGACCCAGTCGTTCATGCCCTTCCAGAACGTACCCGCACCGACGCTGGACGGCATGAGGTCCGAGGCGTCGAAGCGGAACGTGGTGCCCTCGTCCTGCAGGATCGAGATGGCTTCGGTCAGGATCTCGCTCGAGGCGTTCTCGGGGTCCAGGCCCTTGTTGGCGCTGATGACGCCGCCGAGGGACACGCGCGAGTTCGCCCACTCGGGGCTGGAGAGGTACGCCTGCACCTTCTGCGTGGCCTCGTCATCGCTGAACGCGCCGACGATCTCGCCACCGCCGGTGACCACGGCACCCTCGTCGCCGCCTGCCTCGAAGGCCGGGGTGATGAAGGCCCAGATGTCGCCGTCTTCGGCGACCGTGCCGCCTGCGTCGGTGATGAAGCCGTCGAAGAAGGATGCCTGGTGGTGCAGCGCGCACTCACCGGACACCAGCGCGTTGGCCGCGTCGCCGAACGGCGTCGTGACGATCGTGTCGGTGCCGCCGAAGCCGGCGTTGACCATGTTGGGGTCCTTGAGCACCTTGCCGACCTCCTCGAACGCCGAGGCGATCTGCGGGTCGGTGAAGGGGATCTCGTTGGCAACCCACTGGTCGTACACCTCGGTGCCCGATTGGCGCAGCACGACGTCTTCGATCCAGTCCGTGCCCGGCCAGCCGGTCGCGGCATCCGACCCGAAGCCCACGCACCACGGCGGAGCCGAGGTGTCGGACTGGATCTGCGCGCTCAGGTCCATGAGGCCCTGCCAGTCGGTGGGAACTTCGTAGCCGTTCTCCGCGAAGAACGTCGGCGAGTACCAGATCCAGCCCTTGACGCTGGCCATGAGCGGCGCGCCATAGAGGGTGCCGTCATACGTGCCGTACTCGGCCCAGTCCTCGGACCAGTTCTCGGAGACGTTGTCGGCGACCTCCTGCGGGGCCTCCTTGAGGTAGCCGAGGTCGGCCATGTCCTTGAGCAGACCGGGCTGCGGGAAGATGGCGAGGTCGGGGGCGGTGCCGCCCTGGGCGCGCACCGCGATCTGGGCTTCGAACTCCTTCGACGATTCGTACTGAATGTCGATGTCGTTCTCTTCCTCCCACTCTGCCCACGACTCCTCGAGCAGTTCCGCCTCGGTGTCGGCGATGGTGCCGTAGACGGTCACGACGTTGCTGTCGGAACCGCTCTCACCGCCGCCGTCCGTGCCGCCCGGTCCACCGCTGCAGCCTGCGAGTGCAAGCCCACCGACCGCCAGCAGCGATCCGATGGCCAATGCCCTGCGAGGGATGGTCTTCATGTGTCCTCCTCATCGAGTCGGCGCACGAGCGCGCCGTTGCGTCCGCTCTTGGTTCGCGGGCGTGGAACCGTTTCCGATTCCACGCTAGAGGACGCGCCCCGGCGACTCAACCTCGCTACATAACATCTCGGTAAATGAGGGTGGCCCCGCCCGCCGATCCCCTACGCCCACACGGATGCCCGCCGGTAGCATCCACAGACGCATCCGTGGCAGGATGCCGGTGGAACCGGTTGCGACGATGCGCGCGGAGAGGTCGAAGGAGATGCCATGAGTGGAATCGCTGACGTCGCGCGGCGCGCCGGCGTGTCCAAGGCGACCGCCAGCCGCGCCCTCACCGGCAGCAGTCAGGTGTCCGATCAGACCCGAGAGCGGGTGCGAGAGGCCGCCACCGCCCTGGGATATGTGCCGTCCACGAGCGCGGTGAGCCTGGCGACCGGCCGCACGCGCAACGTCGGGGTGATCATGCCCCGACTGAACCGCTGGTTCTTCGCGGAAGTCCTCGAGGGCATCCAGGCGACGCTCCTGCGCCACGGCCTCGACCTCACGCTCTATGACGCCCGGCCCGGGACCGAGGGGCGACGGCGCATCTTCGACGACTTCCTCGCCCGCAAGCGGTTCGACGGCCTCATCGCGGTGGGGCTCGACCCCGACGACCACGAGCTCGAACGCCTGCTGCGCATCGGCCGCCCCGTCGTGAGCGTCGTCGGCGGCAGCGACGACATCAGCGTGGTCTCCATCGACGACACGCACGCCGCGCAGCGCGCGACCGAGCATCTGCTGGCACTGCAGCACACCGACATCGCGTTCGTCGGCGGCGGGGCGGAGACGCCCTGGCAGCGAGTGGATGCCGCGAGGTACGAGGGCTACCGCCGGGCGATGGCCACCGCGGGGCAGCCGCCGCGGCACATCGCCTCGCCCACGTCGCTGCCCGGGGGCTATGCGGTGGCCGTCGACGCGCTCAGCGACGCCCGTCGCCGCCCGACGGCGCTCGTCGCGGTGTGCGATGAAGTCGCCATCGGGGCCATCGTGGCCGCCCGCCAACTCGCGATCCCGGTGCCAGCGGGGCTCAGTGTGGTCGGCATCGACAACCACGAGTACGCCGAGATGTTCTCCCTCACGACCTTCGCGCAGGAGCCGCGCGATCAGGGCGTCGCCGCCGCCGAGCTGCTCGTGTCGACGCTGGGTGCGGACGGAGCTCCCCCGATGGAGTACCGCCTCGAGGCCCGGCTCATCGTGCGCAACTCCACCACCCCGCCCGCCGGCGCCCGGACATGACGAAGGCCCCGGATGCCGTGGCATCCGGGGCCTTCGATCACAGAAGCGTGATTACTTGAGGGTAACCGTCGCGCCGGCCTCTTCGAGAGCGGCCTTGGCCTTCTCGGCGGTCTCCTTGTTGGCGCCCTCGAGGACAGCCTTGGGAGCACCGTCGACGACGGCCTTGGCCTCGCCGAGGCCCAGCGAGGTGAGCTCGCGGACCGTCTTGATGACCTGGATCTTCTTGTCGCCGGCAGCCTCGAGGATGACGTCGAACGAGTCCTTCTCCTCGACCTCTTCGGCGGCGGCGCCACCAGCGGCACCGGCAACGGCGACGGGGGCGGCGGCGGTGACGTCGAACTTCTCCTCGAACGCCTTCACGAACTCGCTGAGCTCGACGAGCGTGAGGTCAGCGAACTGCTGCAGCAGCTCCTCGGTGGTGAGCTTCGCCATGATGTATCTCCTAGATTGATGGGGTTTGTGGGAAAGAAAGCCGCCGGTCGCTTACGCGGCCTCAGCGGTCTCCAGCTTTTCGCGAAGCGCGTCGATGGTGGCCGCAGCCTTGCCCATCGTCGCCTTCATCATGCCCGCAGCCTTCGCCAGCAGAACCTCACGGCTCTCGAGCGAGGCGTACTTGTTGACCTCGTCGGCGGTGAGGGCGTTGCCCTCGAATACGCCGCCCTTGATCACGAGAAGCGGGTTGGCCTTGGCGAAGTCACGCAGAGCCTTCGCGGTGGCGACGAAGTCGCCGTGCACGAATGCGACAGCCGACGGACCATTGAGGTCGTCGTCCAGCGCGGTGATCCCCGCGTTCTTCGCGGCGATCTTGGTCAGCGTGTTCTTCACCACGGCGTACTGCGCGTCCTGACGGATGCTGTTGCGCAGCTGCTTGAGCTGGGCAACCGTCAGACCGCGGTACTCGGTCAGCAGGACGGCGTTCGAGTTCTCGAAGTTCTTCGTGAGCTCGGCGACCGATGCATCCTTCTGCGCCATGGTCACTCCTTGGTATGTACGAGGCGCTCCGCGGTGGCGGGGCGCCGGCCTCTGTCCGGCCCCTGGACAACAAAAAAGCTCCGGCGCAGGCGCACGGAGCTGAATTCGTGAGAATCAATCTGTGTCACCTGCGTGGGCCCCTGCTGTGCAGAGCTTCGATCGTCATGCGCTTGCGCGCACACCGATGACCGACGGTCTTTGGCTTGCCACCAGTGTAGGTCGTCCGCCGCCACAGGCAAAATCGCAGCACGGAGGCAACCGCGTGGCGGGGGGATCGACGGTCGGGACCGCGGGTTAGGGTCGATGACGTGACACCCGAACTCGCCGCCAGGATCGTCGCGGACTCCCGCGACCGGGTGGCGTGGATCCGGGCCCGCTCGCGCGGCATCACCGCGACCGATGTCGCCGCCCTCACCTCGGAGAAGTCGATCGCCCGGGCCGCGGACGCCAAGCTCGGCGGCTCCGGATTCTCGGGCAACGCCTACACCGACCACGGGCGACGCCGCGAACCGGAGATCGCTGCGTGGGTCGCCGCGACCCATGGCATCCAGCCCTCGTCGGCGCTGTTCCACGCGGTCGTCGAGAAGCGTCACCTCGCGACTCCCGACGGCGTCGGGCTCGACGGCAGCGGACGGCTGATCCTGGCCGAGATCAAGACCACGAACAAGCACTGGCGCTCGATCCCCCGCACCTACCTGCGGCAGGTGTGGTGGCAGCAGCACGTGCTCGGCGCGGAGCGGACGCTGGTGACCTGGGAGCAGCACGTGGACTTCGTGCCCGTCGGCGACGAGCCACGCTGCGCCTGGGTCGACCGCGACGAGTATGAGATCGCCAAGCTCGTGAAACTCGCCACGTCGCTCATCGACGAGCTGTACCGCCGCACGCAGCGGCGCGTCCTCCCCGCGGCACCCGCAGCCCCCGTCGCCCCCCGCGAGCCCTTCCGCGCCCTGGCCCTCGCCGACTGACTCCCACCCCGCCGGCCCCGCTGCCGCTGCTGCCGCTGCTGCCATTGCTGCCGAGTGAGCATTCGTCGCGCCGAGTGAGTATTCACGGCTCCGCGCCGTGCACTCGGACCGCATGGTTGATACGCATCAACGATTGATCTATAGTTGACTCGTATCAACCATTGACTTACATCAACCTTCGGTCGCCAGTGTCGTCGCGCCGTCACCGCCACGACCCCTCGAGGAGTCCCACCGTGCCGACCCCGCACACGCCCGCCGCCCCACCGAAGATGACCCGTGGCCAGGTACTCAAGGCCCTCTCGGGACTCCTGCTCGGGATGTTCGTCTCGATGCTCGCCTCGACCGTCGTCTCGACGTCGCTGCCGGTGATCATCCACGACCTCGGCGGCAACCAGTCGGCGTTCACCTGGGTGGTCACCGCCACGCTGCTGACGACGGCGATCTCGACTCCGGTGTGGGGCAAGCTCGCCGACCTCACCAACCGCAAGCTGCTGTTCCAGCTGGCGATCGTGATCTTCGTCGTCGCCACCGCCGCCGCGGGCTTCTCGCAGAACACCGAGACGATGATCGCCTTCCGCGCGGTGCAGGGCATCGGCGCCGGCGGTCTCGCCGCCCTCAGCCAGGTGCTCATGGCCGACATCCTGAGCCCCCGCGAGCGCGGCAAGTACATGGGCCTGTTCGGGGCCGTCATGGCCGTGGCCACGGTGGGCGGTCCGCTGCTGGGCGGTGTCATCGCCGACGTTTGGGGCTGGCGCTGGAACTTCTTCGTCGCCCTTCCGGTCGCGGTGCTCGCCCTCATAATCGTCCAGCGCACCCTGCACGTGCCCCCGCGCCCTGCCAAGAAGGTCAAGATCGACTACCTCGGCATCGTGCTGCTGGCGATCTCGGTCTCGCTGCTGCTCATCTGGGTCTCGCTCGCCGGCAACGTGTTCGCGTGGTGGAGCGTGGAGACCGTGCTGATGCTCGGCGGCGGCCTCCTCGGCGCCGCACTGTTCGTGCTCGTGGAGTTGCGCTCCGCCGAGCCGCTGGTTCCGCTGTCGCTGTTCCGCGACCGCACCTTCACCCTCGCCGTCGTCGCCTCGATCGCCACCGGCATCGCGATGTTCGGGGCGGCGGTGTACCTCAGCCAGTACATGCAGCTCGCCCGCGGCGCGACGCCCACCGAGGCCGGCCTCATGACCATCCCGATGATCGCCGGCCAGCTCATCGCGTCGATGGGCATCGGCGCTCTCATCACCCGCAGCGGACGATGGAAGGGCTACCTCGTCGTGGGTGCGGTGCTGCTGATCGCCGGCGCCACCATGCTCGCCACCGTCGAGTACGACACCGACTTCACCCTCGTCTCGATCTACATGTTCCTCCTCGGCGCCGGGGTGGGCATGACGATGCAGAACCTCGTGCTCGTGGTGCAGAACACCGCCAAGCCCGAGCAGATCGGCGTGGCCAGCTCCGGAGTCACCTTCTTCCGCAGCCTCGGCGGCACGGTCGGCGTCGCGGTGATGGGTGCGGCTCTGGCCACCACCGTGACCGATCTCGTCGCCGAGCGCACCGGCGACATCGCGGCGGCGCTGGCGAGCCTGGGCGACCAGGGCCAGGTGTGGGCCGCGCAGCTGCAGACCGGCGCGCTCCCCCAGGTCGCCGCCATGCCCGAGGCACTGCGCGTCGTGTTCGAGGACATCTACGCCAACGGCATCTCGCGCTCGTTCCTCATCGCGGTGCCCTTCGCCGTCATCAGCCTCGTGGCGATCGCGTTCCTGCCCAACGAGCCGCTGACCCGCATGACCACCACAGAGCGCATGCACGCCTCCGAGGCCGACCTCGCGACGGTCTCGGTGCCGGTCGGCATGGAGGCGGTCGCCCCGGCCAGCACCACGCTGCCGGTCGTGGATGCCGCATCCGCCTCGCCCGCAGACACCCGCACGGATGCCGCGGACGACGTGGACAGCGCAGCCGATGCCCGCGACCGCCGGCGCTAAAGTGGGCACGATGAGCGGCGACCAGTCCGGAGCGGCGCGCACCGACGCGGTGCGGGCCCTCGAGGCCGAATTCGGGGAGCTGGTCGGCCAGTTCCGCCGCATCATCACCGAGAACGCCAACCGCATCAGCCCCGGCATGCTGCCCGGCGCCTACAAGGTGTTCACGACCATCGTGCGCCGAGGGCCCGTGACCCAGTCGGCGCTGGCCGAGCACCTGCTGGTGGACAAGGGTCAGCTCAGCCGCACGGTGCGCGAGCTCGAGCAACTCGGGCTCGTGCAGCGCACCCCCGACCCCTCCGACGGCCGCGCGAGCCTGCTCTCGCCGACGGAGGAGGGTCTGGCCCGACTGGAGACCGCGCGCGCGCCGCAGGAGAACGCGCTGGCCTCGTCGCTGGAGGAGTGGTCGGTCGACGAGATCCGCAGCCTCACGCGGCTGCTCCACGCCCTGTCGGCGGGCACCCCGCCGACCACGCCCGCCACGGACCGCTGAGCCCGCGACCCGCGCCTCACTGGTTGCGGAAGGCCGCGTCGAACGGCGCGTCCGGCGCCGGCCACAGGAGCGACCGCACGAAGGTGAGCGCCTCGGCGGCGCCGTACAGCCGGTCCATGCCGGCATCCTCCCACTCCACCGAGATGGGTCCGGTGTAGCCGATCGCGTCGAGCGCGCGGAACGAGTCCTCCCACGGCACGTCGCCGTGCCCGGTGGAGACGAAGTCCCAGCCGCGCCGCGGGTCGCCCCACGGCAGGTGGGAGCCGAGCACGCCCGCGCGACCATTGCGTGGTCGCATCCGGGTGTCCTTGCAGTCCACGTGGTAGATGCGGTCCTGGAAGTCCCAGATGAACCCCACCGGGTCGATGTTCTGCCACATCATGTGGCTCGGGTCCCAGTTGAACCCGAACGCCCCGCGGTGGTCGATCGCCGCCAGCGCCCGCACCGAGCTCCAGTAGTCGTAGGCGATCTCGCCCGGATGCACCTCGTGCGCGAAGCGCACCCCTTCGCCGTCGAACACATCGAGGATCGGATGCCAGCGCTGCGCGAAGTCGTCGAACCCCGCCTCGATGACCGACTCCGCCACCGGCGGGAACATCGCCACATACGGCCAGATCGACGAGCCGGTGAACCCGACGACCGTGTCGACGCCGAGCTTGCGGGCCACGCGCGCCGCGCGCTGCATGTCCTCCGCTGCCCGCCGCCGCACCCCCTCCGCATCGCCGTCGCCCCACACGTGCTCGCGCAGGATCGCCTGGTGGCGGAAGTCGATGGGCGCATCGCACACCGCCTGACCGGCGAGGTGGTTGGAGATGGCGTACACCGCCAGCCCGTGGCGGTCCAGGATCTCCAGACGCGAGCGCAGGTACGCGTCGTCCTCGTCCGCCCGCAGCAGGTCGAGGTGGTCCCCGGATGCCGCGATCTCGAGGCCGTCGTACCCCCATGCGGCCGCGAGGCGCGCGACCTCCTCGAAGGGCAGGTCGGCCCACTGGCCGGTGAAGAGGGTCACGGGGTGTTGTGCCATGGCGCGGCTCCTGTTCGTGGCGGGTGGGTCAGCGGGGCGCGTCGAGCGCCGTGAGGTAGGCGAGGGATCGTACGGCGAGGTCGTCCTGGGATGCCGCGAGCGGCCGCCACACCGATGCCGCCACCGCGATGGTGGCATTGTCCCCCGTGAAGCTCTCCACGCCCAGGATGCCGCCGTAGCCGGCGTCGTCGAGGGCGGCGAGCACTGCGGGCCAGTCGGTGTGGTCGTCGCCCACGGGACCGCGGTCGCTGCCGCAGACCTGCACGTGGGCGATGGCGGGCCCTGCCGCGCGGATGGCGTCGGTGGGGCGCTTCTCCTCGATGTTGAGGTGGTAGGTGTCCAGCGCGAGTCCGACGCCGCGGCCCAGCAGCGGACCGAACACGTCCAGCGCCTGTTCGACGGTGTTGACGACGCTCGTCTCGTAGCGATTGAGCGGTTCGATGGCGAGGGTCACGCCGTTGTCGCCGGCGAGGTCGGCGAGCGGGGCGAGATTGCGGCGCAGCTGGGCGGCGGCATCCTCGCGCTCCTCCGCACTCATGCGCCACGTCACCCCGGTGGGGGCGTAGAACGGGCCGGCGACGACCGGCGCGCCGAGGGTGCGGGCCGCCTGGATGCACACGGTCAGGTACTGCTGGGTGGCCGCGACGTTGCCGGCGCGCTCCAGCAGCGACCGCCCTGGACCCATCGCGCCCACCACGACGGCACGCAGACCGAGCGAATCCAGCAGGTCGCGCGCGCGGGACGCCGACCAGTCGCCCACACTCTCCAGCGGCAGTTCGACCGCCCCGAAGCCCATCGCCGCGATGCGCGGGGCGAGGCGGGCCAAGGAGGGGTCGGTCAGCGGCGAGGTCCACACCCACGTGTTGACGCCGATGGTGCGTGGCATCCGTTTCCTTTCGAAGAGGCAGGTGTCCCGCCCCGCGAGCGGCGGGACGGGACACCCTGGGGTCACGGCATCTGGCGCTGCTGCCAGACCTCCGGGTAACCGGGCAGGTTCTCGCCGCCGAACTTGGCGTAGTGCCCGTCGGGCATGCCCTCGTTCTCGGCAAGGTACTGGTCGAGCTCCTCGGCGGTGATGGGGCTCTGCGGCAGCACCCACTCCTGGGGGACCTCTTCGCCCGCGAAGATCTTCTGCGCCGCCAGCAGCGGGGTGCGCCACTGGAAGTTGGAGTACACCGGAGCGAGGCCGGTGAGCCCGGTCTCCTGCCACTTGCGCAGGAAGCTCATCTCGTCCTCACCAGTCATGACGGGGTAGTCCACGCCGGCATCCTCGAAGGCCTCGATCGCCGCGACCGCGCCGTCACCGGCATCCATCCAGATGCCCGCGACATCGCCCTTGGCCAGCTCATCGCTGATGATGCTCTTGATCTCCGCCGGGTCGGCACCGGTGAAGTAGTCCACCGCGTCGATGCCGGCCTCGCCGAAGAGCTTCTCCGCCGCCGCCCACCGGTGCTCGAGCACGTCGACGCCGGGAAGGATCCGCAGCGCCACGACCTTGTCGCCCTCCTCGAGGTTGTCGATGAGGAACTCGGCCGTGTCGATGCCCCACGCGAACCCGCCGATGGGGTGGATGAAGGTCACCGGGCAGTCGGTGTTGACGCCGCGGTCGAACACGATCACGGGCTTGCCCGTCTCGCAGGCGCGCTCGACGGCGGGGGTCAGGGCCGCCGTGGAGTTGGGCGAGATGAGGAACACGTCGCACGCGCCCTCGGCGATGAAGTAGTCGATGTCGGCGATCTGGGTGTCATCGGAGTCCTGCGCGTCGCGGGTCTCCATCTCGCTGATCGCCCCGGCCTCCTGCAGCGCCTTCAGCTGCTGGTTCATGGTGATCCAGCCGGTCTGGCGCCACGGGTTGGAGATGGAGGCGTTGGCGAAGCACGCCTTCTTCGCGCCTTCGCTCGCGTAGGCCGAGGTGTCGATCATCTCGGCGTCGATGTACTGCAGGTACGGCTCGCCCTCGGGGCCTTCCGGCACGACCTCACGCTGGGCGAACTGCGTGTCGAACAGTTCCTGGTCGAACCACTCCTGGGCTTCCTCCTCCGCGGGGGCACTCTCGCTCGCGTCGGGCGGGGCCACCGCGGGGTCGGTCGTACACGCCGCGAGGGTGAACAGACCGAGGAGCGCCACCGACGTGGTGGCGATCTTCATTGATCGTCGCATTGCTAGTCTCCTCCGGTTGCTGTGCCGCCGTCGGCGGCAGGTGCAGGTGATGCGGACATCCGAGCCGAGGCGCCGGCGGGCGCATCGGGCTCCTTCCCCTGATCGGGTGAAGCGGGTGGGGCCGCGCGGCGACGGGCGCGCAGCGCGATACCCGAGTACGCCACGGCGGCGATGATGATGACGCCCTGCACCGCGTCGCGCAGCGACGCCGGCACACCGGCGATGTTCAGCAGCAGGAACAGTGCCTCGAGCACGAACGCGCCCGCGACCGCCGCGACGATCCAGCCCCGCCCGCCGCCGAGCACGACGCCGCCGAGCACCACGGCCGTGATGGCGACGAACTCGTATCCGCGCCCGACCGAGGGATGCACGCCCGCGTAGCCGACCAGCAGCACGGCGGCGAGAGTGGCCGACAGCGACGAGATGATGAACGCGCGCGTGGTCACCCACCAGTCGCGCGCGCCGGCGTAGCGGGCGGCGGTGGCGTTGTCGCCGACCGCGATGAGGGTCTTGCCGAGCGGGCGGGTCGTGAGCCAGATGCCGAGGGCGAGCCAGGCGGCGAGGATCAGCACCGACCACGGCAGGAAGTCGAAGAGCGGCAGGTCCCGGATGCCGCCCCGGCCGATCTGCCGGAAGCTGTCGGCGGGGTTGCCGGTGGCCGCTCCCCCGGTCCACCACATCACCCCGCCCAGCAGTGCCAGCATCATGCCGAGCGTCGCGATGAACGACGGCACCTTGGCGAGGGTCGTGATGAGGCCGTTGACGATGCCGACGAGGATGCCGAAGACGACCATGAGCGCGAGCACCGGGAGGGTGCGGGAGTCGTCCTGCCCGACGAGGTTGCCCGCGACTATCACCTGCGCGGTGATGAGCGAGCCCTGCGACAGGTCGAACTCCCCCGCGATGATCACGAAGAACTGTCCGATCGCGACGATCGCGATCGGGGCCACCCGCTGCAAGAACCGCATGATCTGGCCGGGTTCCGCGAAGGCGGGATTGAGGATCGTCACCGCCACCAGGAGCACGACCAGGAGCAGGAACACCGCCCCGCGAGGGCTGAGCACGGTACGCGCGACGTTCATCACCGCTCCCCCGGGTTCGAGGCGGATGCCGAGCCGGCTGCGCCGGGCGTCGCCGGCGCCGGCGAGTGGGCGGCGTCGGCGCGCAGACCCGCAGAGGCGGCGACCATCGCCGGCGCGGCCGCGACCGCCGCGGCATCCCCTCCGGTGCGCGTGCCGCCCGGCCCGAAACGTGCCCGCCGGCGCACGATGGCGCGGCGGCTGTAGACGGCCACGGCCGCCACGATCACGACGCCGCGCACGACGTCCTTGAGGAACGGGTTCACCTGCATGACGCTCATGACGTTGTCGACCACGGCGAAGATCGCGACGCCGCCGATCGTGCCCCACACCGATCCGCGACCACCCAGCAGCAGCGTGCCGCCGAGCACGACCGCCGCGATCGACAGCAGCGCGTAGCCGCCCTGCTGACCGACGGTGGGGCTCCCCACCCCCAGTCGGCTGGCCAGCAGCAGGCCCGCCAGCCCCGCGAACACCGAGCACAGCACGTGGGCGACGATGAGCGGGGGCTTGGTGCGCAGTCCCGAGAGGCGCGACACGTCGGGGTCGCCGCCGACGGCGAAGAGGTGGGCACCGGTGCGGGTGCGATCCAGCAGCAGCCACACCACGACGGCGAGCGCCAGCATGATGACGGTGGAGATCGGCACGGGACCGATGCCGGTGGCGCCGATCACCTGGAACTCCCACGGCACGGCGCCGGCACTGCCCTGGAAGTTCGTGTTCAGCACGCCCTGCAGGATCAGCCCGACCCCCAGGGTCGCGATGAACCCGTTGACCTTGAGCACCGTGACGATGAGCCCGTTCGCAAGTCCGATGCCCGCGCACACCAGCAGCGTCAGCGTCACCGCCCACGGGATGTTGCCCGCGTTGCCGGCCATCGTCGTCGCCGCGATGAGGCTCGCGAGACTCATGACGTAAGTCACCGAGAGATCCAGCGAGGCCCCGAGGATGACGAGGGTCTGACCGATCGCCACCAGCCCCAGCACGCTCATGCCGGTGAGGATGTCGCGGATGTTCCCGGGGCTGAAGAAGCTGCGGCCGGTCGTGGCCACCAGCACCGCCCCGATGATGACGACGAGCACCAGGATGGCGAGCACGATCAGGCTCGCGTCGACCCGCAGGCGCTTCATCGTCGCACCTCCCCGGCATCCGTCGATGGGGGTGCGTCCGACCCGGTCGCGGCGGCCAGCACGTCGTGCTCAGCCGACCCGGCGGGCAGTTCCGCGACGAGTTCGCCGTCGCGCATCACGAGGATGCGGTCGCTCATCCCGATCACCTCGGGCAGTTCGCTCGAGACCATGAGCACGGCTTTGCCTTCCGCGGCGAGCTGACGCATGAGCTGGTAGACGGCGATCTTCGCGCCGACGTCGATGCCGCGCGTGGGCTCGTCGAAGAGCACGATCTGCGGCTCGGTGACGAGCCACTTCGCCAGCACGACCTTCTGCTGGTTGCCTCCGGAGAGGAAACGCACCTCCTGGTCGAGCCGACCCGCGGTCACTTCGAGCGACCCGAGGATGCCGGGCACCTCGCGCCGCGCGGCGCGCGTGCGTCCCGCGAAGACGCTGCGCACCACGAGCAGGGTGTTGTCCAGCGCCGACTGGCTGAGTGCGAGGCCCTGAGCCTTGCGGTCCTCGGTGACGAGCGCGAGACCCGCCTTCACCGCCGCGCGGGGGCGCGTGAGGCGCACCGGGCGGCCGTCGAGACGCATCGTGCCGCGCGAGAACGCCTGCACGCCGAACATTCCCTCGACGAGCTCCGTGCGCCCCGAGCCCTGCAGACCCGCCACCCCCACGATCTCGCCGGCGTGCACCGCGAGGGTGACCCCGTCGACGAAGTCGTTGCCGCAGCCGTCGAGCTCGAGGCGCGCCGCCCCGCGGGTCGTGCCGGCGAGCGCCGCAGGGAAGTACGACTGGATGGGGCGGCCGACCATGCGGCGCACGAGCTCCCCGGTGGTGAGATCCGCGGTGGCATCGGTGGACACCAGCGCGCCGTCCTTGAGGATCGTGATGCGGTCGCACAGGTCGAAGATCTCCTTCAGCCGGTGCGAGACGTAGATCACCGCGACGCCGCGGGAGGTGAGCTTGCGGATGATCGCGTACAGCAGCTCCACCTCGTGGTCGCTGAGGGCGGCCGTCGGCTCGTCCATCGAGATGACACGGGCGTCGAACGAGAGCGCCTTGACGATCTCGACGATCTGCTGCTCGGCGACGGTGAGCGATCCCACCCGGCCGGCCGGATCGATGAAGGTGACGCCGAGGTCCGTCAGCAGTGCCCGGGTGCGCCGCACCATGGCGCGCTTGTCGATGAATCCGCCGCGGGTGGGCTCACGCCCCAGGAACACGTTCTGTGCGACCGTGCGCTCGGGCAGCAGGGTGAACTCCTGAAAGACCGTGACGAGCCCGGCATCCATCGCCTGGCGCGGATGGGTGAAGGCGACCGTCTCACCCTCGTACGCCACGGTGCCCTCGTCGGCCTGGTGGACCCCCGCGAGGATCTTCATCAGCGTCGATTTTCCCGCGCCGTTCTCGCCGACGAGACCGTGTACCTCGCCCCGTCGTACGTCGAGGTCGACGCCCTGCAGCACCGAGACACCGAAGAAGCTCTTGCCGATGCCGCGTGCGCGCAGCACCACATCCCCCGTGCCCGCGGGCACCGGGGTGTCGGCCAGTGCGGTGTCGCTCATCCCTCCACCTCGATCCACTCGCGGCGTGCCGCCGAGGCGAGCACGGCTTCGGTGAGCACGGCCGCCCGCAGCCCGTCGGCGAAGGTCGGCAGCCCGTCGGGAGCCTCGCCCCGCACGGCCGCGTGGACGTCGGCGACGAAGCCGTCGAAGGCGTCCTGGTAGCCCATCGGATGCCCGGCGGGCATCCGATGCAGCCGGGCCGAGGACGCGTCGGCGGTCTCGGGATCGCGCAGGAGCAGCTGGGAGCCGTGACGCCCCCCGACCCACAGCTCCTCCGGCCGCTCCTGCGCGAATCGGAGGCTCGCCGCGGTGCCGTGCAGCTCCAGGGTGAGCCCGTTCTTGCGCCCCGGCGCCATCTGCGACACCAGCAGCGTCGCGACGGCGCCCGAGGCGAGTTCGGCGAGGATGCCGGCGATGTCCTCGTTGTCGACCTCGTGCTCGGCGCGGCGGTCGAACACGCGGCGGGTCACCGCAGTCAGGCGCGCGATGCGCTCCCCCGCGACGAATTCGAGCAGGTCGCACAGGTGCGAGCCGATGTCGGCGAACGCGCGCGAGGGACCGCCGGTGGCGGCGTCCGCGCGCCAGTCGTCGTCGGACGCGGCCAGCATCCAGTCCTGCAGGTACGCGCCCTGCACGCTCAGGAGCGTTCCCACGTCTCCCCGGGCGACGCGGGCGCGGGCCTCACGCACCATCGGGTGGTAGCGGTAGACGAAGGGCACGGCGGCGATGACGCCGGCGTGTGCGGCAGCCTCAACCAGCCGGCGCGCGTCGGCGGCGGTGGTCGCGAGCGGCTTCTCGCAGACGACGTGGCGGCCGGCTTCGAGGGCGGCGAGCGCGTACGGGGCGTGGGTGGCGTTGGGGGTGCAGACGTGTACGACGTCGATGTCGGACGCGGCGATGAGCGCCGCGGCATCCGGTTCGACGCGTGCCGCCCCGAGTCGGCTCGCGGCTGCGGCGGCGCGATCGGGCGTGGAGGAGGCGAGGGCGATGATCGGCGAGCCGGCAGCCTGCGCTGCGGCGGCGTGCACTCGGGCCATGAAGCCTCCGCCGAGGACACCGGTTCGGATCGTTCCGATGCCGGTGCTGATGACGTCCGTTGTCATGCGGGCGATTCTGACATGCATGGGAAGACTTTTGCTAGTGATCCGTCAAAAGTGATCGACTCGTGATGCGAATGGGATGCGCGGCAGGAGTGAAGTCCTGTGATTTACTGTCGCCATGGTCGACGCCGCGCGCAGCACGGGAGCTGCGAATCCCGAGGCGGGAGAGATCTTCCAGATCCTTCGCGACGGCCGCGCCCGCACCAAGGCGGAACTGGCCACCCTCACCGGCCTCGCCCGCTCGACGGTGTCCTCGCGGGTCGACGCGCTGCTGGCATCCGGTCTCATCCGCCCCG
This sequence comes from Microbacterium sp. NPDC058021, assembly GCF_042885955.1. Taxonomy (NCBI): domain Bacteria; kingdom Bacillati; phylum Actinomycetota; class Actinomycetes; order Micrococcales; family Microbacteriaceae; genus Microbacterium; species Microbacterium sp. NPDC058021. Next base: position 305,637 of record NZ_JBHVRF010000003.1, read on the forward strand.
CAGGCGAAGCCGTCTCCACCGGTGGCCGACCCCCCGCGCGCATCGCCTTCAACCCCCTCGCGGGGCTCGTGCTGGCTGTGGACCTCGGCGCGACGCACGCGACGGTCGCCGTCGCGGACCTCGCCGGCCACATCCTCGGCTCCCGCACGCGCCACCAGGACATCGCCGACGGACCCGAACCCGTGCTCGACCGTGCGCTGGCGGATGCCGCGGCGATCCTCGGCGACCTCGGCGCGACGCCGGAGAGGCTGGTCGGGGTGGGGATCGGCGTCCCCGGCCCCGTGGAGCACTCCACCGGACGCCCCACCAACCCGCCGATCATGCCCGGATGGGACCGCTTCGACGTCCCCGGCTACGTGCAGACCACCTTCCCGGTGCCCGTGCTCGTCGACAACGACGTCAACATCCTCGCCCTCGGCGAGCAGGCGCTCAGCTGGCCCGGAGTGGACGACCTCATCTTCGTGAAGGTGTCCACCGGCATCGGCGCCGGCATCATCTCGGGCGGCCAGCTGCAGCGTGGCGCCCAGGGATCGGCCGGCGACATGGGCCACGTGCAGGTGCCGTACAGTCACGACTCCCCCCGCCCGCCGGGCGACGAACGCGACCTCGAGGCCATCGCCAGCGGCACCGCGATCGCCGCAGAGCTGCGGGCGCAGGGCATCGACGCCCGGGCGAGCTCCGATGTCGTGGCGCTCGTGCGGGCGGGCAACCCCGCCGCGACGGCGGCCACCCGGCAGGCCGGACGCGAGGTGGGCGAGGTGCTCGCCACAGTCGTGAACATGCTGAACCCGTCGCTCATCGTCATCGGCGGCAGCATCGCCCGCTCCGGCGAGCATCTGCTGGCAGGGGTGCGCGAGGTCGTCTACCGCCGCTCGATCCCGCTGGCCACCCAGCACCTCGGCATCGTCCAGTCGCAGGCCGGCGAGACCGCGGGCGTGCTGGGCGCGGCGATCATGGTGACCCGCCACGTGCTGGCCCCCGCCAACGTCGACGCCCTCGCCGCCCGTGGCTGACACACACCGGTGAGACGAATACCGACGGACGAGACGACGGGTATCACCCAGGGTCTCGGCCGTCCGGAATCGTCTCACGGTGGGTGGATGCCGCGGGGCGGGTGGGGAGGCGCGAGTCTTTTCACCCGCGTAACACGAGCGAGACATATTCCGGGTTGACTGGGTACCCCAGCCCCTCCCGGGCCGAACCGAGCAGCGCTGCCGCCTATCCGCGGCGCGCGGAAGGAGCGACCGATGCGTTTCCGGCCGCTGAGATCGACCGTCGTCCCCGAAACCGGGAACCGCGTCGTCTCCACTCCCCCGCCCACCATGAAGGCCGTCGTCTACGACCGGCCCGGCCCCGCCGACGTGCTGCACGTGGCCGAGATGCCGGTGCCGACTCCCGTGCTCAGCGAAGTGCTGGTGCGCGTCGTCGCCGCCGGCGTCAACCCGATCGACGCGAAGACCCGCGGGGGCGCCGGCGCCACCGGCGGCATCCCGTCGTACCCGAGCACCCTCGGCTTCGACTTCAGCGGCGTCGTCGTGAAGGCCCCCTACGAGTCCCACCCGCTGCCGCCGGGCACCGAGGTCTACGGCATGGTCCCGTTCCCCCGCTCGGGCGGCACCTACGCGGAGTACGCGGTCGTACCCTCGCTCTCGGTCGCCCGCAAGCCCGCCTCCCTCTCCCACGCCGAGGCCGCGGGCGTGCCGCTGGCAGCCCTGACCGCGTGGGGGCTCGTCGTCGAGACCGCGCGCGCCCACGAGGGTCAGCGCATCCTCATCCATGCCGGCAGCGGTGGCGTCGGCCACTTCGCGGTGCAGCTGGCGGCGTACTTCGGCGCCCACGTGATCACGACCGGATCCGAGCGCAACCTGCCGTGGCTCCGGGAGCTGGGCGCTTCGGTGGTCATCGATTACGCCACGACCCGCTTCGAGGACGTGGCCGATCAGGTCGACGTCGTCATCGACCTCGTCGGCAACGTGCACGACGACACCGGCACGCGATCGCTCTCGGTGCTGCGCCCCGGGGGCCTGTACATCCTGGTGCCGACGGGTGGCTGGCCGGACTACGCCGAGGCCGCGGCCGCGGCGGGCGTGCGCGCCACGTCGTACAAGGTGATCCCGGACGGCGGCGTGCTGACCACGCTTGCGCGACTGCTCGAATCGGGGTCGATCCGGGTGTTCATCGACCGCGTCTTCGACCTCGAGGATGCCGCCGCCGCCCACATTGAACTCGAGCGCGGCCACACCCGCGGCAAGTCGGTGCTGCGCGTCAGCGACGACTGACCGCGCCGGTCATGAGGCCGGGGATGCCGCACCCGGCTGCACGAGCACGCCCCGCGCCTCGGCGATCAGCTCGGCGGCGACGGCGTCCAGCAGTGCGGAGCGCAGGTTCCACTGCTGCCAGTACAGCGGCACCTCCACCGCGTCGCCGTCCAGGCGCACGAGCTCACCGGCATCCAGCGCCTGCTGCGACTGCAGCCGCGGCAGCATGGCCCAGCCGAGCCCCCACCGCACCGCGGTGGCGAAGTCGTGGGATGCCGGCACATAGTGCCGCGGCGGCACGGCCGGGTCCACTCCCCGCCGCGCCAGCCACGTGCGCTGGATGTCGTCGCGGCGGTCGAAGTCGACGAGGGGCGCTGCCGCGAGGGCGCCGGCATCCATCCTCGCCGCGAACCACCGCGCCACGAACGCCGGGGTGGCCACCGGTTCGTAGCGCAGCGTCCCGAGCGCGGTCGAGGTGCACCCGGCGACGGGGGTGCCCTGCGAGGTGACGGCGGCCATCACGGTGCCGCTTTCCAGCAGCCCCGCCGTGAAGTCCTGGTCGTCGCGGTGCAGATCGAACACGACCGGATGCCGCTCGGACAGTCGCGCGAGCGGCGGCAGGAACCAGGTGGCGAGCGAATCGGCGTTGACCGCGAGCGGCACCGAGGTGACCGCCTGATCCTCGCCGCCGAGCTCGCGCGCCGTATCGTGCGCCAGCAGTGCCAGCTGACGGGCGAGGCGCACGACCGCCTGCCCCGCCTCGGTCGCGCGCACGGGCTTGGAGCGCACGAGCAGCACCCTGCCGACGTGCTGCTCGAGCGCCTTGATGCGCTGACTGACAGCGGAGGGTGTCACGTGCAACCGCCCTGCGGCGGCATCCAGCGTCCCCTCGTCGACGACGACGGCGAGGGTCTCGGCGAGATCGACCGGAATACGCATCACAAACCATGCTAATGGTGCTGAAGAATCATGAGCTGTACTGATTCGCTGCGTCGACGTAGCGTCGGAGCGTGTCTTCCTCCCTCGTCGCCGGCTTCGCGCTGGGTCTCTCGCTCATCGTCGCCATCGGCGCGCAGAATCTCTTCGTGCTGCGTCAGGGGCTGCGGCGGGAGCACGTCGCCGCGGTCGCGACGGTGTGCGCCGTGTCGGATGCCGCGCTGATCGCGGCGGGGGTCTCGGGGCTCGGGGCCGTGCTGCAGGCGGTGCCGTGGCTCGTGGATGTCGTCCGCTGGGCGGGTGCGGCCTTCCTCTTCGGATACGCGCTGCTGGCCGCGCGGCGCGCCTGGCGCCCGAGCGGTGCGGCACTGACCGCCGACGCGGCCGTGGTGTCGGACGACACCCCGGCGCGGCCCGGGACCCGCACCGCGACCCGGCTCGCACCGGTTCTGCTCACGTGCCTCGCCCTGACCTGGCTGAACCCGCACGTCTATCTCGACACGGTGTTCCTGCTCGGAAGCGTCGCGAGCACGCACGGCGACGGGCGCTGGTGGTTCGCGATCGGGGCGATGACCGCCAGCATCGTCTGGTTCTTCTCCCTCGCCTTCGGGTCGCGGCACCTCGGACGGTGGCTCGCGAGCCCCCGCGCCTGGCGGGTACTCGACGGCGTCATCGCCGTGGTCATGGCGGCGCTCGCGGTGAGTCTCGTCCTGCCGCGCTGACCTCAGCGCTCGATCTGCGCCCGCCGGGCGGACACGACGGCGCGGATCGCCTCGTCGGACAGCGGGGTCTCCGGGGCGAAGCGGATCGTCCCCTTCGCCGAGTCGACGCCTTCCAACAGCGCCGCCGACGCGGCGATCGCCTCCGGGCTGAACGGGTACATGCCGATATGGGTCTTGGCACGCATGACCGACAGCAGCGGCTTGCCGCGGTAGGTCAGCGCCGGCATCCCGTACCCGAGTCCCTGCTCTGCTTCGGGCACGACCTCGCGGGCGACGTCGTAAGCGTGGCCGATCACCGCGGCGTCGGCAGTGGCGAGGCCCGACAGGTAGTCGTCGATGGTTCCCATGACGGCATCCTGGCACGTGGTCGCGCCCGGCGCGCGGGCACGGCACGATGGGGGCATGAGACGGGTGCACGTGATCGTCCGGGGCGACGTGCAGGGCGTCGGCTACCGCTACACCCTGCGCATGGTGGCGCAGGATGCCGGCGCGTCGGGGTGGGTGCGCAACCGTCGCGACGGCACGGTGGAGGCCGAGATCGAGGGCACTGCCGAGCAGGTCGACGCGGTGCTCGCGTGGATGGCCGAAGGCCCGCCGGGGTCGCTGGTCGCCTCCGCCACCGTCCACGACCGCGAGCCGGAGCGCACCCCCGGCTTCACCGTGCTCCCCACCGCCTGACCCGCCCCGTCCAGGGCTGCTCGGGTGTCACCAATGGCGGGTCGCGGGGCCGCGGACTGTGCGAAAGCGACACCGGAGCCGCGCTGGCCAGCCCCGGGCTCGCCCAGGGCTCCTCGTGTGTCACTAATGGCGGGTCGCGCGGCCGCGGACTGTGCGAAAGCGACACCGCAACCGCCCCGGCGAACCGCGCGGCGCCCGGCGTGGGTGGGAACGCACCCCGGGAACGACGATGGGACCCCGCCCGGAGGCGAGGTCCCATCGTGAGCGTCAGCTCAGAGCGCGGCGGCTCAGAAGACGTTGACGTCCAGCGGGATGCCGGGGCCGAACGTGGTCGACACGGCACCCTTCTGGATGTAGCGGCCCTTCGAGCTCGACGGCTTCAGACGCACGATCTCTTCGAGAGCGGCCTTGAAGTTCTCGTCCAGCTGCTCGGCCGAGAACGACGCCTTGCCGACGACGAAGTGCACGTTGGCGTGCTTGTCGACGCGGAACTCGATCTTGCCGCCCTTGATCTCCTCGACGGCCTTGGCCGGGTTGGGGGTCACGGTGCCGGTCTTCGGGTTCGGCATGAGGCCACGGGGGCCCAGCACCTTGCCGAGACGACCGACCTGGCCCATGAGCTCGGGGGTCGACACCGCGGCGTCGAAGTTGGTCCAGCCACCGGCGACCTTCTCGATGAGCTCGGCGCCGCCGACCTCATCCGCACCCGCGGCGATGGCGGCCTCAGCGGCCGGGCCCGTCGCGAAGACGATGACGCGCGCGGTCTTACCCGTGCCGTGGGGCAGGATGACCGTGCCACGCACCATCTGGTCGGCCTTGCGCGGGTCGACCGCGAGCTTGAGGGCGACCTCGACGGTCGAGTCGAAGTTCTTCGACCCGGTCTCCTTGGCCAGCGCAACGGCCTCGGTGGACGTGTAGAACTTGCCGGGCTCGATCTTCTCGGCGGCGGCGTTGTAAAGCTTGGACTTAGCCATGTTCGTTATCCCCTCAGTCCTCAACCGTGATGCCCATGGAGCGGGCGGTGCCGGCGATGATCTTCGAGGCGGCCTCGATGTCGTTCGCGTTCAGGTCAGGCTGCTTGGTCTCGGCGATCTGACGCACCTGCTCCTTGGTGAGCTTGGCCACCTTGGTGGTGTGCGGGGTCGGCGAACCCTTGGCCACGCCTGCGGCCTTCTTGATGAGCTCGGCTGCCGGGGGCGTCTTCAGGATGAACGTGAAGCTGCGGTCTTCGTAGACCGTGATCTCCACGGGGATGACGTTGCCGCGCTGCGACTCGGTCGCGGCGTTGTACGCCTTGCAGAACTCCATGATGTTGACGCCGTGCTGACCGAGCGCGGGGCCGATCGGCGGCGCCGGGTTGGCAGCGCCAGCCTTGATCTGGAGCTTGATCAGGCCGGTCACCTTCTTCTTGGGTGCCATGTTGCTTTCCTCTCCTCGAGGGACCTGCCCCGCGACGCGCGAAGGGCCTGTCCATCTCCCGCGGGTCCGGCGGTTCCGGACAGCGGTTCGTCCGCGCGCGCGAAAGCACACGCAAACCATCCCATCCTACCCGACGCGGTAGGCTGGTCCCCACCGCGGCCGGCCGCACCCACTTCGCAGGTTCTTCGGTAATCGCCGGTTCTTCGGACCGTTTCCGGGTTCCCGCTCCGAAGTAGCGGCTTTCTCCGGAGAAGTGGCGGGGCGGATGCCGAGTTGCGCGCGGCGAACGCGTGCAGCCTGCCGCCCCGTACACGCGGGAACGCCCCGCCGGCGTGGGCCGGCGGGGCGTTCGTCGCGACGCGGTTCGGCGTCAGAGCTTGGTGACCTGGTCGAACGACAGCTCCACGGGGGTCTCGCGCTCGAACAGGGAGACGAGCACGGTGAGCTTGCCGCTCTCGGGCTTGATCTCGCTGATCGAACCGGGAAGACCCGCGAACGAGCCCTCCTTGATCGTGATCGTCTCGCCGACCTCGAAGTCGACCTCGGCGGGGATGGAGCGCGCCTGCGTCGCAGAGCCCTTGGCGGCGCCCTTCGCGGAGGCGACCTCCTTGACCTCGACGAGCGACTTCAGCATGTTGAAGGCCTCTTCGAAGCGCAGCGGCGTCGGGTTGTGGGCGTTGCCGACGAAGCCGGTCACGCCGGGCGTGTGACGCACGACCGACCAGGTGTCCTCGTTGAGCTCCATGCGCACGAGCACGTAGCCGGGGATCCGGACGCGCGTGACCATCTTGCGCTGACCGTTCTTGATCTCGACGACGTCCTCCATGGGGACCTCGACCTGGTAGATGTCCTCTTCCACCTCGAGCGTCGACTTGCGCTGCTCGATGTTGGCCTTCACCTTGCGCTCGAAGCCGGCGTAGGAGTGGATGACGTACCACTTGCCCGGGAGGCTGCGAAGCTCCGCGCGGAACGCCTCATAGGGGTCCTCTTCGGCATCCTCGTCGTCCTGCACCTCGGCGACGACGCCCGCAGCGGCTTCGAAATCGCTCAGGAAGTCGGTGCTCTCGACGGGCGCGTCCGGCTCACCGTTGACGTCGGGGCCGTCGTAGGGGGTGACCTCGTCGGCCTCTTCGGCGACGCGCTCGGCCTGCTCCTCGGCGAGGGAGTCCGTCAGCACCTCGGCGGCGGCCTCGACCTCGGCGGTCTCATCGATCTCGAGTGCGTCGTTCACGATGGCGTCGGCCTCCGGGTCGTCGATGTCCATGTCGTCCAGTTCGCGGTCCGACGTGTCGCCGTCCTCGTCGTCGCCGTTCTCATCGACGATGTGCAGCGCCACGTGCTCGGCGGGCTCGACGGAGCGTTCCTCGGCGGCGAGGATGTTGCCCTCCTGGGCTTCGTCGTCCTCGCTGGACTGCTCTGCGGCGGTCGCCCAATCGGCGTCGTCGACATACTTTTCAGACACTTGGGTTCTCTTCCGTTCGTGGTTCCGGCGACTCAGCAAGGCTCACCGGATTGCGTCAGCGGGAGCGGCTCAGCTCGGTACGCCGAAGACGACCTGCACGACCCAGGTGAACACCCAGTCGAGGCCGTAGACGATCGCCATCATCACGACGACGAATCCGAGTACGACGCCCGTGAACTTCAGCAGCTCCTGGCGGGTCGGGGTCACGACCTTGCGGAGTTCCGCGAAGACCTGACGGATGAAGATAGCGATGCGCTGGAAGAAGTTGGGCTTCTTCTCGCGCGATGCGTCGCTCGAGGCGACGACTTCGCCCTTCGGCTCGTCCTGGACCATCAACCCCACCTGTTAGTGACCTGGTGTGCCAGCGAGTGCTGACGCGCAGGGCGGACAGGAATCGAACCTGCAACCTGCGGTTTTGGAGACCGCTGCTCTGCCAATTGAGCTACCGCCCTAAGGCCCGGGGGCCCTGGGTGAAATCCGATTCCCGACATGACACGTCCCGATCTTCGGTACGCGGGCATGGCGAAAGAATGCAGATTTCGACTGCACTCTCCAGTGTACGGCATGGCCGGAGGCCGCCGCGAATCAGGCGACCCCGGCGCGGCGCGCACCACGCGGTCTCAGTAGTCCGCGATGCCGTAGCGGTCGGGTTCGGGCAGGCGCGCGAACGCACGCCCCGACAGCACCGTGGGCTCGATGCGCACGTAGTGGTACTTCAAGGTCGGCACCCACGGTCGCAGCGGCAGCGCGTCGGCGGCGCGCACCTCGTCGCTCGTGTCGAGCACGTGCGCCCGCCCGCGCACCACGACGCTCCAGGCGTCGGTGTCGGTGTGGTCGTCGACCTGGAACAGCACCTCGTCGTTCACCGTAAGCTCGAACAGCTTGCTGCCCGGTGCCGTGCGGAACAGGATGGCGTGGCCGTCGACGACGAAGTTGACGGGGAAGATGTCCATCACCGCATCGACGCGTGTGACGATGCGGCCGAGCTCCTGCCGGGTCAGCCTCTCCCAGCATTCCTCGTCCGACAGCGCGGCGACGGGATCCTGCGTCTGGTCCATACCTCCATCAAAGCCCGCGAAGGGCGAGGATGCCAGAGGCTATGCGCCCTCGGCCGGGGCTGCCGCGACGCGGATCAGCTTCTTGTTGACGAACTCGTCCGCCGCCAGCAGACCCATCTCCCGCCCGGTCCCGCTGCGCTTGACGCCACCGAAGGGGAGCTCCGGCGAATCGGCGAGCACGAGGTTGACGTAGACCATGCCGGCTTCGATGCGGTCGGCCACGCGCGCCGCCTGCTCCGGGTCGGTCGTGAAGACGTAGGACCCGAGCCCGAAGCCGGTGTCGTTGGCGATCTGCACCGCCTCGTCCTCATCGGCCACCCGGTAGACCACGCCCACCGGGCCGAAGAACTCCTCCTGGTACGCGTCCATCTCGGGCGTGACGTCGGTGAGCACCGTCCCGGGGTAGAAGGCCCCGTCACGGACGCCGCCGGTGACGAGGGTCGCCCCCTGCGCCACCGCACGGTCGACCTGCTCGGCGAGGCGTTCGGCCGCGGTCAGCGACGACAGCGGCCCGAGCACGGTGTCCTCGGCGAACGGGTCGCCCACGGTGGCGGCGGCCATCGCTGCGGTGAACTTCTCGAGGAACGCGTCGTACAGGTCGTCCACCACGAGGAAGCGCTTGGCGCCGTTGCAGGACTGCCCGACGTTGTCCAGCCGCGCGTCGACGGCGGCCTGCACGGCCTGGTCGAGGTCGTCGGTGGACAGCAGCAGGAACGGGTCGGACCCGCCGAGCTCCAGCACGGCCTTCTTCAGGTTGCGTCCGGCCACCTCGGCCACGGCCGCGCCCGCGCGCTCGGAACCGGTCACCGACACGCCCTGCACGCGGCGGTCGGCGATGACCTCCGCCGCCTGCTCGTTGGTCAGGCGCAGGTCGGTGTACACCCCCGCCGGGAATCCGGCGTCGGCGTAGATCTTCTCGATCGCCTCGGCCGACTGCGGGCACTGCGAGGCGTGCTTGAGCAGGATGGCGTTGCCGATCGCGATGTTCGGCGCCGCGAACCGCGCCACCTGGTAGTAGGGGAAGTTCCACGGCATGATCCCCAGCAGCACCCCGAGCGGCGCCCGGCGGATGACCGCGGTGCCCTCCCCCAGGATGTCCACGGGGGTGTCCCCGGTGATCTCGCCGATGTGGTCGGCGTAGTACTCGGTGATGTCGGCGGCGAAGTCCACCTCACCCTCGGCGGCGGCCAGGGGCTTGCCCATCTCCCGCACGATGATCGCGGCGAGGTCGTCGCGGCGTTCGCGGTGGAGCTCGGCGACGCGGCGCAGCAGCCGCGCCCGCTCGTCGGTCGACGACTCCCGCAGCCACCCGCGGGCGGCGGCATCCGCGGCGGCCAGGGCCGCCTCCACCTCGTCGGCGGTGGCGGTGGGGTAGGTGGCGAGGGTCTCGCCGGTGGCGGGGTTGACGACCGCATACGTGCTCATGGTGCTCCGTTCCCCCGTCAGTCGACGGGGATCAGCGTGTACTTGGTGGACAGGAATTCGTGGATGCCTTCGGCACCGCCTTCGCGGCCGATGCCCGACTGCTTGACGCCGCCGAACGGTGCGGCGGCGTTGGACACGACCCCGACGTTCAGCCCCATCATGCCCGTCTCGAGGCGATCGATCATCCGGTGGCCGCGGGCCAGATCCTGGGTGAAGACGTACGACACGAGCCCGTATTCGGTGTCGTTGGCCAGGCGCACGGCCTCATCCTCGTCGGTGAAGGTCGCGATGGCGAGCACCGGACCGAAGATCTCCTCGCGCAGGATCGCGCTGCCGGCCGTGACACCGGCCACCACCGTCGGCTCGTAGAACGTGCCGGGGCCTTCCAGCGCCGTGCCGCCCGTGAGCACGCGGGCGCCGCGCGCCACGGCATCCTCGACGAGCTCCGCGGCCTTCGCGACCGCCTTCTCGTCGATGAGGGGGCCGATCTGCACGCCGTCCTCGGTGCCACGGCCGACGGGCATCGCCTGCACCCGCTCGGTGATGCGCCGGGTGAACTCGTCGGCGACCGCGGCGTGCACGATGAAGCGGTTCGCCGCTGTGCAGGCCTGTCCGACGTTGCGGAACTTCGCCAGCATCGCCCCGTCGACCGCCTTGTCCAGGTCGGCGTCGTCGAACACCACGAACGGCGCGTTGCCGCCGAGTTCCATCGACACCCGCAGCACGCCCTCGGCGGCCTGCGCGATGAGCTTGCGGCCCACCGGCGTCGACCCCGTGAACGACAGTTTGCGCAGGCGTGGGTCGGCGATGATCGGGGCCGACACCTCCCCGGAGGTCGTCGTCGTGACGACGTTGACGACCCCGGCCGGCACTCCGGCGTCGGCGAGCAGCTGCGTGAAGAACAGCGTCGTCAGGGGCGTGAGCTCCGGCGGCTTGATCACCACGGTGCAGCCGGCCGCGAGGGCGGGCGCGATCTTGCGGGTGGCCATGGCGAAGGGGAAGTTCCACGGCGTGATGAACAAGCACGGCCCGACGGGGCGCTGCGAGACGACCATGCGCCCGGTGCCCTCGGGGTTCAGGCCGTACCGGCCGGCGATGCGCACCGCCTCTTCGCTGAACCACCGCAGGAACTCCCCGCCGTAGCCCACCTCGCCTCGCGCCTCGGCGAGGGGCTTTCCCATCTCCATCGTCATGAGCAGCGCGAGGTCCTCGCGTCGCTCCTGCACGAGGTCGAATGCCCGCCGCAGGACCTCGGCGCGCGCCCGCGGCGCGGTGGCCGCCCAGCCTTCCTGCGCGGCCACGGCCGCGTCGAGCGCCCGGATGCCGTCCTCGGGCGACGCGTCCGCGATCTCGCGGAGGACGTCCCCGGTCGCAGGGTCGTAGACGGCGAACGTGCGGCCGCCCGTGGCATCCGTCCACGCTCCATCGATGTACAGCCCGGTCGGCACCCGTCCGAGCAGATCCGCTTCGCGAGCCGCGGTCATCGGCCGCCTCCTGTCGTCGTGTTCTTCGGCCGGCGGCGCAGGCTCGCCGGTGCATCCATCGAAAGGGTCTCCCCGCGGAAGAAGGCGGGTCGCTTGACGGCCTGCCAGATCATGACCGCGACGCCGAGGAGGATGACGGTGACCCCGAGGATGAACACGAGTCCGACACCGGCGATGTTCGATCCGCTGCCGTAGTCGGGAGCCATGCTGTCGCGCAGCGTGATGACGAACAGCACGGCGAGGATCACACCACCCACGAGCGGGAACAGCATCGTGAACAGGAACGAGCGCACCGAGTCGAACCACTGCTTGCGGAAGTACCAGACACACGCGAACGCCGTGATGCCGTAGTAGAAGCAGATCATCATGCCGAGCGCGGTGATCGTGTCCCACAGCACGTTCTCGCTGACGAAGCGCATGACCGCGTAGAAACCGGATGCCACGACCGCGGCGACCACGGTGGCGAACCCCGGCGTGAAGAACCGCGGGCTGACAGCGGCGAACTGCTTCGGCAGCGCCCCGTAGTGGCCCATCGCCAGGAGCGTGCGCGCCGGCCCGACGAACGTCGACTGCAGCGACGACGCGGAACTGGTGAGCACCGCGAGAGAGACGAGGAATGCCAGCGGGCCCAGGATCGGGCCGGAGAGGAAGAAGAAGACGTTGTCCTGGATGTCGGGGTTGCCGAGTCCCAGCTCGCCGTCGCCGGTGCCGGCGAACGACAGCAGCGCGAGGGCGATGAGCAGGTAGAGCACGACGATCGTGACGACCGTCAGCGTCGCCGCGCGGCCCGGGGTGCGCTCGGGGTCCTTCGTCTCCTCGTTCATCGTGAGGGTGACGTCCCATCCCCAGAAGATGAAGATCGACAGCGACAGACCCGCCACGACCGCGGCGACCGAACCGACGGCGAACGGGTTGAACCACGACAGCTCGATGGGGCTGGCGTCGAAGGCGGTGCCGCCGGCCACGTGCACGAAGGCGGCGATCGAGAACACCAGCAGCACGAGCACTTGGAAGGTCACCAGCACGTACTGCAGCTTCTGCGTCGTCTGCATGTCGCGGTAGGAGACGAACGTCGCCCCCAGCATGAACAGCAGGCACACCGCGACGTTGATGCCGGGTTCGGCGGCGAGCGCGGCGATCGTGCCGGGGCTGCCGGCGATCTGGTCGATGAGCAGGAACAGGAAGTCCACCGCGATGCCGGCGAGGTTCGACAGCACCAGGATGGTCGCGGCGATCAGGCCCCAGCCGGCCATCCAGCCCACCCACGGGCCGAAGGCACGCGCGGCCCAGGTGAACGACGTGCCCGAGTCGGGCATCGCCTTGTTGAGCTCGCGGTAGCCGAAGGCGACCAGCAGCATCGGGATGAACCCGACGAGGATGATCGCCGGCACCTGGAAGCCGACTTCGGAGACCGTCGGGCCGAGGGCGGCCGTCAGGGTGTAGGCCGGGGCGATGCAGGAGATGCCGATGACGACGGCTCCGATGAGGCCGACGGTGCCGGCGCTCAACCCCTTCTTGGTGATTCCGCCGGTGGCGGCGTCTTCGCCGCTCACCGCGCTCGTCTGCTGGCTCATCGGCCTGCCTCTTCTCGGGTGCGGGTACGGGGCACGACGACCATCGGCACCGGGATTTCGTGCAGCATCTTCGCTGCCGTGGAGCCGAGGAACAGCCGTCGCGGCTGGGCCAGGCGGCTGGAGCCGACGAGGATCACTTCACCGGGCTGCCAGTCGAGGTGGGTCACCGCCTCCTCGATCGATGCGCCGCGCGCCGTGACGGCTTCGGCCGCCACGCCGGCCGGCAGCGCCCGCCGGGTCTCGGCGAGCACGTCTTCGGCGTGGGCGGCTCCGGCGATGCGGATCACGCCGGTATCGACGGATGCCGGCAGGTCGACCGTCACCAACGACAGCAGCCGCAGCGGGGCGCCGGTGGCGGTGGACAGGGCGACCGCCTCGTCCAGCAGCGCCTCGGCGCCGGGGCGCAGCCCGACGGCCACGGTCAGGCGACTGATGCCCGCCTCCGGCGCCACCTTGCGGGCACCGCGCGGCACGAGCACGACCGGCACGTCCGAGGAGTGCAGCAGCTCGGTGGTCGTGGACCCCAGCCGGTGGCGGCCGCGCGAGCTGCCGTCGGCGGCCCCGACGACGATGAGCCCCGCGCCCAGTTCGCCCGCGATGTCGATGAGACCTTCGGCGAACGAATCGGCGTAGCGGGCGTGCTCGCGGTGCGCGATCCCCTCCGGCACGCGCGCCGCCGCCTCCGCGAGCCACGCGTCGGCTTGATCGCGCAGGTACCGGTCGTAGCCGGCATCCGGCGGCGTGATGACACTGCGCCCTTCGGCGGGCAGCACGAGCACGATGTCGAGCTCGGCGGCGGATGCCGCGGCCAGCCGCGACGCGAACGCCACCGCGTCGCGGCCGGCTTTCGTGGCGGTGTAGCCGACGACGATGCGTACGGTCATGTGCGATTCCCCTCGATGATGTCGTGCGCGACGAGCCGCCCCATGCGGATCGCGCCGTCCACATGCTGGTACCCGGCGCCGGCCAGGTCGCTGCACGCGAAGCGGATGGGTCCTACGGGCGTGCGCAGGTCGCCGCCGTAGCGGTGCAGCCCGCCGAGGTCGAAGCTCGCGGCATACGCACCGCGGGTCCATTCCTCGCTCCCCCAGTCGCTCTCGTAGTACACGACCGGGTTCTTCGCCTCGGGACCGTAGTAGTGCGACAGCGACTCGAGGATGCGCTCTTTGCGCTCCTCGGCACTCAGCCGGAAGACATCGTCGGCGTGGCGGTCGGAGACGAAGCCCACGAGCGTCCCCCGCTCGTCGCCGTGGTTGGTGTTGTCGTACGCCTCGTGCGAGAGCTCGTACGGGCTGAACGCCGTGCCCGACAGGCCCTGTTCGCGCCAGAACGGCCGGTCGTAGACGGCGTGCACCTTGATGACGAAGCCCATCGACAGGTGCTGGTGCATCTGGTGCTGCAGGCGCGGCAGCGCGGGGACGAACGAAATGCGGTTGTACAGCACAGGAGCCAGCGCGAGGATCGCCGAGCGCGCGCGCACCGTCATGCCGTGGGCGACGGCGGTCACCCCGGCATCGGACCACTCGAGCGTGCGCACCGGCTGGTTCAGGAACACATCGTCACCGAGGCGCTCCGCCAGCAGCAGCGGCACCTGCTGCAACCCGCCCACGACCCGCTTGTCGAGGATGAAGTCGGCGTCGACGAGGTTCGAGTAGCTTCCGGCGCTGGCGGCCATGAGCAGCGACTGCAGCAACGAGAACGCGTGGGTCGGCTTGGTGAGCATCGCCGACCCCGTGGCGAAGGCGAGGTTGCGCACCGCCTCGTCGTCGTCGGTCTGGGCGCGCAGCCACGCGTCCCACGAGATCGTGTCCCACTCCTCGGCCCGCGGGTGGGCGTGCGGGCGGTCGGGGTCGATCTCGGCGACCATCGCGTCGAGCCGCTCGGTGATCTCGGCGATCGTGCGCTCGGTCTCGGGGCTGACGGGGAACATGTCGCCGGTGAACCGCGAGACGGTGCCGTCGGGCCCGACGTAGACGCTGTCCCCGTCGCGGTAGCGGCTGTAGGTCTCCAGCCCCAGCTCAGCGAGGGTGTCGATGAGGGCATCCTGGTCGGGCGAGACCCACTGCCCGCCGATCTCGAGCATCGCGCCGTCGATCGTGTCGGTCCACAGCCGCCCGCCGACGCGGTCACGCGCCTCCAGCACGGCGACCGAGAGGCCGGCCTTCTGCAGTTCGTGGGCGGCGGTGAGGCCGGCGGCGCCGGCCCCCACGATCACGACGTCTCTCGTGATCTCACTCATGTGCACTCCTTGGTCGAGGCGGTTCGGGTGGGGTCGGGGCGAGCGCGGCGGCCGGGTCAGCGTGCGGCGAGGGCGGATGCCACGACGTCGACGCCCTCGTGGAGCAGGGCGTCGGGGATCGACAGCGGCGGGAGGAAGCGGATGACGTTGCCGTACGTGCCGCAGGTGAGCACGATGACCCCGTCGGCGAGGCAGGCCTTCGCGATCGCGCCGGTGAGGGCCGCGTCGGGTGCGCCGGTTGCCGGGTCGACGAACTCGACGGCGATCATGGCACCGCGCCCGCGCACCTCGCCGATGCGCGGGTCGGCGGCGGCGAGCGCGCCGAGGCGATCGCCGAGGATCTGCTCGATCTGCTGCGCCCGCTCGATGAGCCCGTCGTTCTCGAACGCGTCGATCGCGGCGAGCGCCGCGGCACACGCGACGGGGTTGCCGCCGTACGTGCCGCCGAGGCCGCCGGCGTGGGCGGCATCCATGATCTCGGCCCGGCCGGTCACGGCGGCCAGGGGCATGCCCCCCGCAATCCCCTTCGCCGTCGTGATGAGGTCGGGGACGATGCCGAACAGCTCGCTGGCGAACATCGCGCCGGTGCGGGCGAAGCCCGACTGCACCTCGTCGGCGATGAACACCACGCCGTTGTCGCGGCACCAGTCGGCAACGGCCGGCAGGAACCCGTCGGCCGGCACGATGAAGCCGCCCTCGCCCTGGATGGGCTCGATGATGACGGCGGCGAGGTTGTCGGCGCCGATCTGCTTCTCGATGAGCGAGAGGGCACGGGCGGCGGCCTCGGGCCCGGTGAGCCCGTCGCGCAGCGGGTACGACGCCGGGGCGCGGTAGACCTCGGGCGCGAACGGCCCGAACCCGCTCTTGTAGGGCATCGACTTCGCCGTGAGCGCCATCGTGAGGTTCGTGCGGCCGTGGTAGCCGTGGTCGAACGCGACGACGGCCTGACGGCCGGTGTGCTTGCGGGCGATCTTCACGGCGTTCTCGACGGCTTCGGCACCGGAGTTGAACAGCGCGCTCTTCTTCTCGTGGTCACCGGGGGTGAGCCGGTTGAGCGCCTCGGCCACGGCGATGTAGGACTCGTAGGGCGAGATCATGAAGCAGGTGTGGGTGAACTGGGCCGCCTGCGCGGCGATGGCCTCGACGACCTTGGGGTGAGCGGACCCGACGGTGGTCACCGCGATGCCCGAACCCAGGTCGATGAGCGAGTTGCCGTCGGCGTCGACGACCACCCCGCCGCCGGCGGCGACCGCCGCGATCGGCACCGTGTGACCCACCCCGGCCGGCACGGCGGCCGCCTTGCGCTGAAGGATCGCGGTGGAGCGGGGTCCGGGGATGGTGGTGGCGAGGCGGCGCACTTGTGGCAGGCCGGGTCCGCCGTGCGGCGTCGGGGAGGCGTCGATGAGGGTCATGTCGGCGAGCGTAGGAGCCTCGAGCCCCGCAGAGCACTCGCCCCGCTGTATATTTCGAGGCGGCTGATGTACAGCCTGTACAAGAGCGGAGATGCCGGTGGTGGCGACGACGACGGACCTCGAACCGACGCTGCGCGCCCTGCTGCGCCGTGGCGAGCTGCGCCTGCGGCTGGCCTCCGATCCGCAGCATCTCCCGGCCGAGGCCCTCGACCGTGCCATCCGCTGGGTGCACAGCTCGGATCTCGCCGATCCCACGCCGTTCCTCGCCGACGACCTGGTGCTGCTGACGACCGGCACGCAGTTCGCCGACACCGGCGATGCCGCCTCCGAGCCCTACGACGACTACGTCGCACGCCTGTCCGAGCGCGGTGTCGCCGGGCTCGGGTTCGGCACCGAGGTCGCGCGCGCCGGCATCCCGCCCGCCCTCGCCCGCGCCTGCAGCGAAGCGGGGATGCCGCTGTTCGAGGTGCCCTACGACACGCCGTTCATCGCCGTCGCCCGCGCCAACGCCGAGACGATCGCCGCGCAGGCCTACGCGAGGCGCAGCTGGGCGCTCGCGGCGCAGCGCGCCATCTCGCTCGCTGCCCTCCGTCCCGACGGGCTGGATGCCACGATCGGCGAGCTCGCCCGGCAGCTGGACACGTGGGTGGGCATGTACGACGCCGCCGGCGAGCTCGTGCGCGAGCACCCCGCAGGCGCGCTCGATGCCGCCATCGCCCGGAGCGTCCACGACGAGGTCGGCGCGGTGCTGCGCCGCGGCGCCCGCGCGGGATCGTCGGTGCGACGAGAGGGCACGGCGTTCACGCTGCAGACCCTCGGCCGGGGTGGCCGCCTGCGCGGCGTCGTGGCGATCGCGGCGGGCGGGCTGGACCGCGAGGGCCGTGACGTCGTGACGTCGGTGATCTCGATGGCCAGCCTCGCCCTCGAGCAGCACCAGCGCCTGGGGCGGGCGCGCACCGTGCTGCGCACGGGCATGCTGCAGTCGCTGCGCACCGGGGATCCCACCCTCGCCCGCCGCATCTCCCGGGATGTGTGGGGACCCTTGCCGGCAGCCCCCGTCGTGGTGGCGGTGACCGACGCCACCGCCGCCGACTCCGACGCGCTCGGCGAACTGCTGGAGCTGCGCGCCGACGAGCGGCGGGGAGCACTGTTCTACGGCAGAGGCGAGGACGGCATGGTGATCGCGGTGTCGGCGACCGATGTCGGCAGCCTCGACGAGTTCGCCGGCCGGTTCGCGCTGTCGATCGGGGTGTCGGCACCGACGGGGTACGACGGGTTCGCCGCCGCGCTCGACCAGGCGCGCGTCGCGCGCGATCGCGGCGGGCCCGGGGTGACGCACTTCGCCGACACGGCGCGCGGCGGCATCCGCTCGGCGCTGACCACCCCCGAGGCGCGATCGCTGGCGGCGGCGGCGCTGCACCCGCTCGCCGCGCACGATGCCGCGCACGCGACCGCGCTCGTCGCCACGCTGCGCGCGTGGCTCGCCGCCGACTGCTCCCACGAATCCGCCGCCCGCGCCCTCGGCGTGCATCGGCACACGGTGCGCACCCGCCTCGGCGCCGCGCAGACGCTGCTCGGCATCGACCTGTCGTCGTTCGCCGCCCGGGCAGAGCTCTGGGCCGCGTTCGCCGCCCTCGACTGACCCGCCCGCCCGCGCCGCCCCGTTCGGTCGTCGCATCCGCCCCTTTCCGGGCGCGCTCGGGGTCGTTCGCGACGACCGAACCCGCGCGCCGCGCGCGCCGGGCTCGTTTCGGTCGCCCCGCGACCGAGGGCGGCTCGAGTGTCACGAATGGCGGATGCCACAGCTCGCGACTGTGCGCGAGTGACACCGGAGCAGCTCGAGAGGGGGCGGTCAGCGCGGCGCGTGCGCCTCGAGGAACTCGTACACCTCGGTCGTGTCCACGCCGGGGAAGGCGCCCGTCGGCAGGGTCGCCAGAAGCGTCCGGGGTGTGCGCACGTTCGGCCACGAATGCTCGCGCCAGGCCGATTCCAGATCGGCGGGCGCCCGGCGGCAGCACACCTCGACGGAGTGCTTCGACACCCCGCGGTTGGGGGTGTCGCGCCCGAGGAACCACTTGGTGTCGTCGAAGCGCACGCCCACGCTCACCGAGTGCGCGCCTTCGCTGGATGCCTCGACCCGCGCCGTGCACCAGTAGGTCCCGTTGCCGGTGTCGGTGTACTGGTAGTACGGGTTGAAGTGGTCGTCGACGTCGAAGACGACCCGGCTCGTCCATTTGCGGCAGCACAGCTGCCCCTCGATGGAACCCAGCCCGTCGGTCGGGAAGTTCACGTCGTCGTTCTCGTACGCCTTCGTGATCGTGCCCGACTCGTGCACCTTGAGGAAGTGCACCGGGATGTCCAGGTGCATCGTGGCGAGGTTGGTGAAGCGGTGCGCGGCCGTCTCGTACGACACCGAGTAGGTGTCACGCAGGTCCTCGATCGACAGCGCACGGCGAGCCTTGGCATCCTGCAGCGCCGGCGCGACGTGCGCCTCGGGGATGAGCAGCGCCCCGGTGAGGTAGTTGGTCTCCACCCGCTGGCGCAGGAACTCCGCGTAGCTGTGCGGCTCGGAGTGCCCGAGGATGCGGCTGGACAGCGCCTGCAGCACGGCGGTGCGGGGGTCGGCCTTGGCCGTCACGCGGCTCGACAGGTACAGCCGCCCGTTCTTGATGTCCGCGACGCTGCGGGTCGTCTGCGGCAGGTCGGACACATAGTGCAGCGTGAACCCGAGGTGCGCGGCGATGTCGGATGCCGTGCGCTGCGTGAGCGGCCCGCCGGGGTGGCCGACGGCGTCCAGGATGCCGCGGGCGTGCTGCTCGAGGTCGGGGAAGTAGTTGTTCTGGGTGCGCATGAGGCGCCGCAGCTCCACGTTCGCCCGACGCGCCTCCTCGGGGGTCGCCGACCGCTCGTCGCGCAGCCGCTCGATCTCGCCCTGCAGCGCCATCAGGGCCCGGAGTGCTTCGGTGGGCACCGTCTTGCCCACGCGGAACGGCGCGATGCCGAGGGCCTGGAACGTCTGCCCCTGCATGGCACGCTCGAGCTGGATCTCCAGCGTCGACCGCTCGTCCAGCGGCTCGGACTCCAGGAGCGCATCCAACGTCGTCCCCAACGCCCGGGCGATCGCGCGCAGCAGCGTGAGCTTCGGCTCGCGCCGGCCGTTCTCGATCATCGACAGCTGACTGGGGGCCCGTTCCACGGCGGTCGCCAACTCGTCGAGCGTCATCCCCCGTGCGGTGCGCAGCTGCCGGATCCGCCGGCCCATCGTGAGTGAGTCCACCTCATGATCGTCGGTCGTGAGGCTCGTCATTGCGCCCTGGAGGTGCGTGGTCATGCCGCGATTCTGTCACGAAAGCAGAACTATCCAGAAAGTTCACACCGGATTCGGTCGTCAAGGGCCGGGAAGTTCACCGGATAGTGGACACACGACGCACCACCCAGGGATCCGGACCGCGGATCACGGACTGCCGCACCCGACCCACTCGTCGGGGGACGCGGTCCCGGAACCACCCGCCCGCACTCGCCCACAGGAGATCAGGCTCATGACACCTGCAACCGCCACCCCGATGCGCACCCGTACCGGGGCCATCGCCACCCCGACCTCCGAGCCGTCGATCGAGATCGCCGCCCCCCTGGGTCGCCGTTACGACGAGATCCTCACCCCCGACGCCCTCGCCTTCCTCGTCGAACTGCACCACCGTTTCGGCGCCCGTCGCCACGACCGGCTCGCCGACCGCATGCGCCGTCGCTTCGAGATCGGCAACGGCCACGACCCGAACTTCCGCCACGACACCCGCCACATCCGCGAGGACGAGTCGTGGCGGGTCGCCGGCGCGGGTCCGGGCCTGGAGGACCGCCGTGTGGAGATCACCGGCCCCACCGACCCGAAGATGACGATCAACGCGCTCAACTCCGGCGCCAAGGTCTGGCTCGCCGACCAGGAGGACGCCACGAGCCCCACCTGGAAGAACGTCATCGAGGGCCAGCTGAGCCTGCGCGACGCCATCCGCGGCGAGCTGTCGTTCACGAGTCCCGAGGGCAAGCGCTACGAGGTCACCGCCGTAGAGACCCCGACGATCGTGATGCGCCCGCGCGGCTGGCACCTCACCGAGCACCACCTGCGTTTCACCGACCGGTTCGGCCGCGAGATGGCGGCATCCGGCTCACTCGTGGACTTCGGCCTGTACTTCTTCCACAACGCCGCGCAGCTGATCGCGAACGGCCGGGGACCGTACTTCTACATCGCCAAGCTCGAATCGAGCGAAGAGGCGAAGCTGTGGGACGACGTCTTCAGCTTCAGCGAGGAGTACATCGGCATCCCGCACGGCACGATCCGCGCGACCGTGCTGATCGAGACCCTGCCGGCGGCGTTCGAGATGGAGGAGATCCTGTTCGAACTGCGCGACCACTGCGCGGGGTTGAACGCCGGGCGCTGGGACTACATCTTCTCGATCATCAAGAACTACCGCGGCCGCGGCGCCCGGTTCGTGCTGCCCGACCGCAGCGAGGTGACGATGACGGTGCCGTTCATGAGGGCCTACACCGAGCTGCTGGTGAAGACCTGCCACCGGCGCGGCGCCTTCGCGATCGGCGGCATGAGCGCGTTCATCCCGAACCGCCGCGACCCCGAGGTGACCCGGCTCGCCTTCGAGAAGGTGGCCGCTGACAAGAAGCGCGAGGCCGGCGACGGCTTCGACGGCACCTGGGTCGCCCACCCCGACCTCATCCCCACCGCGAGGGCCGAGTTCGACGCCGTGCTGGGCGACCGACCCAACCAGCTCGATCGCCAGCGGCCCGAGGTGGAGGTCTCGGCGGCGGATCTGATCGACGTGCACATCGGGCGCCCCATCACCGCCCAGGGTGTGCGCGGCAACGTCTCGGTGGCGATCCGCTACATCGAGGCGTGGCTGCGGGGCCTCGGCGCGGTCGCGATCGACAACCTGATGGAGGATGCCGCAACGGCGGAGATCTCCCGCTCGCAGGTGTGGCAGTGGATCCACCAGGACCTGTCCACCGCCGAAGGCGACCGCATCACCCGCGAGTACATCGAGGGGCTCATCGCCGAGGTGCTGGGCGAGGCCGAACGCCGCGAGGGTGATCGGTTCGACGACGCCGCGGAGGTCTTCCGCGACGTCGCCCTGGGTCAGGACTTCCCGGCCTTCCTCACCCTCCCGGCCTACACGCGCTTCCTCGTCGAAGCCGAGTAGCCCCCACCGTCAGCCCCACGAAGGGAAGAGAAATGACCACCTACCAGGACGACATCGACGCCATCCGGGCTCTCAAGGCGCAGCACGGCTCTGCCTGGGATGCCATCGACCCCGAGTCCGTCGCCCGCATGCGGGCGCAGAACCGCTTCAAGACCGGACTCGAGATCGCCCAGTACACCGCCGACATCATGCGCCGCGACATGGCCGAGTACGACCAGGACTCGTCGGTCTACACCCAGTCGCTCGGCGTCTGGCACGGGTTCATCGGCCAGCAGAAGCTCATCTCGATCAAGAAGCACCTGAAGACGACGAACAAGCGCTACCTCTACCTCTCGGGGTGGATGGTCGCCGCGCTCCGCTCGGAGTTCGGGCCGCTGCCTGACCAATCCATGCACGAGAAGACCTCGGTCCCCGCCCTCATCGAGGAGCTGTACACGTTCCTCCGCCAGGCCGACGCCCGCGAACTCGACCTGCTCTTCACGCAGCTCGACCGCGCACGCAGCGCCGGCGATGAGACGGCCGCCGAGTTCATCCAGGCGCAGATCGACTCCTACGAGACCCACATCGTGCCGATCATCGCCGACATCGATGCCGGCTTCGGCAACCCCGAGGCCACGTATCTGCTCGCCAAGAAGATGATCGAGGCGGGCGCGTGCGCCATCCAGATCGAGAACCAGGTGTCGGACGAGAAGCAGTGCGGTCATCAGGACGGCAAGGTCACCGTCCCCCACGAGGACTTCATCGCCAAACTCAACGCCGTGCGCTACGCGTTCCTGGAGCTCGGCATCGACAACGGCATCATCGTCGCCCGCACCGACTCGCTGGGAGCCGGCCTCACGCAGAAGCTCGCCGTCACGCAGGAGCCGGGCGATCTCGGGGACCGCTACAACGCGTTCCTCGATGCGGAGGAGATCTCCGAAGCCGACCTCGGTAACGGCGATGTCGTCATCAAGCGCGACGGCGCGCTGCTGCGCCCCAAGCGCCTGCCGAGCAACCTCTACCAGTTCCGCGCCGGCACGGGTGAGGAGCGCGTCGTGCTCGACTGCATCACGTCGCTGCGCAACGGCGCGGACCTGCTGTGGATCGAGACCGAGAAGCCGCACGTGGAGCAGATCGCCGGCATGGTCGACGCGATCCGCGAGGAGATCCCGGACGCCAAGCTCGTCTACAACAACAGCCCGTCGTTCAACTGGACGCTCAACTTCCGCCAGCAGGCCTACGACCAGCTGGCCGAGGAAGGCCAGGACGTCTCGGCCTACGACCGCGGCGACCTCATGAACGTCGTCTACGACGACACCGACCTCGGCCGGCTGGCCGACGAGAAGATCCGCACCTTCCAGCGCGACGGGTCCGCCCGGGCCGGCATCTTCCACCACCTCATCACGCTGCCGACCTACCACACGGCGGCACTTTCGACCGATGACCTCGCCAAGGGGTACTTCGGCGACGAAGGCATGCTCGCCTACGTCCGGGGCGTGCAGCGCCGCGAGATCCGCGAGGGCATCGCGACGGTCAAGCACCAGAACATGGCGGGAAGTGACATCGGCGACAACCACAAGGAGTACTTCGCCGGCGCCGCAGCCCTCAAAGCCGGCGGCCAGCACAACACGATGAACCAGTTCGGCTGAGCGCTCGGCTCGACCTGCACGGCGGATGCCTCGGACCACCCGGTTCGGGGCATCCGCCGTGTCATGCGCCGAATCCCGATCGGAATGTCGATCGGCACTGCCGCCGGTACGACGCCCTGTCGTAGCGTCACTCACAGACGAAAGGCAGTGCGATGCGATATCTCATGCTGGTGCTCACGGATCCCGACTTGGACACACCCGAGGAGGTGCCGGTCCCGATCGAGCAATGGGTGCAGGAGGCCTACGACACCGGGCGGGCGGTGACCGGTGACCGGCTGCGGCCGGCGTCGGAGGCGACCACGGTGCGGCGGCGGCGGCGCGAGGTGATCGTCAGCGACGGTCCCTTCGCCGAGGCGTACGAACTGATCGGCGGGTTCGACGTGCTCGAGTGCGACACCCTCGAGGAGGCCGTCGAGCTCGCCTCGCGGCATCCGATGGCCACCGCCGGGGTCATCCAGCTGCATCCGGCCTGGCCGCTGGACCTGTAGGCAGCCGGACGGGCGGGGCCGACACCCGGCCCCGCCCGTCCGCGCCTGCGCTCAGGCGTCGCGGCGGATCCAGCGGAACGTGGCACGGCTGAGGATGAGCCCCACGAGCAGCCAGATGCCGAGGGCCATCGCCACCCAGCCGAGCTCCCAGCCGTCCCCGGGTTCGAGGGTGGCGTATTCGGCGGGGAGGAACGCCGCGCGCATCCCGCGCGCCATCCACACGAGCGGGAACGCGCTGGCGACGTACTGCAGCCAGTCGGGCAGCTGCCAGAAGAAGATGTAGACACCCGAGACGAACTGCAGCACGAGCGCGATGGGCACGACCACCGCCGTGGCGCTGCGCCCCGAGCGGGGCAGCGCCGACACCGCGATGCCCATGAGCGCCGACGCGATGATCCCCAGGAAGAACACCCATGTGAAGGTGATCCACGAGTCGGCATCCGACGGCAGGGCCACATCGAACACCAGGGCGGCCAC
Source organism: Microbacterium sp. NPDC058021 (assembly GCF_042885955.1). Lineage (NCBI taxonomy): Bacteria > Bacillati > Actinomycetota > Actinomycetes > Micrococcales > Microbacteriaceae > Microbacterium > Microbacterium sp. NPDC058021. The sequence goes on from NZ_JBHVRF010000003.1 coordinate 330,101, forward strand.
GACGATGAGGATGAACGCCTGCAGGATGCCGGTCGTGAGCACCTGCGCGATCTTGCCGGCGAAGTAGCTCACCGGAGACAGCGGGGTACCGCCGAGGCGCTTGAGGGTGCCGTCGGAGCGTTCCATCGCGATGTCGACGGCGAGGTTCTGGAACCCCGACAGCAGCAACCCGGCGGCGAGCATGGCCGGCAGGTACAGCTCGGCCGCCGAGAGCTCGGGCACGCCGGGGCCGCCGGCGATACCGCCTTCCTCCTGGAAGATCGTGCTGAACAGCGCGAGCATGAACACCGGGAACAGGAACGTGAAGAAGAGGGTGTCCCCGGCGCGGAAGTAGCCGCGCACTTCGTAGGCGGCGCGGTGCGCGCCGAGGGCGAGCACGCTCATCGGCCGGCCCCCTCGGTCGCGGGCGCCTGCGGGGCATCGTCGTCCGCGGCATCCTGCGCGGCAGCCCCATCGTGCTCATCGACCATCTCGAGGTAGATCTCCTCCAGTGCCGGGCGGCGGATCTCCAGCGCCTCCGGCTCCCCGCCGAGTCGTTCGGCCAGGGCCGCGGTGAACTCCCACGGCCGGGCGGTGCGCGCCTCGCGCAGCACCCCGCCCTCGCGCCAGGTGACCCGCGGCGTGCGGGCCTGCTCGCCGCCGAAGCCGGCGACGGGCCCGATCGCGCGCAGCCTGCCTCGGGTGATGACGGCCACGCGGTCGGCCAGCTGAGCAGCCTCGTCGAGGTAGTGGGTGGTCAGCAGGATCGTCGTGCCCTCCTCCTGCAATCCGCGGATCAACTGCCAGAACTCGCGACGCGCCTGCGGGTCGAACCCGGTGGTGGGCTCGTCGAGGAACAGCAGCTCGGGTCGGCCGATGATGCCGAGGGCCACGTCGACGCGCCGCTGCTGACCGCCGGAGAGCTTGGCGATGCGGGTGTTCGCCTGAGCCTGAAGGCCCACCGCGGCGATGACCTCTTCGACGTCGCGGGGCCGCGGGTAGTACGCCGCGAACTGCCGCAGCTGCTCGCGCACCGTGTAGAGGCCGCCTTGGCCGGCGGACTGCAGCACGATGCCGATGCGTGCCTTCCAGGCGAGCCCCGCCGTGCCGGGGTCGGCACCGAGCACGCTCACCGACCCGCCGCTGCGGCGCCGGTAGCCCTCGAGGATCTCCACCGTCGTGGACTTTCCGGCCCCATTGGGGCCGAGGAGAGCGAAGGTCTCGCCGCGCGCGATGGTGAAGCTCACGTCGTCGACCACGGGGGTGTCGCCGTAGGTCTTGCGCAGGTTCGCCACGCGCACGGCATCGGTGTCCATTGATACAGCATGCGCGTTCGGCGCGCCTTTCCCTAAGCCTTTTCGCCGGGGCCGGCCCCGAGCCGCGCGAGGCGGCGGCGCGGGCTACGATTTCTCTCGTGACCGAACGCGCTCCCCTGTCCCGCAAGCTGTCCGCCATCGCCGAATCCGCGACGCTGAAGGTGGATGCCAAGGCGAAGTCGCTGCAGGCTGCCGGCCGCCCCGTCATCTCCTACGCCGCCGGCGAGCCCGATTTCGCGACGCCGCAGTTCATCGTGGATGCCGCCGCCGAGGCACTGCACGACCCCGCGAACTTCCGCTACACCCCCGCGGCGGGGCTGCCCGTGCTGCGCGAGGCGATCGTGGCGAAGACGCTGCGCGACTCCGGGCTGGAGATCTCTCCCGCCCAGGTCATCGTCACCAACGGCGGCAAGCAGGCGGTGTACCAGGCGTTCCAGACCGTGGTGAACCCCGGCGACGAGGTGCTGCTCCCGGCGCCGTACTGGACGACGTACCCCGAGGCGATCGCGCTGGCAGACGGCGTCCCCGTCGAGGTGTTCGCCGGCGCCGACCAGGGGTACAAGGTGACCGTCGAGCAGCTCGAGGCCGCCCGCACCGACAAGACGACGGTGCTCGTGTTCGTCTCGCCCTCGAACCCGACCGGTGCCGTCTACACGCCCGAGGAGACCGCGGCGATCGGCGAGTGGGCCCTCGAGCACGGCATCTGGGTGATCACCGACGAGATCTACCAGAACCTCGTCTACGAGGGTGTCCGCGCCGTCTCGATCGTCGAGGCCGTGCCGGAACTGGCCGGCCAGACGCTGCTGGTCAACGGCGTCGCGAAGACCTACGCCATGACCGGCTGGCGCGTGGGCTGGATGGTCGGCCCCGCCGACGCCATCAAGCTCGCCGGCAACCTGCAGTCCCACCTGAGCTCGAACGTCAACAACATCGCGCAGCGCGCAGCGCTGGCCGCGCTGACCGGGCCGCAGGACGAGGTCGAGCAGATGCGACAGGCATTCGACCGTCGCCGGCGCCTCATCGTCGAAGAGCTGTCGAAGATCGACGGCGTCACGGTTCCCAACCCGCTCGGTGCGTTCTACGTCTACCCCGACGTCACGGGCCTGCTGGGCCGCACCTGGGCGGGCGTGACCCCGACGACGTCGCTGGAGCTGGCCGACTTCATCCTCGAGCGCGCCGAGGTGGCCGTCGTCCCCGGCGAGGCGTTCGGGCCGTCCGGATACCTGCGCCTGTCGTACGCGCTCGGCGACGAGCAGCTGCTCGAAGGCATCCAGCGCCTGCAGTCGCTGTTCGCCTGACCCGCGCCCACCGTCACCGCGCCGCGGTCACGTCCGCGCGCCGCGCGCGCCGCGGTGCTGTCCGCGCGCCGTCATCGCGGCGAGAAACCACTTCCCGGCTGACACCCACCGCCCCGCGTGGTGTCTCAGCCGGAAAGTGGTGTCTCACGGGGTGAGGGTGGATGCCGCGGGCGGCGGCTAGAGCTGGATGCCGACCAGCACCGGTTCGGGCTGCAGGATGAGACCGAACTCGGCCTGCACCCGCTGCTGGATGAACCGGGCGAGCTCGGCGATCTCCGCGGCCGTCGCCGAACCGCGATTCGTGATCGCCAGCGCGTGCTTGGTCGAGAGCCCCGCGCGTGAGCGGGGAAGACGGAAGCCCTTGCCCAGGCCGGCATGCTCGATGAGCCAGGCCGCGCTGACCTTGACGTCGGACTCCGCCACGACCGGCGGAGGCACGATGCCGTCGAAGGTGTCCAGCGGAATCACGGTGACGGCAGGGACATCAGGGGTGACCGGCCACCGCGGGCACTCCGCGGGGAGGGTGCGGGCGAACTCGGCCGAGACGATCGCGTTCTGGAAGAACGATCCCGCGCTGTAGGTGTCGGGGTCGGCGTCGTCGAGCACCATGCCCTTCGAGCGTCGGGTGGCCAGCACTGTCTCGCGTGTCCAGGCCAGCGAGACCTCGGCATCCGGGGCCAGGCGCAGCGCCTGCCGCAACTGGGCGCCGCGCACCGGCAGATCGCCGTGGCCGACGTCGGCCAGCTCCAACGTGATCGACACGATGACGCCGTGGCGCTCGGCGCCGATGCCGTAGTGGTCCTTGAGCACCGAGGTGCGAAATCCCAGCCCGAGCTCGGAGGCGGGAACCGTGACGAGCTCACCGGTGGCCTCGTCGAGCAGCTCCACCTCGACGAGGGTCTGCACGATCTCCTGGCCGTACGCCCCGATGTTCTGGATCGGCGCCGCGCCGGCGGTGCCGGGGATTCCGGACATCGCCGAGATGCCGGCGAGCCCCTCCGCCACCGCGTACGACACCAGCTCGTCCCAGTCGTGCCCTGCCTCGACGCGCAGTCGCACGAAGCCTTCGCGGGGGGATGCCAGACGCTGGATGCCCTGCGTGCGCACGAGCACGACCGTGCCCTCGAAGGGCTCGTCCGCCACGAGCAGGTTGGAGCCGCCGCCGACGACGAGCCACGGCTCGCGGTCGGCCCACAGGCTCCGCATGGTCTGGATCAGCTCGTCGCGGGTCCGCGCGTCGACGAGACGGCGGGGGATGCCGCCGGCACGCAGCGTGGTGAGGTCGGCGATCGGCCGGGGTGTGATGTCGGGCATGTCAGAGACGCACGCGCACCTGGGCTTTGCCGAGCACCGTCGTCCCGGCGCTCGTCACGGTGAGATCGATGCGCGCGGCGTCCGCGTCCACCGCTCCCACCGTCGCAGTGACCTCCACGTCGGCGCCGTCCTCGGCGTCGACGACGACCGGCCGGGTGAACCGCACGCCGTACTCCACGATGCGCCCGGCATCTCCGAGCCACGGCACGATCGTCTCGACCGCCAGGCCCATCGTCAGCATGCCGTGGGCGAGCACCCCGGGCAGCCCGACGCGGGCGGCGACATCGTCGCGGTAGTGGATGGGATTGAAGTCCCCGGACGCTCCGGCGTAGCGCACGAGCGACTCGCGCGTGAGGTGCACGGTGCGCTGGGCGACGACGTCTCCGACGGTGAGCTCGCTCATGCGTCCTCTCCCCCGATCAGCAGCACCGAGATCGCCGTGACGACGTGGGCGCCGGTGGCATCGGTCATCTCCGCCTCGCTGGTGACCATGGCGCCCTTGCCGAAGGGGCGCACCGTGGCGACGGTGAGGGTCGCGGTCAGCTCGTCGCCGGCGACGATCGGCCGCGTGTAGCGGAACCGCTGCTCGGCGTGGATGGTGCGCTCCAGCGCGATGCCGGAATCCGGCTCGGCCAGCAGCTGCTGCAGCGTCAGGTCCTGCACCACCATCGCGAACGTCGGCGGCGCGACCACGTCGGGGTAGCCCAGCGCCTGCGCGGCGGCCGGGTCGGTGTGCTGCGGGTCGGTGGCGAAGACGGCACGCGCGAACTCGCGCACCTTCTCACGCCCCACGAGGTACGGCGGCGTCGGCGGGAAGACACGGCCGACGAGCTCGGGATTCACGGACACGCGTTCCATCCTCGCACAGCCGCCCCGGGCGTTCGCGGTCTCACGACCGGCGCGGCCGCAGCGCCCGCAACGCCATCTGCACGGCGATGAAGGTGAGGAAAACCGCGAACAGCACGTTGGCGGTGAACGGGTCCAGGAGCGTCGCGATCCACGCCCCGAGAGCCGTGGTGGTGCACGCGGCGACCCCCACGAGCGCCGCCGCGAGCAGATCGACGTTGCCCCGGCGGACGTTGGCGATGGTCCCGGACAACGCCGTCGGGATCATCATGAGCAGCGACGTGCCCTTGGCGATGAGGTCACTGGTGCCGAAGAGCAGCATGAGAGCGGGCACGACGACGACTCCGCCGCCGACGCCCAAGAGGCCCGCGAGGATGCCGGTGATGAAGCCGAGCACCACGAGCCCCGTGCCGGTGAGCCAGGTGAGCGTCAGCTCGGCGTCACGCGACGGCACGACGAGGAACAGCGACACGATGACCACGACGAGGAACCCGACGAACCCCCAGCGCAGGACGTTCTGCGGCAGCCGCGCCAGCAGCCGCGCCCCCACCTGTGCGCCGACGACGGCCGCGGCGGCGAGGATGAGCGCCGGGATCCACGCGACCGAGCCGTTGACGGCGTAGGAGATGACACCGACCGTCGCCGTCGGCACGATCGCCGCGAGCGAGGTGCCCGCCGCAAGCCGCTGATCGAAATGCAGCAGCAGCACCAGCAAGGGCACGATGACGGTGCCGCCGCCGACGCCGAACAAGCCCGACAGCAGGCCGGCCGCGAGGCCGACGCCGAGACACGACAGGATGAACCGCGCGTTGCGCTCGGCGCGGGGAGCAGGAGTGGTCATCGGCTACTGGACGTTGTCGATCGCCCAGCCGCCCGCCGCGGGGACGAGGGTGTACTGGAGGGGCTCGGCGATCGGGTCGGGCGTCGGAAGCGGGTCCCCGTTCTCATCGACGAGGCTCAGGTAGCGCTCGGTCGTCAACACGGTGATGTTCTCACCGGTCTGCTCGACCGTGTCGACCTCGATCTCGTACTCGTCCGTCGACTCGTCGAAGACCTCCGCGGTCGACTCGAACGCGGCACAGTCGGTCATCCCCAGCGCCTGGCGATACCCCTCGGTGGTGGTCTCGAAGTACAGGTCGCAGTCCGCGTCGTCCCACGCGTCGTCGTACCGCTCGACGACCTCCACCGCCGCGCGCTCCGCGTCGCTGCCCGCCGGGGAGCCGCCGCCGGTGATCTGGCCGATGAGACGCGGGATGAACACCGCCGCCAGCACGATGAGCGCGACCACGAGCACGCCGAGCACGGCGAACACGATCCAGAGCTTCGACTTCGCCGCCGGCTGCGGGGACCCTTCCTGATAGGTGGCGCGCCCATCGGCGGCGCCGGCTGCCGGTTCGCCCGGAAAACCACCGGGGTAGGCGCCGACCGGGGCACCGGAGGCCGCGTGTGCCGGGTAGCCGGGGGTGTCGGGGGTGGCGCCGGTCGGGGCGATGCCGGCGGCTGCGGCCGCGGCGGGGTCGAGACCTGCGAGCGCCTCGGCAGCCGTAGGACTGCCCGGCTCGGCGGGCGCGGCGGAGCCGGCTTCTGCCGCGGGAGGGGAGTCGTCGGCGGAGCCGGCCTGCACCTGATCGGTCCACGCCTCACCGTCCCACCAACGCTGGGTCCCGCTGCCGTCGTCGTACCAGCCCGGAGGTGTTGTGCTCATGGCGTTCCTTCGCGTGTGCGATGACCGTTCCCGGACGACGGATGCCGCCGCCGGATCAGCCTAGCCCTCGCCCTGGCCCTCCCACCGGGGTCGTTCGGGCACGGCATCCACACTTCTCCGGTGAGAGTGTTCTCACCCTTCGAGCGCTCTCCGGCATCCCGGCGTTACCGTTGAGGTGCTCCACCCTGGTTGTGCGGTGTTCGGGTCACCCCGCCAGGAAGACGGCCCGGGCTCACCGCCCGGGCCGTGTTTTCGGTCCGCTCGCTCAGTGCGTCGCGAGGTCGGGGTCCGCCCCCACCCGCTGACCGCGGTCGAGGCCGTCGATCGCCGCCATCTCGGCCGCCGAAAGCTCGAACCCGAACACGTCGAAGTTCTCGGCCATGCGCGCGCGGGAGTTGGACTTCGGGAACACGATGATGTCCTGCTGCAGGTGCCAGCGGATGACGACCTGGGCGGGCGTGACGCCGTGGGCGGCAGCGGCGCCGGCGATCGCCTGCTCACCGAACAGGTCGTACTTGCCCTGACCGAGCGGCCCCCATGCCTCGGTCCGGATACCGAGCGGCTCGGTGAACGCCCGCAGTTCGCGCTGCGCGAAGGCGGGGTGCAGCTCGATCTGATCGACCGCGGGCACCGTGTCGGACTCGGCGAGGATGCGCTCGAGGTGCGAGCGGTGGAAGTTGGAGACGCCGATGGAGCGGGTCAGTCCCCGGTCGCGCAGCTGCTCGAGCGCACGCCACGACTCGGCGTAGCGGTCGAGGTCGGGGCGCGGCCAGTGGATGAGGTACAGGTCGACCCGGTCGAGGCCGAGCTTGTCCAGGCTCGTCGCGAGCGCGTCGTAGGCCGACTGCGTGCCCTGGTCGGCGTTCCACAGCTTCGTGGTGACGAACAGTTCATCGCGGGAGATACCGGATGCCGCGATCGCGCGGCCGACGCCTTCTTCGTTGCCGTAGACCGCTGCCGTGTCGATGTGGCGGTAGCCGACCTCGAGCGCGTCGGTGACGATGCGCTCGGTCTCGGCGGGGTCGACCTTGAAGACACCGAACCCGAGCTGCGGAATGGTGTGGCCGTCATTGAGCGTGAGGGTGGGAACTGTCATGCGCCCAGCCTGGCATGGGCGCAGCACCCGGCGACGCTCGGTGGGGGGTGCGCGTCAAGCCAGCGAGTACGCGGAGCTGCCCGTCCACACGGCCTCCTCCACGACGAGGTCCTCCAGCAGCGTCACCACCCCCGACCCCGACTTCGGATCCACCCGGCGGTAGCCCCGGGGAAGGTCGTCCACGAGCTGTCTTGCCCTCGGTCCGCCAACCAACAGAAACACCATGCACGCAATGTATGCCGCGCCGCGGAATGTGCGGGAGAGGTTGCGCCGACCCGCAGAGAGGCATAAGAGGTAGACTGCGAAATGCTGCACGCCACCTTCTCAACGTGGTGAACAACCTCAGCCAGAAGGAAGCGTAAGCCTCATGGGAACCCTGTATTACGGCGGTGAATCTACAGCCGTCCACATCGAGGACCGGGCACTGGCCCACCTCAAGGTCGTGATCGCGACCAAGCTGCGCCGAGGTGAGAGCTTCACCGTTTCCTGGCGCCACCCCGACGACCAGCCGCGCGGTCGCAGCACGGTCTGGATCCACCCGTCCATTCCGCTGCGGTTCGTCTTCGACGACCCCGAGCCCGCGCAGCTGAGCCGCAGCTGGGTCGAGGAGCTCGCCAGCAGCGCGAGCTCGTCCGGCGGCATCATGCTCATCGCTGAGCACTTCGACACCGAGTCGATGGACGTCGCCGACGACGCCCGCCAGGGCTCGTCCTCGGCACTGGCCTGACCCTCGATCCCCCGGCATCCACCATGGTGCCGGGGGCCGACGGCCGCTAGGTTGCGGTCATGTCGAACGATCTCACCATCGGTACTCGATTCGGTTCGAGCGTCCCCGCCCACGTTCTCGCGAAGAAACTGAACCGGCACACTTTCTGGTGCGGCCAGAGCGGATCGGGCAAGACCTATGCGCTCGGGGTGCTGCTGGAGCAGCTGATCCTCGACACGCGGCTGCCGGTGGTCGTGCTCGACCCGAACTCCGATTTCGTGCGGCTGCGCGAGCTGCGCGACACCGCACCCCCGGAATCGGCCGCGCTGTGGCGCGAACGCGACATCCGCGTGCTCCGGCTCGACGGACCCGAAGAGGACCGCCTGCGGGTGAGGTTTCTGGGGATGACCCTGCAGGCGCGCGCCGCCGTGCTCAAGATCGACCCCATCATCGATCCCGAGGACTACAACGCCATGCTGCGGCTGGAGTCGTTCGTGCACACCGATCTGCGCGGGCACCTCGTGCAGTGGCTGCGCGAGCAGAACGACCCGGCATGGCATCGCCTCGCGATGCGCCTGGAGAACCTCGGCATCGCGGACCTCGACGTGTGGGCCTGGGGCGGGCGCGACCTGATCGACGTCGTCGACGAGCGGGCGGATGCCACCGTCATCGACCTCGGCGGCTTCTCCACCCCCCTCGAGCCGAAGGCCGCGGCGCTCGCGCTGCTGGATCACCTGTGGAACAACCGCAACGAGCGGGTCGGTCGCCTGATCGTCATCGACGAGGCACACAACCTGTGCTCCCCCGATCCGGTGACAGAGGTCGACCGCCTGCTCACCGAGCGCATCGTGCAGATCGCGGCAGAGGGCCGCAAGTACGGGATCTGGCTGCTGCTGTCCACGCAACGCCCGTCGAAGGTGCACCCCAACGCGCTGTCGCAGTGCGACAACCTCGCCCTCATGAAGATGAGCTCGCTGTCCGACGTCGCCGACCTCGGCCGCCAGCTCGGCTACGCGCCCGACGAGCTGCTCACCCAGGCGCCGTCGTTCCGTCAGGGTCAGGCGCTGTTCGCCGGCGGCTTCGCCGAGCAGGCGCAGATCGTGCAGGTGGGCGCGCGCCTCACGCAAGAGGGCGGCAACGACGTGGCGATCGAGGTGCGTTAGCCAGAACGCGGGGCGAACCGGTCGGTCTGCATCCTGCTCGCCGTCTCGGCGGGGTCGTCGTCGGCCGGCCATTCCCGACGGATGCTGCCCTCGAGCACGCGAGCCAGCGGCGCCCAGCCCACGAAGCGCGGCGACTCCCAACCCGGGGCGGGCGTCAGTGCCGCCAGGCCGCGATAGCCGTCGACGCGCACGCGGTCCCACGCGTGGATGACGTCGCCGTCGCCCAGCGCGAGTCCCACATGACCCCAGTTGCGGTGGGTGCTCAACAGCTCGCCGAACGCGTCGTAGAACACCAAGGCACCCGCCGGCGGCACCCCGGTGTTCGCGGCGGCGTCGTAGAGCTCGGCCGATTCGTGGGCATCGTCGCCGCCGAACAGCTCCAGCGCGTTCGCGCGTTCGATGGCATCCTCGACGAACGCCAGGCAGCGGGTGGCGTACGCGGTCGACCCGACCCGGCGCATCGCCCAGGCGATCGCGTTGCGGGCATGGGTCGCGACGTCTGCGGGGAGGGGCGCGGTGCTCATAGGTCACGATGGCATCGGCGCTGTGCATCGGGCAAGCGGTCGAGGGTCTGCGCTGCGCCGAACCGATCTGGCGTCCCCGGAGTGTGCGACGCTGGAAGCGACTCACTGCGGATGCCCCGCATCGATCCGCCGGACATCCGATCCGTCGGCGGGGGCGTTCGCATGCGAAAGGAACCGCCGTGCCATCGATCGACTTCGACGCCCTCACCGAAGCGCAGCTGCGTGAGAACGGCAGCCTGAAGTGGACCATGTTCCCCGACGCCATCGGCGCGTTCGTCGCCGAGATGGACTTCGGCGTCGCGCCCGCGATCCGCGACGCGATCACCGGTGCCCTCGACCGCGGCGCCACGGGCTACCTGCCGGCGCAGGCCGCGGCCGACCTGTCGGCCGCGACCGCCGCCTGGTATGCCGACCGCTACGGCTGGGCGGTGCCGCCGGAGCGCGTGCACCACGTGCCCGACGTCATCGCCGCGTTCGAACTCGCCCTCGAGCGGTTCTCCGCGCCGGGATCCGCCGTCATCGTCCCCACCCCCGCGTACATGCCCTTCCTGTCGGTGCCGCCCATGCACGACCGCCGTGTCATCGAGGTGCCGAGCATCGAGGTCGACGGCCGCATGGTCATGGATCTCGACGGCATCGCCCGCGCGTTCGAGGACGGCGGCGGCCTGCTCGTGCTCTGCAACCCGCACAACCCGCTCGGCACCGTGTTCACGCGGGAGGAGCTCGAGGCCGTCGCTGCGGTGGTCGACGCCGCCGGTGGCCGGGTGTTCTCCGACGAGATTCACGCACCGATCGTCTACCGCCCGGCCCAGCACATCCCCTACGCGTCGATCTCGGACGTCGCCGCAGCACACACGCTCACCGCGGCATCCGCCTCGAAGGCGTGGAACCTCGCCGGACTGAAGTGCGCGCAGGTCATCCTCTCGAGCGACGCGGATGCCACGGCGTGGGAGGAGTTCGGGTTCTGGGCCGGCCACGGCACCGCCACCCTGGGCGTGCTGGCGAACACCGCCGCCTACACCGGGGGCGCGCCCTGGCTCGAGGAGGTCGTGGCGTACCTCGACGGCAATCGGCGTCTGCTGGCCGAGCTGGTGGCGCAGCTGCTGCCGCAGGCGCGCATGACCGTGCCGGAGGGGACCTACATCGCCCTCATCGACCTGCGGGCCTACGGCCTCGACGGCGACCTGAGCGAGTGGTTCCGCGAGCACGCGCGTGTCGCGATGACCGACGGCATCGCGTGCGGCGAAGCCGGCCGCGGTCACACCCGCTTCGTGTTCGCACTGCCGCGCCCGCTGCTGCGTGAGGCCGTGGAGCGTATGGCGGCCGCTCTGGAGGCCGACGCCGCGGCGCGCGAGTCGGCGGCGTAACAGGCGTCAGTCGGCGTCGAGAACGGCGAGCGGCAGCTCCGCCACGAGCTCGCGCGCGAGGAAGCCGAGTCCCATCCGCTCAGTGAGGCGGTCGCCGGAGCGGGCGTGCACCCACGCGCCCCACACGGCGGCGCGCGCCAGCCCGGTGCCGCGCGCGACGAAGCCGGTGACGGCGCCGGCGAGCACGTCGCCGCTCCCCGAGGTCGCGAGCCCCGGGCCACCGCCGTCGATGCGCCAGACGGCGCCCTCGGGGTCGGCGACCAGGTCGTAGCAGCTGACGACGGCTCTGTGGCGGCGGGCGACGTCACGCACGGCATCCGTCAGGTCGCCCTCGATGTCGTCGCCGAGCGCCTGACCCTGCAGAAGGGCGAGCTCCTCACGATTGGGAGTGAGGACGAGCCCGTCCGGCAGCCGGTCCCGATCGACGCCGGGCAGGATGCCGAGGGCATAGGCGTCGAGCACGAGGCACGCCGGTCCCGCGTCGGCGATGGCGAGCAGGGTGTCGCGGGTCTCGTCGGCGTCGTCGAAGCCCGGACCCACGAGCACAGCGTCGGCTGCGGCGATCTTCCGCCGATCAGGCTCCTCGAACGGGTCGGTGGCACGATCGGGCAGGGCGTAGATGGCGGCCTCGGGCAGCACGATGCCGACCTGGGCGTCGATCGAGCCCGGGACGAAGACCCCCAGCCGCCCCGCGCCGACGCGCAGCGCCGCCTCCCCCGCGAGCATCACTCCCCCGGGCGTGCGGCGGGATCCCCCCACCACGATGACATCGCCGCGCGCCTTCTTGTCGGCACCGGGGTCGGGCAGCCCCCACCGGGCGAGCACCTCGCCGGTGACCGGCTCGGGGTCGACCGGCTCCGGTCGGCGGCTCATCGCGCCGGGTCCTGCTCGGCGTCCGCGGCCTGCGGATCCCCCACCTCGGGGGTGCCGGGGTGCACGGTGACCGTGGCTCCCTCTTCGCGCAGGTGCCGCACGTCGGAGAAGGCGGGCATCTCCCAGCTTTCACCGGTGAACTCGAGGTGCGTGACCGAGGCATTCAGCACCGGATTGGCCGCGGCGAACTCCAGCAGCTCCTGCTCCTGCAGGCTGCGCAGCAGTGATGCGATGAGCGTCACGACCGCGTCGTGGGCGACGATCAGCGCCGATTCCCCGGGGCCGGCGAACAGGTCGCCCAGGAACGAGCGCAGCCGCAGGGCGACGTCGGCCCACGACTCCCCACCCGGCGGCCGGTGGTAGAACTTGCCGAGGTGCCGGCGGCGCTCCGCCTCCTCCGGGTGCAGCCGCGCCACGCCGCGGGTGGTCAGCAGATCGAGGATGCCGAGCTCGCGGTCGCGCAGCCGTTCGTCCACCAGGACGACGGCCGGGTCGTCGCCCAGCGCGATGGCGAGGGTCTCGCGGGCGCGGAGGTAGGGCGACACCCAGTAGGTGCCGATGCCCGCCCGCTGCTCGGCCAGCCACTCGCCGAGGGCAGCGGCCTGGTCCCGGCCGGTGGGCGACAGGGGAACGTCGCTGTCGCGGATGTCGAGCGGGATGCGCTCGAGGCCTTCGCGTTCGGCGCGCGTGGCCGCCACGTTTCCCACGCTCTCGCCGTGTCGTACGAGCCACAGAGTCTTCACCGGCATCCGCCCACCCTAGAACCCGCCGGCCGGAAAGACCCGGGGTTGCGCTCGCCCGCATTCGTTGCAAGCGAGCGCCCCACAGGTCCTAGCCGGCGGTGTTCGTCGGAGGCGGGCCGGGCGTCGGCGCGGGCGCGGGCGTCGGGGCCGGGGTCTCTGCCCCGGCGGCGAGGTCGTGCGCGAGCTCCTGCTCCGCCTCCTGTGAGAGGGAGGTCTGCATGATCGTGCCGTGGAAAGGCGCCAACGCCGCGGCGAACTTGTCGGCGGTGAGCTTGGTCGCATAGATCACGACCGCCGACTTGCCGGCGGAGACCGCCGATTGCACGCGGCCGCGGAACTCGGAGTCCATCCCCGCCTTGTCGAGCCCCGCGAACAGGGCACCGACGAGTCCGCCGACGACGAGACCGGCGACGGGGACGAAGAAGAGGATCCCGATGAGCGTGCCGAACAGGGCTCCACCGACGGCGCCGAACCCGATGTTCGCCACACCGCCCGGGTACTCGACGCTCGTCTTCCCCTCGCTGTTCACCTTCACCAGCGCGAGGCCGGCCAGTTGCACCACCAGGTCGTCCTGCAATTGCTGCACGGTGTTGTACGCCGCCTCGGCGTCGGACTCCGAGTCGAAGGCGATGACGATCAGATCAGCCATGGGTTCCTACCTTTGATCGAGCCACCCACAGCGACGCTCCACAGCGGGCAGCGTTCGGGATGCACCACCAGGCGCCCTTGAGCGTCCGCTGCTGCACACTGTCGTCCGGCCGACGCTAATCGCACCCTCGTGGCGCGACAAGGGGCCTTCCGCGCCACCCGGTGCGGGGTGATCATGGGCACACCGACGATAGGAGGCCGCCATGAAGGCGCTCGTTTACCACGGACCGGGAAACAAGGCGTGGGAGGACGTGCCCGATCCCGTCATCACCAACCCGACGGATGCCATCGTGAAGATCGATTCCACGACGATCTGCGGCACTGATCTCCACATCCTCAAGGGCGATGTGCCCGCTGTCGTCGACGGGCGCGTCCTCGGCCACGAGGGAGTGGGCACCGTCACCCAGGTGGGCGCCGCGGTGGAGGGCCTCGCCATCGGCGACCGCGTCATCATCTCGTGCGTCAGCGCGTGCGGTCACTGCGCCTACTGCCGCAAGCAGGTGTACTCCCACTGCCTGGCGCCCGAGGGCGCCTCGGGCATCGGGTGGATCCTCGGCCACCTCATCGACGGAACGCAGGCCGAGTACGTGCGGGTGCCGTATGCCGAGAACTCGCTCTATAAGGTTCCCGCCTCCGTCACCGACGCCGAGGGGATCCTGCTGTCGGACATCCTCCCCACCGGCCACGAGATCGGCGTGCTCGCCGGCAAGGTCAAGGCGGGGGACGTCGTGGCGGTCATCGGGGCGGGGCCCGTGGGCCTGGCGACGATCGCGACGGCGGGGCTGTACGGACCGTCGCGCATCATCGCGATGGACCTGGACGCCAACCGCATCGAGCAGGCCCGCCGGTTCGGCGCGACCGACGGCGTGCTGTCATCGGAGGCCGACTGGCGCAACCAGGTGATGGCGATGACCGACGGACTGGGGGTCGACGTCGCGATCGAAGCGGTCGGCATCCCGGCGACCTTCGCCGCGGCGATCGACATCGTGCGTCCCGGTGGGGTCGTCGCCAATGTGGGGGTGCACGGCAAGCCCGTCGAGCTGCCGATCGACCGCCTGTGGATCGCCAACATCGCCATCACGATGGGGCTCGTGAACACCAACACGACCGACACGCTGCTCAAGCTGGTCGAGCAGCACAAGCTGGATGCCTCACGGTTCGTGACCCACGAATTCACGCTGGCCGAGATCGAGAAGGCCTATGACGTGTTCGGGCGCGCCGCCGAGACCAAGGCTCTGAAGGTGCTCATCACGGCGTAGGCCCGCGGCACCGGAACGACAGAACCCCCGGCGTGAGCCGGGGGTTCTTCGTCTGTAGCAGGAGCGGGGTTCGAACCCGCGACCTCACGATTAGGCGTCGGCTGGTTTCACGAGAACGCATGCGACGTCAACGCGCCCAATAGTCTGACGGTGACAGTTCTTGAGAACTCGTCGACGTGCACGGATGCTTGAGCAATACGCGGGGTTTATGCGGGGTGGTCAAGTGGTGGCCTGGACGTGAGCAGGCTGGCGCCCGCAACGCACTACAGGGACGAGTAGCCGCCTTCGCAGTACCAATCGTTGTCTGCGAGCGCTTCGAAGAGGACTGCACGACGGTTGTTCTCGTCCACACCGAACAGGATTCTGGCTGTGTCGCGGAGGTGCCCTCGGACATCGTCAGCGCACCCATCGGAGAAGTTGGCCGTCAGCGTCTCACGCATCTCCGCCAAGTCGGTCGCCGAGACCACCGCGAAGAGTTGCCCAAGTTTCAACTGTCTGAACTGAAACGTCACTCTCGACTGCACAGTGGGTGCTAGTCCGGGGTGGGGACGCGCGACGAAGCGCACGCTCACCGGCTCGGTCTCCAGGAGCTCGGCCCAGAGCCACCGGCCTAGCGACGGGGCCCCATACGGGTACAAAAACTGGTCGTCGTAGCCGTCCGCGACGCTACTGCCAAGCACGTGATTACATCGACTACAGGCCGGTATCAGATTCAGCGGCTCGATTGCGAGGCCCGCAACCACGTCCTTCGGAACGAAGTGATCCAGGGTGTTAGCCACCCCATACTGACAGTACGTGCACAGATTTCGCAGAGCGCCCGATATGAGCTCGTCATAGCTCGAGCGCGCTGGCCGCCCACTGCGGGCTAGCTGCGTTTTGTAGATCTTTTTCATTTCCGCATCAGTCAGATCTGACACCTCGAAATGATCAGGATCGAGATCGTGTAAGCGGTCGGAGTCGTGAGCAGCCGAGAGTCGGAGGCTGTTGGCCGTGAGATTCGCGCGAGAACTCCGGATGCGGCGAGCAAACGCACTGTCACGCACGCCGGCTGCACACTGCGTGGCAACGTCGTGAACGGTGATCGCCGGACGATCAATGCGCCACATTGGTGTCCTCGATAGCCGCATTCACCATAGCCCGCAGAATCGCGCGACCCTCTGCACCGACCTGGCCGTCGAGTTCTTGGATCGACGCTTCGTATGTCCGGGCTCTCGAAACGACCTCCTCAAGCACGCCGTGGAAGCCGGTCGAGATTACTTCGAGCCCGAAGATCTCGTTCGTCAGGGTGCCCACGTTCTCCCCGAAGGTCTCAATGGTCGGCCTGGCCAGCGACAATTGCTTCCCGTTTCGGTCGAGGCGCCACACGCACGACCTCGGCACCTCCTGCAGCACCACGGGTGAGTGCGTCGCGACGATTGCCACGCCGTTGCGGTCGATCAAGAGACTGCTCAGGGCGCGCACGAACGCTGAGAGAAGCGGCGGATGGAGATGTGCCTCGGGTTCGTCGAGCAAGACAAGACTCTTCTCCTCGACAGTCTCGACGAGCCGAGTCATCGTGAGCAGGACTATCTTGTGACCCGAACTGAGCAAGCGGAATCGGTCTGAGATGTAATCAAGAATCTCAGCTTCGTCCTCCCCCTCTTCGATGGTGTCCGCGATGCCGGCCGCACCGAAGATCGGGTCTGATTCCAGAAGGCGAAGGGAGTCGAGCCACCTCTGGCGACGGCCCCGGTCGAGACAGAGCTTCGCACTCCTAGTCATCTCCGACGCTAAGGCCTGGTGACTTTTGAACGGATCGTCTTTCTTCCCGCCGATCTTCTTCAGCCCTACGTAGTGATAGGTAAGCCCTTTCGTCCGGTCTTGGGGCACAGGAATAGGCTCAAACTCGTCGAACGCGCTGAACGATACAGAGACCAAGTTGGCGAGCGCCGCGCTCTCTGCGTCAGTATCAGGGGCATCGCGCGCCTCCTTCTGCACCAGGTGCTTTGCGAGACGGTTGAGAAACGTGCTTTTGCCAACCCCGTTCCGCCCGATCAGGACATGAACGTTCGTCGGGGGCACCGCCCCCGGAGTCACCGAGAACTCGATTCGCACCGGCTTCGGCTTGGAGTACTTGAGCGAGTAGGAGAGTTCGTAGGGGGTAAGACGTGCTCCACCGCGCGCCAGGCGCGCGAACTGGTCGCGGACAGTCGGCAACGGCACCGTTCGTAGGAGTGAAACGCGCGTGACGTCCTCGGACTCAGCCTGTCGAAGTAGATCGGGATCGTGGGCGATGTCGCGAAGCCCCAGCAACACTGCTTCCCTGATTTGACCGCCCAGCTTGGTGAGATCCTCGTAGTACGAGGGATCCTGCCCAAGTGAGAAGAAGTCAGCGGGGAGTCGATCGAAAGCGGACGGCGGCGCTGGCGTGCGTTCGCCTGGCCCCGCATCCCTCGCTCGGGCTGGCTTTAGCCCGAAGCGACCGATCTTCGTGTTGCCTACATAGTGCTCTCGACCTTCCGCGTCTATGTACTCAACCGAGTAGAGCGTCGCGTACTTGAACCAATCGTCCCAGTCCTGACGGGTGAGCCTGACAGCCCCCCGATGGTTGGGATCGGGAGCGTGACCGGACTCCACGTAAAAGCGCATGTTCCCCCAACTGCGTTGTCAGACTCGCACTCGCCTCTTCGGGCCCAGATGTGGCCAGCGAAACGCTGACTGTGCATAAGTTCAGCGCAAGTATGCCATCCCCGATGCGGCTGCGAAGGCTCTGCGCTCAGGTCTGCGTCCTAATTCCCACGCCGGGCGTCGACTGTCTATGCTCGGGGCCGTGCTGTTCGCTTACATCGACGAGTCGTACATAGAGGGCAAGGTGCACCTGGTGGGTGCGCTAGTCCTCGATGCACGGCAGGTGGACAGGATCCGCCTGGCGCTGGACGACGTGCTCTGGAAGACCAATCGCGCGCACCCCGAAGTTCCACTCACTGCAGAGTTCCACGGGCAGAATCTCTTCCAGAGATCCGAAGAGTGGTCATGCCTTCGGAACAAGCAAGCCGTTGCCTTCGCCCTATACCGCCGGGCGATCGCACAGATAGCGAACGTGGGAGGGGCGTGGTTCATCGGAGGGGTAAGCCGTGTGGACCGACTCGCGAAGCGATATGTCGACCCGTGGCCCCCACACGAGATCTCATTGCAGTACGCGCTCGAACTGGTCGATCAGTATGCGGCCGAGCGAGGGTCTCGTGTCACCATCATCGCGGATCAAGTACCGGACCAGGCCCATCACGAGGCGCGGGTACAGCAGTGGCAGGACGTGGGCCGCACACCTGGTTGGAAGGCCCTTGCGCTCGACCGCATCGAGCGCCCGTTTGACTGGGTCGACTCCCGTGAGCATCGACCGTTGCAGGCATCGGACATGCTCACTTACATCTATCTGCGCAAGCGGTACGGCTTCGCGAGCGCGCATCCGCGCACGGTCGCGGAAGTGGAGCGCATCCGTAACCTCGCGATCCCATGCCTCAAAGGCCAGCACGTATGGACCCCTTAACGCACTGAAGGCCCCGCTCAGCGGGGCCTCAGGCGGATGACGTTCCAGCGGCCCGTCATGACCTCACGATACCATCCCGCTTCCTCGGCTCAAATAGCCAATTTGGCGGCTCGCAATTAGCTGGCTCGCCGGTATCCGCAGCTCAGTCAACTCTCGGAATCTACGATCTCGTGCCGTCAGCCGAACACGCACCCGCGGGTCACCACCGGGTCCTGCGCAGTTCCCACCACCCCGCAGACCCGCGCGCACGGCGAGCGTCAGAACGCTTGCGGGCTACGCGCGGAGGGGGCAGGGCGTCCGGCCCCGTCGGTGCGCAACGGCACACACAGTGAGCCGTCGATGCCCGGAAGTTCATCTGACACGACAGGTCGTGCGGTACCGGTGAAGGGCGTAGCGACGCCGCAGCATCGGCATTCGCGCCCTGGCACACAGTGCGTCATGGTTCGGAATCCCCTCGAAACGTCCTCGCACGGAGCGTAGCGTTCCTCCATGGACCTCGACGACGTCGCGCAGCCACGATGCCCGGGGTGCGGGACGGTGCTCCGGTCGACGGGTAAGGGGTTTGCGTGTGTGACGTGCTCGTTGGTGTTTCTGGGCACAATGCCGTCTCCAGGCGATCCGGGCACGTTGTGACGGACCGGCCGTCCGGGCCAGCACCTCGCTAGGGCTCGCCGGGGAGCGATGCATGTCGCTACCGCGCGCGATGCTCCGCGATGCCATCGTGGTGGATCTGCGAAAGCTCCTGAGAGATGGAAAGCAGCGCGGCGACCTCCGCCACCTTCAGCTGCTGGTCGACGGTCATGTGCTCCACACTCGTGACGTTTCCAGTTGACATGCCCTTTGCCGCACCGATCGCCGATGCGAGCGCGTCCCATGCAGTTGCGTAATCGTTAGTCATGCCCTTAACGTACGGCCCCCCACGGACACTGCCCCTGCCTTAGCACGACGAATGGCACGCGGGCACTGATCAACGAATGTGCTTCGTACCGACGTGGGGTTGTTTGAGCTCGGCCGGGGAAGGGATACCTGGCCGATGGGATCGCGCTCGTCACGGACGAGAAGCGGCAGCAAGTGCTCGAGCAGAACCGCCATTCATGCCACCGATGCAGGCGTACGGGCGGCATGCCGTCGAATGGCACGCAAGAACGACCTCCGATGTGGGCGTGGATCGCGTGGCCGCACAAGCCTCCTGAGCGCGTCGCCGGGAACCCTTCACCCGCTGCCACTACCCCCTGAACCCGCGCGCGGGGAGAGAGGCAGAACGCTTGCGGGCCGGGGGCGAGGAGGGGGGCGGGGTGCTACCCCCTCCTCGTAGAGCGCTCGGTGCAACCGGCGCGGGTCACCGCGCCCGACGTTGTACTGGGCCGATCTGCCTTCGTGTTGGCTCGCCATCGCTGCCGCGTCGCAAGTCCCCGTCGCTAGACACCCACCGGCGTCAGAAGATCGCGCTCGAGCCGCGCCTCAACCAACGCGATCGACAGATGCTCAGGGAGGTCGCAGCGGTATCCCCGCAAGGCGTCCTCAATCATGGCCCGTTCGGCCGCGGACACCTCTGCCAGCGGACGGTGCCCCGTACGCAAGCCATCGGTCCTGCCCAGGTGCTGGGCGGCCCCTCGCGACTTCTCTGCGTTCCGGTCAACCATGCACGCGCGGCACGGCTCATCGTGCGCCCAGTGTGCGTGCCGCGTGCAGGCACGGCTCGTCCTAGCGCCAATCGACGCCGATGCCACGTCATCCCCCAGAGAGTTCTGTTCCCTTTCCTTCGCGGCGGGGTATACCGCCACATGCCCCGCCACACGCCCCGCCACATGCCCCGCCACATGCGACCCGCCCTCGGTGGCGGGATACCCCGCCACGCTCTTACGCAACGTTTCCGAGGTTCCGCTGGGCGCAGTGGCGGGATACCCCGCCACATCCTGCGCGCGCCGATTGGATGCCCACGAGGCTACGTCGGGCGCAAGGATCCGCCACGTGATGGACCTACGGGCCGTGGGTGCCGTAGCCACCCGTTCGATCAAACGATTCGCTTCAAGCAACTCCAGCGCGTTCCGCACGTCGCGTCGCTGGAGACCCCCAAGCATGCTTGCAAGAGTGGCCGCAGACGGCCAGGCGACCCCAGTCGGGTCGGCGTGGAGCGCGAGGGCGACCAGTACCCGACTCGCCCGATCCGGCCCGACGCTGGGACTTCGCTCAGTCAGTTCCGCACCGAGCGCCCACCTCACCAGGCCATCGCCGAGATCGCTCATCGCATGCGACGACATTGCGGTCCTCCAATCCTCTTTGCGCGCCACGCCCCCGACCCCGGGCGCGACGCACGGGCAACCAACGTGCTCACCACGCGAGTCTTCGGCCGATCACGGCGGAATCCCCGTCCGCCCCTGCCTGCGCGCTCAGCGGTCACCGGCCTCCGCCATCTGCTGCAGCCAGGCGAGGACGTCTTCGCGCCGATAGCGGACCGCTCGCAGTCCGAGTTTGGTGACCTTCGGACCGGTTCCTTCAGTCGCCCAACGCGCAAGTGTGGGCACCGACGTCTGCGTGTAATGCGCAACCTGCGACCGCGTTGCGACCTCCGGGAGTTCGACCGTGACTGCCGACATAACGTGCTCCTTTCTGAAGTAACCAGATATTGGCTACTTGAGGACGCTATCAGAAGTTTCCAATGGGTGGTTACTTCATTCATGTATGCTCGTGCCATGTCACTTGATAGCCGTGCAGTCGGAGTCGCCGTACGCAAAGCACGCGAGGAGCTGGGGCTCTCCCAGGATCAGCTAGCGCGCAAGGCGCGTGCGTACGGCCTCGCGTGGACGACGTCACGTGTGAGCGAACTGGAGCGTGGAGAACGTCGCATCACACTGCCGGTCTTGCTGTGCGTGGCCGCTGCACTCTCGAACGAACGTGAGGGCTACCGTGTCTCGGTGTCTGATCTGGCAGGTCACGCTGATATCCCGATCACCGATCGATGGAGCATCAGCGTTGGCGACCTGAGCAGCTTTATCTCGGGCGACTTCGCGAACCTCGACATGGCGTCCACCCTCCCGAATGACTCTCGATTCGCGAGCACCGACCGCCCCCACGGGGTCGCGCAGGCGAGCGTCCACCGGCTCGGTTTTCCGGCACCCGCCCCACCAACCGCTGATAACACCTCCACCCTCGCTGAGCGACGCGCGGCAAGGCGGCTAGGCGTCGAAGCCTCCGTTGTAAACGACTGGGCCCAGCAAATCTGGGGACAAACACTCGACGAAGAAGCCGCCAAACGGGCAACGACAGGCTCACCCCAGGCTCGTGGGCACATCACTCGTCAATTGATTCTCGAACTAGAAAGGCACCTTGATGGCTCGACCACGGACACCGCTGAGTAGCCACGGGACCATCCACCTCTCGGAGGTCACGCCCGGAAAATGGCGAGCACGCGCCCGCCATCGCTTCGACGATGGCAAGCTCCGACAGGTTGAACGGTTTGCGCCGACCAAGGCCAAGGCTCAGGCCAATCTGCGGCAGGCGCTTGCGGATATCCAGGCGTCGAGCGCGGTGGAGGTGCGCCGCGAAACTCGCCTCCGAGACCTTGGCGAGCGCTTCCTCCTCGCCAAGGCAGACCGCGCTCCCCGGACCCTGGAGACGTATGAGCGTTGCGTTCGCAAGATCATCGCTCCCCGCATCGGAGACCTGTCCGTCTCCGAGGCCACGCCGGACCGCCTGCAGCGCTTTTTGGACTCTGTCACGGCCGACATCGGCCCCGGTAGCGCGAAGACCGTACGCGCTGTGCTTTCCGGCATGATGGGCCTCGCAACGCGCGCAGATGCCGTGCGCCACAACCCCGTGCGGGAGCTCGAGACAGTGAGAGCGAGGGCGACGGGCGCGTCACCCGTGCCGCTCGAGGCACTGGCCGGATTGCTTGAGAGTGTGCGCGCAGACGAACGCTTGCAGCAGCTGGACATGGTTGACCTCATCGATTTCGTCGCCGGAACCGGCGCGCGGATCAGTGAGGCGTGCGGACTGGCCTGGAGCGATGTGGACCTCTCCGCAGGCGCGGTGACCATTCGAGCGAACGTCGTGCGCGCAACCGGGCGTGGCGTCATCCGCCAGGAGCACACCAAGACCGAGGCTGGCACCAGACGTATCCAGCTCCCCGGTGCGCTTGTGGGCATCCTGGGCGATCGTCGGTTCCGCATCGGGCCGAATCCCCACGACCTCGTCTTCCCGACCGTTCTCGGGAACATCCGCGACCCGCGCAACACAGCAAGAGACTGGGCGGCCGCGCGCGTCCGGCTCAACCTCGGGGACTACAGCTTCCATTCATTCCGCAAAACAGTCGCCACGGCTCTGGACCAGGCAGGCCTCACCCCCCGCGACATCGCGGAGTACCTAGGGCACAGCGACCCGTCGCTCACCATGGGCACGTATATGTCGAAGACCGTGGGCGGCACCCGAGCCTCAGAGGCTCTTGATTTGGTGCTGGGCTTCTGAATCTGCGGGGTTTGTGCGGGGAGAGCGCAGTCGCCGACAACAGCTAAGCCCCGAAATCGTTGAGATTCCGGGGCTTTCTGTAGCAGGAGCGGGGTTCGAACCCGCGACCTCACGATTATGAGTCGTGCGCTCTCACCAACTGAGCTACCCTGCCGCGATGCATCCGATGGATACTGCGAGCCCCGAGTCAGGATTGAACTGACGACCCCTTCCTTACCATGGAAGTGCTCTGCCACTGAGCTATCGGGGCGTGCTGCCTGCAAGCAGGCAACTAGAAGAGG
This sequence comes from Microbacterium sp. NPDC058021, assembly GCF_042885955.1. NCBI lineage: Bacteria > Bacillati > Actinomycetota > Actinomycetes > Micrococcales > Microbacteriaceae > Microbacterium > Microbacterium sp. NPDC058021. The sequence goes on from NZ_JBHVRF010000003.1 coordinate 353,209, forward strand.
ATATCAGAGCGAACGCCTCCTCTGAAACGCGGGTCACCCCGCCGTGTGCTCCTTCATCCACGGAAGCGGGTCGATCTTGGTCGTACCGTTCTGCCACACCTCGAAATGCAGGTGCGCGCCGAAGGAGTATCCGGTGTCGCCGACGGTTCCGAGCACCTCGCCCACCTTCACGGTGTCGCCGGTCTTGACCCGCAGCGAGCCGTACTCCATGTGCGCGTAGTGGCTCGAGACGAGCTCACCGTCGATCTCGTGGTCGATGACCACGTGCACGCCGTAGAGGCCGCCCGACTCTGTCGCGATCCGCACCGTGCCGTCGGCGATCGCGTGGATCTCGGCACCCTGACCGGGCACGAAGTCGATGCCGTGGTGCAGGCTGCCGTCGCGCATCTCGAAGCCCCACGTGTAGGGCACCCCGACGGGGAAGGGCCACTGCACGGGCGAGTTCGGGTTGTTGATGAACGAGTTGTCGAAGTTGCGCACGCCCGATGCTGCGGCAAGATCCGACATCGTCGCGGTCGAGTAGCTCTCGTCGCGGTTGAGCGTGACATCGCCCACCGTCGAGGAGGCGACGAACGCCTGGATCTCTTCCTCGCCCGACGGCGCCGCCGCGGCGAGCGAGGTCGTCGCGGCGCTGCCCTTGGTTGCACTCGCGCCGACGGCACCGGCGGGGGTGGTCATTCCGACCGCAAGCAACCCCACGACGCCCATGGCGCCGATCGAGACGGACGCGGCGGCCAGCCGCTTGCGGGCGGAAGCCCAGCGCGGCGGCCGCGGCTGCGCGCGGACCAGCGCGCACTCGGTCTGCTGCTCGGGCTCGGTGCGAGCGGTCGGGGCGGCGACTGCGGGGCTGAAGGCGAACAAGCGGGCAGCCTGTTCGAAATCGTCGTGCCGGCTCTGGACCGATGCGGCGGCCGATGCCTCGAGCGCAGGAGCGGTCGCGACGAACACCGCGGCGGTGGTCGGGGCGGCATCCGCCCCGGGTTGCGTCTCGGCCTGCTGCGCGGCTTCGACGATCAGCGGCGCGGCGGATGTCGCACGGCGGGCGCGGCGCGACAGCGGCAGCGCCGCGACCTCGACGACAGCGGGAGTCTCGACGACGGGCGTCTCGACGACGGGCGCCTCGACGTGCTCGGGGGCCGCGTCACTAGCGGCATCCGTCGCCGACGTCAAGGGGTGGGCATCCGGGGTGAGGGATGCGGGAAGCTCTATCGCGGCCGCTGCGACGACGAGGGCGGCCAGTTCCACCGCTTCGCTCTGCTGAGCGGCCTGCCGTGCGGCACGACGGCGAAGCTCCGCGCGAGTGAGCGCGCTCGGCGTCTCGCTCGGGGGCGTGGCGACGGTGCGGCTGGACCGGCGCGTGGGCGCAGGAACAGCCGTGTCGGCGTCGATGGTCAAATCGCGGGCTCTCGGGTCGGCCGCTCGGGGGGCGAGGGACGTCTTCGGGTGGTGGTGATGTCACCTTTTCGTTCGGGCCGAGAAAGTAACGATCGGGTAAACACTACCCCGCGCGCGAGGTGATTGTCACGCCCGAATTCGACCGTTTCAGCGGCCCTGCGTGTCGCCTGCCGTGTCGTCTGCGAAGACCACGTCGGCGAGGCGTTGCACCAGCGCCCGATTGCCGACGATCGTCATGTCGCGGTTCGGCGCGTCGCCCGGCATCCCCACAGCCACACCTCCGGCCTCCTGCACCAGCAGCACGCCGGCGGCGTGATCCCAGGGATTCAGTCCGCGCTCGAAGTACCCGTCCAGGCGGCCTGCGGCGACATAGGCGAGATCCAGCGACGCGGCACCGATGCGACGGATGTCGCGCGCGAGCGGCATGACCCGCCCGAGCAGGGCCAGCTGCGGCCCGTGGGTGGCCGGGTCGTAGCCGAAGCCGGTGGCCAGGAGCGATCCGGCCGGGTTGACCTCGGCATTCACGGCAAGCCGGGACTCGCCCAGCCAGGCCCCCTCGCCGCGTGCGGCGTGGAACATCTCGCCGAGAGCCGGCGCATGCACGGCGGCGGCGAGGGCTGTCCAGGAGAGCGGGTCGGGCTCGCCGCTGACGGCGGCGATGCTGACGGCGTACGAGGGGATGCCGTAGGCGTAGTTGACGGTGCCGTCGATCGGGTCGACCACCCAGGTGACGCCGGTCGAACCGCGTTCGGGGTCCGACTCTTCCCCGAGGAACCCGTCGCCGGGGCGTGCGGCGGCGATGCGGGCGCGGATCAGCGCCTCCACCTCACGGTCGGCCTCGGTGACGATGTCGGCGAGCGCCGACTTGCTCGCCGCGATCGACACGCCCTCCTCCCGTCTCGCCCGGGCGAGGGCTCCGGCCTCGCGGGCGATATCGACGGCGAGGGATTCGAGTTGCTGCTCCAGACCCATGCGCACCACGCTACGCGCACTATGGTGGCGCCATGGTCGAGGCAGCCCGTACCCACGATGTCGTGATCGTGGGCGGCGGCCACAACGCCCTCGTCGCTGCCGCCTACCTCGCCCGCGCAGGCCGCTCCGTGGCCGTGCTCGAGCGCCTCGGCCGATTCGGCGGTGCGGCCGTGTCGCAGCAGCCGTGGCCGGGCGTCGACGCCCGCCTGTCGCGCTACAGCTACCTGGTGAGCCTGCTGCCCGCCCGCATCATCGACGACTTGGGTATGCGCATCCCGCTTCGCCGTCGACGCTATTCGTCGTACACCCCCGACCCGGCACGGCCCGAGCGCGGCATCCTGATCGATACGGCGGATGCCGCGGCGACCGCGCGCAGCTTCGCCCGCACCACGGGTGATGCCGACGAGGCGGAGCGCTTCGCCGCGCTGGGTACCCGGCTGAGCGCACTCGCTCGCGCCGTGTTCCCCACCGTCACCGCGCCTCTCCCCCGGGCCGCCGATGTCCGCACGCAGGTGGCCGACGACGCCCTGTGGCACGCCGTGACACAGGCACCCCTCGGCGAACTACTGCGTGAGAGCCTTCGCACCGACCTCGCCAGGGGCATCGCGCTGACAGACGGCCTGATCGGCACGTTCGCCACAGCCGACGACCCGAGCCTGCGGCAGAACCGCTGCCTGCTCTACCACGTGATCGGTGGCGGCACCGGCGATTGGGACGTGCCGGTCGGGGGCATGGGCCGGGTGTCCGCCGAGCTCGAGCGCGCCGCGCGCGAGGCCGGCGCCGAGCTCATCGCCGACGCGACCGTCACCTCCGTCACCCCCGAGGGCGAGGTGCAGACGGCCGGCGGCGGGGTCTTCCACGGCCGTCTGGTGCTCAGTGGCGTGGGCCCCGCGGTGCTGCACGGGCTCCTGGCCGCCGGCGGCGTGGCAGGCGACGCGCCATCCGCGCCCGAGGGCGCACAGGTCAAGGTCAACATGCTGCTGCGCCGGCTGCCGCGGCTGCGCGACGACGCCGTGGACCCCACCGCCGCCTTCGCCGGCACCTTCCACATCAACGAGACGCTCACCCAGCTGGATGCCGCGCACGCGGCGGCATCCGCGGGCCGCCTGCCGACTCCCCTGCCGGCGGAGATCTACTGCCATTCGCTCACCGACCCGACGATCCTGGGGAGCGGACTGCGCGCATCCGGCGCACAGACGCTCACCCTGTTCGGACTGCAGGCGCCGCACCGGCTGGTCGCCGGCGCCGACCCTGAGCGAGCGCGTGCCGACCTGCTGCGCGCCGCGCAGGCGACGCTCGACAGCGTGCTGGCCGAGCCCATCGCCGACGTCCTCTACGAGACCCCCGAGGGTGCGCCGTGTATCGAAGCGCGCACGACCGGTGACCTCGAGGCGTCTCTGGGCATGACAGGGGGCGACATCTTCCACGGCGACCTGTCATGGCCGTGGGCCGAGGATGACGACGACCTCGACTCCCCGGCCGCGCGCTGGGGAGTCTCCACCGGGCACGAGCGGGTGCTGTGGTGTGGGTCGGCGGCGCGCCGCGGCGGCGCCGTCAGCGGCATCGGCGGTCACAACGCCGCACACGCCGCGCTGGAACTGCTCGATCGCTGACGCGCCGGACCACGGCTCGGCGCTACGGGCGCGGGGGAAGCGGGGGGCGCGGGGGCACGGGCGGGAAGTCCTCCTGCGCCGCCGCCGACTCGGGCTGGGGCTCGGGTGCGGGCGCGTGCTCGGTCGTGCGCGTCGACGGCTGAGTCTGCTCGACCGCGGCGTAGCCGGGCTGAGCGTAGGTGGGGTAGCCGGTGTAGTAGGCGTTCCAGTCGGGCGACCCGTCGGGCATGACCGGCAGCGGCGTGTAGCCGTCGGCGTAGGTCGGCCACTGCTGCGCCGGCTGGGCCTGCAGAGCGGGGGCCGCGTACGTCGGGGCGTAGGACCCGGAGTGCGGGGCGGCCTGCGGCGCGGCGTAGGGGGCGACGGCAGGGCGGGGGCGCTTGGGCGAGAGCAGCGCGTTCACCAGCGGAACCAACGCCGTGCCGACGGCGGCGAGGATCGCGAGCGACACCACGATGCGCCAGTAGATGGCGAGGAAGTCGTAGAACTCGGAGAAGATGAGCGGAATCACGAGCATGATCGCGAGGATCACGACGAGCGCGATGGTGACGTAGGTCACGATCGTGGTGAACGTGGACGACCACCGCGCATGCGCCTTGCTGAACAGCCGCACGTGCAGCAGGGCGAGCTGCAGCACCAGCACGATCAGCAGGAAGCGGAAGAAGCGGTCGGCGCCGATGCCGAAGTAGCGGTCCGCCTCCGGCATCCAGATCATGAACGCGCCGATCAGCAGCGTGATGACCCACACCGCCATGCTCGCCAGCGCGAACCAGGCGGGGCGGCGAGGGGCGAGCTGCGTCTCGAGGATCGAGATGCCGGCGAAGGCCGCGAGCAACAGGATCGTGAGGAACGCGCGCCCGACGATGCCGCTCTCGGGTCCGAACAGCACCCAGACGACGCATACCAGGGCGGCGGCGATCAGCGCACCGATCGCGACCCAGATCGCGATACGCAGCAGTTTGGCGGAGGCAGGGCTCGTGATCGGCTCAGTCATCGTTGATCCTCTCCCGCGGCGTGGCCGCCGCAGAGCCCCCATACTTCCACGACCGCGTGCTGCGGACCACTTGAGGCCACCCCGACCGGTCTGGATTATTTCCGGCCGGTGGCTCTGGTGCGCGGCGATCCACCGCGATAGGTTGTGGTCAGACCACAGGCCAGAGCCGTAGATGACAACTGCGAACTGACCCATCACGAAGGGAACACCATGTCCACAGTTGCCATCATCGGCGGAACCGGTCTCCTCGGACGCGCGACGGCCGAGGAACTCCTCGCCCACGGATACGACGTCCTTTCGATCGCGCTCCCGCCCGAGACCGCCCACCCGCTCGAGGGCGTGCGGTACGCCTACTGCAACGTCGCCGAGGCATCGGACGATGAACTGCTGGCGCTGCTCCAGGGAGTCGACGCCGTCGCCTATGCCGCTGGTGTCGACGAGCGGGTCGCCCCCCAGGCCCCCGCAGCCGGCTTCTTCTACCGCGCCAACGTGCTGCCGACCCAGCGGATGGCGCGCCTGTCCCGAGAGGCGGGCGTCAGCTCCTTCGTCGTGTTCGGCTCCTACTTCTCCGAGTTCGCCGAGCGGTGGCCCGAGATCGGCCTGCGCGAGAAGGCGGGGTACGTGCGCACCCGGCTGCTGCAGGAGCAGGTCGCCTTCCTCGAGGGCGACGGTGCAATGACGGTCACCTCGCTCCGGCTCCCCTGGATCTTCGGGACCATGCCCGACACGATTCCGCTGTGGAACATGTTCGTCACGATGGATGCCGCCGTCCCCGAGGACGCCCCCATCGCCGTGGCCTCCGGCGGCACGGTCATGGTCACCACAGGCCAGGTCGCCAAGGCCGCGCGCGGTGCGATCGAACGCGGTGAGCACGGCAAGACCTACGCGCTCGGCGGCATCAACATGACCTACGCGGACTTCCACCGCATGATCGCCGAAGAGGCCGGCATGGACCCGGCGCGCGTGACGCCGCTGCCCGCTGCGGCGTTCCTGCCCGGGATGATCGCCTTCGACGAGGCTGAGGCGGCGCGCGGCATCGAGCACGGCATGCACCAGGCGGACGCGGTGCAGGTGCAGGAACGGTTCGCGTACATCGACCCGGAGCCGGTGCAGGCTGCGCTCGGCTACGGCCCCGAAGATGTCGTGGCCGCCATCCGCGAGAGCCTGCGGGTGTGCGTGGGCGCCACGGTGCCGATGGCCTGACCCACAGGCCTCCAGAGCCAGGGAGCCCGGACCTCCTGCTGATTCAGCAGAGGGCGGGCTCCCTCTTCTTTTCCCTGCGGTCCACCGGACCCGCAGGCGCAACCAAAACGAGAGCCCGGCCGATGGCCGGGCTCTCGTTCATTGGTGACTCACATTCGTGGCGAGTGAGGGATTCGAACCCCCGAATGCTGAGCAGTCTGATTTACAGTCAGATCCCTTTGGCCGCTTGGGTAACTCGCCAGGTGCGCACCCGCCCAGCTTATCCAGTCGACCGGAGGCGCGATTGACAATCCTACTCTGTTCCGCCGGGTGTCCGAAATCGGCTCAGACCGAGCCCTGCACCACCCGCGCGACGAAGGCCTCGGTGCGCTGCCTGGTGCCGTCGATGCGGCGATCCACGCTCGCCCGGACCTCGCTGGGGGCGAGGGGTGCGGCGAGCCGGACGTTCTCGTGACACGACAGGTCGGCGCAGATGTAGGTCCCCACGCTGTCGCCGTGCGCACCGGCATCCCCCGCCTTGCGCGCCGTGAACAGCGCCACCTGATCGGCGGGCTGCATCGTGTGGCAGAGGTTGCACATCGCCGCCCTGGCCCGGCCCGATCCATCGGCCGCGCGCAGCACGACGCCGGTGAGACGATCCCCGACCTCGGCGACCACGTACCCGCGACTGCGGGTGCGCGGATCCCGCCACGCGTAGAAGTCGAGGTGGTCCCAGTCGGCGAAGAGGAAGTCGGCGGGCACCGCCACCTGGCGGATGTCGTCGGGGCCGGCGTTGACGAACGACGTGCGCAGTTCGTCCTCGGTGAGCGGACGCATGCGGGCCAGTCTACGAAGGCGCCGCCGTCGCGGCATCCTCCTGGCGCATCTCGGATGCCGTCGCGCGCCGGTCGCGGATGAGAAAGCCGAACCCGAACGCGATGAAGAACATCAGCACGCCGTAGACGGCCGCCGGCAGGCTGAGTTCCACCGAGCCCATCACCGTCTGGGCGATGACGATCGCCAGGGTCGCGTTGTGGATGCCGATCTCGAACGACGACGCGATCGCCTGTCGCTTGCCGACCTTGAGCAGGCGCGGCACCAGATATCCCACACCGAGGCTGATGAGGCAGAACAGCACCGTGATGAGCGCGAGGCTCGCGACGTTCTCCACCAGCAGCGCCCAGTTGGATGCCACGGCTCCCGCGATCACGACGATGAGCACGATCACCGAGACGATGCGCACCGGTTTGTCCATGCGGTCGGCGAACTGCGGCCACACGCGCCGCACGAGCATCCCGAGCGCGACCGGCAGCAGCACGATGGCGAACACCTCGACGGTCTTGGCCCACTGCATTCCGAGTTCACCGTCGAACGGGTCGAAGTAGGCGATGGCGAGGTTCGTGATGATCGGCAGGGTCACCACGGCGATCACGGAGTTGAGCGCCGTGAGGGAGATGTTCAGGGCGATGTCGCCGCGGAAGAGGTGACTGTAGAGGTTCGCCGTGGTGCCGCCGGGCGAGGCGGCGAGCATCATCATGCCCACCGCCAGCACGGGCGGCAGCTGGAACAGCAGCACGAGGCCGAAGCAGATCGCCGGCAGCAGCACCAGCTGGCACAGCAGGGCGACGATCACCGCCTTGGGCTGCTTCGCGACCCGCGCGAAGTCGCGCGGGGTGAGGCTGAGGCCGAGGCCCAGCATGATGATGCCGAGGGCGACGGGTAGTCCGATGGTGGTCAACGCTGATCCCATGGGACACATAGTGCCCGACGCGTTGCTCGGTAGACTCACGACATGGCTGATTCCTCCTTTGACATCGTCTCGAAGATCGACCGCCAGGAGGCGGACAACGCCCTCAACCAGGCGCGTAAAGAGGTCGAGCAGCGCTACGACTTCAAGGGCACCGACGCGTCGATCGAGTGGAGCGGCGATTCGATCCTCATCAAGGCCAACAGCGAGGACCGCGCGAAGGCCGTGCTCGACGTGTTCCAGTCCAAGCTCATCAAGCGCGGCATCTCCCTGAAGAGCCTCGAGACGGGCGACCCGGTCCCCAGCGGCCGCGAGTACCGCATCGTCTCCACGCTGAAGGAAGGGATCTCGCAGGAGAACGCGAAGAAGATCGGCAAGCTCATCCGCGACGAGGGCCCGAAGTCGGTCAAGTCGCAGATCCAGGGCGATGAGCTGCGCGTGCAGTCCAAGAGCCGCGACGACCTGCAGGAAGTGCAGCGACTGCTGAAGGCGGCCGACCTGGACGTCGACCTGCAGTTCATCAACTACCGGTAGGGCGGCGGGCTGGAGCGAGAACTGGCGCACCTGCCGGGCACCCGAACAGTGTGATGGTGACGCTCAGCGGTTTCCGACGTCGGCTGCACACATGAATGCCGTCGTCCTCAGATCTGCCGAACGTTGGTCAACTGCCAACCGGCCGGAACCTTTGCTCGCAGGGCGGCCATGTCGTCCGCTTCGATCTCGCGCGCTCCGTCGCGGCGGACGAACTTCCCGACAGCGGTCACCGCGACGGTACCCTTCGTCATACGCACCGGAGCCTCCGCGAGCTCCCAACCCGCCGGGGTCTGGGCAGTGAGCTTCTTGTGCAGCTCCGCGAGGGAATCACCTTCAACCGCGATCTCGCGGGTCTCGACAGGGCGGATGGAACCGATCAGCATGCCTTCCAGCGTACGCGCGATCAGGTGGTCCGCTTGGTCACCGTGTCACGCCGCAAACGGTAGACACATCCCGTGAAAACGGTAGGTCATGCCACCTCCACCCGGCGGTAGCGGACGTGCGTGGCCAGCGGCGAGTGCAGCACCTCGACGGGCTCGAACCCGAACGACTCGCCTCCGTCGAAGATGCGCTCCCCCGAGCCGAGCAGCACGGGCGCGATGTCGAGGGTCAGTTCGTCGACGACCCCCGCGCGCAGAGCCTGCCGCACGGTCGAGGCTCCGCCCGCGATGTGGACGCCGCCCTCGCCTGCGGTCTCGACCGCGCGCGCGTAGGCGTCATCGAAGCCTCCGGTGACGAAGTGGAAGGTGGTTCCGCCTTCCATCTCGATCGGGTCGCGGGCGTAGTGGGTGAGCACGAACACGGGTGCGTGGTACGGCGGCTCAGGTCCCCACCAGCCGCGCCAGTCACCATCCCACGCGCCACGGATCGGGCCGAACATGTTGCGTCCCATCACGTATGCACCGCGCGGGCGCCCCAGCCGGGCGGACGTGATGGCGTCGGCCTGGGTCGCGCGCGGGTCGCCCAGGTGCCAGCGGTGCAACTCCATGCCGCGCCTGCCGAGCGGATCGTCGAGGCTCTGGTCGGGCCCTGCGACGAAGCCGTCGAGGGACATCGAGACGTGGCAGGTGGTCTCGGGCATCCGCGTCCCTCCCTCGGCGGGCGATGTCCGAAAAGGTACCCGAGACGACGGCGGGGCGGAACCGGCTCGCGGGCGTGAGGGATGCCGGCGCGGACGCGCCGCTCGATGTCTTGCGGGTGCGCGTGGTCCGTGCTTTCTTGTCAGCGTGAAGACAGCGACGTCCGCCGACGGCACCACGATCGCGTTCGACGAGGTCGGAGACGGACCGCCGATCATCATCGTCGGCGGCGCGTTCTCGGTGGCCTCCGACGGCGCGCCGATCGCGAACGCGCTTGCGGAACAGGGGTTCCGCGCGGTGACCGTCGACAGGCGCGGGCGCGGCTCCAGCGGCGACCGCCGCGGCTCCACGCCCGAGAACGAGGCCGACGACGTCGCCGCGGTAGTCGATGCGGTCGGCGGCGACGCGATGGTGCTCGGGCATTCGTCGGGTGCCGTGCTCGCCCTGTTCGCCGCAGCCCGCGGCGTGCCGATGAGCGCCCTCTTCCTCTCGGAGCCGCCGTTCCGGTTCGGCGTCGACGACCCCGCCGCAGACCTGCCCGAGCGACTGCAGCGCCTCGTCGACGACGGCAGGAGCGACGAGGCCGTCGTCACGTTCCAGCTCGAAGGCGTCGAACTGCCGCCGGAGATGGTGGAGCAGATCCGCCGGAGCGACATGTTCGATTCGCTCGTCGCGGTCGCCCAGTCCACCGTCTACGACGCCACCCTCACACGCCAGCTGTCGACGCCCACTCCCGAGATGCTGGCAGTGTCGCAGCCGGTCACGATCCTGCGCGGCGAGCAGACGTTCCCCATGCTGGTCGCCTCCGCCGATCGGCTGGCGCAGGCGATGCCGCACGCCGAGCTCGTGATCGTGCCGGAATCGGTCATGCACCGACCCGACCCGGATGCCACGGCGCGCGTCGTGCGGCAACGGGTCTGACACGGGCTCGCGTCACACCCCCTCGAGCGTCAGGTGCCGCAGAAGGTGCGGTACGGGCCGAACGCCTCGGGCGCGGGCTCCGCGTAACGCTCGAAGCCGGGGCGCTGGACATACGGTGACGTCACGGCGTCGACCAGTCGCTCGACGGGCGACAGATCACCGCCCGTCGCGGCATCCAACGCCTCTTCGACGAGGTGATTGCGCGGGATGTAGACGGGGTTCACCGCGTCCATCACGTCGGCGTCGGGGCCGTGCTCCAACCAGCGCGGTGCCCACAGATCGAACGGGTCGGGGTCGCTGAACATCTCACGCGCCGGCGCCTGGTCGCCGCGCGCAGCGGCGCTGAGCTGCCGGAAGAACCCGGTGTAATCGACGCGACCGACGTGGAGCAGGCCGATGAGGTCGGTGAGCAGCGCCGTGGTGACCGGGTCCTCGGTCGCGCCGGCGCCCGCGCTTGCCGGCAGACCGAGCTTGCGCAGCATCCCGCCGAACCAGGCCGCGTTGTACGCGCCGCGGAACCGGCCGAGGGCCTCCTGGGCGAGCTCGACGGCGCGGTCCTCGTCGTCGTCGAGCGTGAGCAGCAGGGTCTCGGCGAATCGCGCGAGGTTCCACTCGGCGATCAGCGGCTGCCGGCCGAAGGCGTAGCGGCCCTGCAGGTCGATCGAGCTGTACACGGATGCCGGATCGAAGGCATCCATGAAGGCGCACGGGCCGTAGTCGATCGTCTCCCCCGAGATCGTCATGTTGTCGGTGTTCATGACGCCGTGGACGAAGCCCACCAGCATCCACTGCGCGATGAGCGCGGCCTGCGCGTCGATGACGGCCTCGAGCAGCGCGAGCGACGGGTTGTCGGCCGCGGCACGGTCGGGGTAGTGCCGGTTGAGGGCGTGGGCGACGAGGCGACGCACGAGGTCGTCGTCCCCCATCGCGGCGGCGTACTGGAAAGTGCCCACCCGCAGGTGGCTGCTCGCGACGCGGGTGAGTACCGCGCCGGGGAGCACGCTCTCGCGGTACACGTCCTCGCCGGTCGCGGTGACGGCGAGCGCGCGGGTCGTCGGTACGCCGAGGGCGTGCATGGCCTCGCTGACGATGTACTCCCGCAGCATCGGTCCGGTCGCCGCCAGCCCATCGCCGCCCCGGGCGAACGGCGTCGGGCCCGAACCCTTCAGGTGGATGTCGCGCAGGTGCCCGTTCGCGTCGGCGACCTCGCCGAGCAGCAGCGCGCGACCGTCGCCGAGACGAGGCGAGTACGCGCCGAACTGGTGGCCGGCGTAGGCCTGGGCGACCGGCTCCGCCGCGTCGGGGAGTCCGGCACCGACCAGCACGCCGGCGCCGTCACCGTCGCGCAGGGCTGCGGCATCCCAACCCAGCTCGGCGGCCAGCGGCTCGTTGAGCACGAGGAGCCGCGCGTCGGGGAACTCCTGCGCCCGCCACGGCACCGCCAGCTCGGGGAACTCGCGGGCGTAGCGACTCCCCAGCGCCGGGGTCGTGCTCAGTGCGCCACTCATGCATCCAGGCTACGCGCGGCGTAGGGGACGTGGGCCGCTCGCGAGGTCCGCGCGCCCCGTCATCGACGACCACCGCCAGCCGACTCCCGCGCCCACCAGGCGGTGCTCAGCCGACCGCCAGGAGCACCATGCCCGCACCGACGCCTCCCGCGACGAGCGCGAGCCCTGACCACACGACGACCCTCGTCAGGTCGCGGTACAGGCCCGTCTTCACCCCGGGCCCGAAGCCCTCGGCATCCGTCTGCCGCACGAACTCCTCGAACCGCAGGGTCGTGCGCGGCGGCATGTCGGTGGCGCGGGGCTGCGCGCGTCGCGCGCGTGCCGCCCGCCTGCTGCCCGGCGTGGGTGCCGACGATGCTGGAGCAGGGTTCCGATCGGATGCCGGGGCCGGCCGCGGCGGCTCCGGGGCTGCGGGTCGGCAGGTGGCCGGCGCGACGAGCAACAGGATGTCGCGGGCTTCGCGCGCGCGGTCGAAGTCGTGCGCGTACTGCGCGCGCATTGCGGCATCCGCCTCCGGATGCCGGTCGGGGTGCGAGACGCGCGCACACCGCAGATACGCCTTGCGGACCTCCTCACCGGTCGCTCCACGCTCGAGGCCGAGGACGGCGCGTGCCTCGTCCAGCGTCATGCCGGGTCCGCCAGGTACCGCTGGTACTCACGGACGAGCCGGCGCTGCCGCTCGTCGGCGGCAGCGACGGCGGCCTGCTGCGCGGTGCGCCGGATGAGCCGGGTCCGCAGGGACTCGCGCACGATCGTGCAGCCAAGACTCGCGATCAACGCCCCGCTGAGGAGGAATCCGAGGGCGGGCGGACGCGGCAACTCCATCACCGTGACCACGACGTGCAGCGCGGCGAGCGCCACCCAGAACAGGAAGAGGAGATTCGACAGCCGCGCCCACAGCGCCAGCGCCGCATCGGTCGCGATGCGGCGCCGCAGGAACTGCGGGTTGGGCTTCCAGAACACCCACCCGACGGGGGCCGGCGGCAGGCCGCCGAGCGGAGTCCACCCCGGCGGCGGTTCCCAGAAGGTGTTGTTGCGGATCCATCTGTCCGTCGGCGTCGGCCACTTCGGCGGCACGAGGAAGTCCGCCGCCACGCCGCCGACCCGCACTCTGCGCACGTGACGCTCAGAGGGACGCGCTCGATGCGGCCCCGCTGAGGGCCGCGAACCAGAACCCGGTCGTGAGCAGACAGATGGCCAGCGTGATGTACCCCAGAATCGCCCCGGCCAGCGCGTTGCCGCGTCCCACTCCGACGCGCCGCGCCGCCGCGAGGCCGATGTGTCCGAGGATGATGGCCACGACGCTCAGCGGAAACGCCACGAAGCTCACGAAGAGGCCCCACACCGGGATGGGAACGGTGACCCCGAAGAACATCGCCAGGATGCCGACAACGAGCGCGGCCACCCCCTGCCCGTTCGACGGCGCTCGGACGATGTGCTGGTAGACGACGTGCTGGTGCTGGTACGACTCGGTCACTTCTTCGTTGACGCTTCCTCGAGAGCGGATCATCTCCGCGGTGGGTTCCTGACTCGGGAAGTGTCCTCTCGCCGCGCGAACCGCTCGGCACACTGCAGTGTCGGTGCCTCAAGACGCGATGAACAACCGCTCGCGTCCGCGGAATCCCCAGATTCGGCTCCCCAGCCGCGCCCATCCTGGCAGAGCGGATGCCCCCGCCGCAAACGTCGGTGCGTGGCGGTGCCTTCGACCGCCGGGACCGGCAGGTGTAGCTTCAGACGGCGCCGGACGGCGCCGGGCGGGCGCCGGGATCAGGCACGATCCCGCGGGTGAGCAGCCGGTACACGTCGTCGGCGGCCGCGTCGGGCGCGATGCCGTGCGTCACCAACTGCACGCCGGCACCGAGCACTCCCTGCACGAGAGCGACGGTCGACGGGGATGCCGGCAGGCCCAGATCCTCGAGCACGCGGATGAGCGGGCGCATGAGCGCGTCGTGGAGCACCATGAGGTCGTCCATCCGGCTGGGGCTGAGGTTGGCCTCCCGCAGAGCCCCGGCGATGGCGTGCTTGCCGTCGGCCGTCATGCGCATGGTGGCATCGACATAGGCGCGCAGTTCGGGAAGCCCCGGCTCGACCCCGTCGAGCTCCTGCTCGATCTCGGCATCCCACCGGTCGATCGCGGAGATGGCGATCGCGACCAGCAGGTCGTCTTTCGAGGGGAAGTAGTCGTAGAAGCTCGACCGCGCCATGCCGGCCCGCTCGCTGACGCTGCCGGGAGTCACAGCCGCGAGGCCTTTCTCGGTCAGCAGCGCTTCACCGGCGCTCACGAGCGCGGCGCGCTGCGCGGCGCGATGCTCGGCCACGGTGGGCGCGGTGATCTTGGGCATCCGGAAATTATCCTCCTTCTCCGGCCGGAATCGGCAGACCGCCCCACGCGGCGCGGCGCAGGGCGGTCTGTGGAGCGGCGTCGAGAGCCGCGGATGGATGCCGCGGTTCAGACGACGGCGGGAACGCCCAGGCGCCCGTCGACCATCTCGAGCACACGGTCGCAGTGCTCCAGCACGTCACGGTCGTGGGTGACCATGACCACGGCGACGCCGGCGTCGTGCGCCCGGTCGGCCAGCAGCTGGACCACCTCGTGACTCCGACGGCGGTCGAGCGCGGCAGTCGGCTCGTCGACCAGCAGCAGACTCGGGTGATTCACCAGCGCCCGGGCGATGCCCACGCGCTGACGCTCGCCCCCGGAGAGCTCGCCCGGACGGTGACCGGCGCGGTGGCTCATGCCCACCGACTCCAGCACGGGCATCGGGTCGACGTGGCGGTTGCCCGCCAGACGGCCTGCGAGGCGCAGCTGGTCCGCGGCCGTGAGTGCCGGCAGCAGGTTGCCCGACTGGAAGACGAACCCGATGTTGCGCAGGCGGAACCGCGCGCGGGTGCGCTTGGACAGCGTCGCCAGGTCGGTGCCGTGCACGCGCACGGTGCCGCTGTCGGGGTGTGCCAGCGCGCCGGCGATCGCGAGCAGCGACGACTTGCCGGAGCCCGAGGGACCCACGATGGCGAGGAACTCGCCGGGCATGACGGTCACCGACACGTCGTCGAGGGCGCGGACGCGCGAGTCGCCGTCGCCGAGTTCGAGTACGGCGTTGCTGACGTCGAGGGCGGGGATGTTGTCGGTGCTCATCGCTGGCCTCCCAGGGCTCGGAGCGGATCGATTCGGACGATGCGCAGCACCGCGACGGCGGCGCCGATGAGGCCGAGCGCGATCGTCAGACCGGATGCCACGGCGATCGGGGCGGCTTCGAGCGCGAAGGGCATGGCGTCCGGCATGAGCGCACCGAGTCCGACGCCGGCCGCCACGCCGAGCGCGGTGAAGCCGACGAGGAGGATGGCCGCCTGCATCAGGCTGTCGCGCAGCAGGTAGCGGCTGGACGCACCGACGGCGCGCAGGACCGCGAGGTCGTGGCTGCGCTGGATGGTCCACACCGTGAAGAACGCGCCCACGACGAGCGCGGAGATGGCGTAGAGGAAGAACTGGATCATGCTGAGCGTCAGGGTCTCGGCCTCGTAGCCGGGCGAGGCGTTGAACGACTCGGTCAGCGTCATCGTCGTCGTGTCGGCATCCGTGTCGACGGCGGCGTAGTCGGGCTTGACACCGTCGGCCGCCTGGAGCGCCACGACGCTCGAGAATGGGAAGTCCAGCGCGGCGATCTGCTCGTCGGTGGGGGCGCCGGGCTGGGCGGCACCGGCTGCCATGAGCTTCCAGGTGTCCAGCGGCAGGTAGGCGACGTCGACGTGGCCGAAGGTCGCCTGCCCCTCGGTGAACCCGACGACGGTCAGCTCCAGGTCGAGGCGCTCGAGCGTCACGACGGTGCCGATCTCGACACCCTCGTCCTTCAGCGGCTCCGAGACGACGATGCCGCCGGGAGTGGCGATGCCCTCACCCGATGACACCGGGGGCGCCATGAACCCGTCGGGCTCGACGCCGAACAGCGTCAGGTCGATCTGGGTGCCGTCGTCGGTCACACCGTTGACGATGTTGACGCCCATCGGCTCGGCTTCGGCGATGCCCTCAGCGCCCTGCCACGCGGCCAGCTGCTCCTCGTCGACGACCGAGCGGCTGAAGGCGTTGTCCTTCTTGGTGCCGCCGTCGAACGCGAACGCGGTCGCGGGCACGGACTTGAGGCCGGAGACGCCGTCATTGACGAGGCCCGATGACAGGCCGGACAGCAGCACGACGAGCAGCGAGATGAGGGCGATGACCACACCCATCAGAGCGAAACGGCCGCGGGCGAATTTCAATTCGCGCAAGGCAAGGAACATGGAGGGCTTTCTGATCGAGAGGTTGTCGACAACCGTCGACATGATGCCGACAGTATGTCAGGAAAAGCTGGGAGACTCATTCAGCTGAAGGACGATGCCCGCCGCCGGAAACCGGGGCGGGCATCGTCGTGACAGCCGGGCTGCATCCGGCGGCGGGATTACTTCCAGACCGTCGCGAGCAGGATGTTCACGACGGTGAGCAGACCGATCGTGGGCAGCACCCACGAAGCGACCTGCTCCTTCTTGCGGTTGATGAACGCGATGACGATGATCGCGATCAGGATGGCCAGCTTGACGCTGATCTTGACGTTGTTGGGCTCGTTGCCGATCGGGTACTGCAGGCCGACGAGCAGCACGCCAGTGGCGAGCATCGTCCAGGCGCCGTGCATCATGGCGGGCAGCACGCGGGGGGTGCCGCGGCGCGAGGAGCCCATCTGGTACAGCACGCCTCCGAGCAGAGCCGCGACTCCGATGATGTGGATGGCGAGGATGACGTTCTTCAGGATCTCCATGCATCCCACCTTACCGACACCCTGTCGGTACACGACACGCCCGGTTCGGCGGGTGTATCTTCCGCCCGATGGTTCAGTCCGCGCCGGGCGCGGCCACCGTCTCCCCGGCGTCGCGAGGAGTGACGAGCACGCGCGAAATGCGCCGACGATCGATCTCGGCCACCTGGATCGTCGCCCCCGACACCTCGATCTTGTCGCCGATCACGGCGAGGCGGCCCAGCTGCTCGATGACGAATCCCGCGACGGTGTCGCTCGCCCCGCGCGGCAGGCTGATGCCGGTGGTCTCCTCGAAGTCCTGCAGGTTCAGCCGTCCGTCGACGAGCCCGCCGTGCGCGGCGAGGGTCGCGGGGGCGACCTCGGTGTCGTACTCATCGAAGATCTCCCCCACGACCTCCTCGACCAGGTCCTCCAGCGTGACGATGCCATCCGTGCCGCCGTACTCGTCGACCACGACGGCGATCTGGTCGCCGTCGGCGCGCATGCCGGTGAGCGTCGGCAGCACGCGCGCCGTCGACGGGAGGAAGCGGATGGGACGCACGATGGTCGACAGCGGCGTCGCCGGATCATCGGCGGCAGCCTCGAGCAGGTCGCGCACGTGCACGAATCCGGTGATGTCGTCGATCGACTGGTCGAGCACCGGATACCGCGAGAACGGCAGGTCGCGCACACGTACCGCCGCCTCGGCCACCGTGGCGTCGAGATCGAGCGTGATCACTTCGGGCCGCGGCCGCATGACCTCGCTCAGATGACGGTGACGGATCGACAGCACGTCGTCGAGGATGCGCCGCTCGTCCTCGGGCAGCCCTTCATGGCTCGAGACGATGTCGCGCAACTCCTCGTCGCTGAGCCCCTCGGCGGTCTTGTTCGGGTCGCCGCCGAGCAGCCGCACCATGGAGTTCGTCGAAACCGACAGCAGCCAGATCACGGGGCGCATGAGCCGCGCGAAGCCGTTCACCAGCGGTGCGATGCCGTAGGCGAACTGCGCGTTGCGCTGGATCGCGAGCCGCTTGGGGACGAGCTCGCCCAACACGAGCGAGAGGTAGGCGATCACGAGCGTGAGCAGGATGGTCGCCACGAGCGTCGCAGTGGACTGCGACCACCCCCACGCCACGAACAGCGGCGCCACCGACGGAGCGATCGACGAGGCACCGAACGCCGCCGAGGCGAAGCCGGCGACGGTCACCCCGATCTGCACTGCCGAGAGGAATGTGTTGGGGTTGCGGGCGAGGTCGGCGACCTTCTGGCCCCGCGGCCCGCGCAACGCGATCGCGTTCACCTGACTCTCGCGGAGTGTCACGAGCGCCATCTCGGTGGCGGCGAACACGCCGCCGATCAGCACGAACGCCAGCACGAGCGCGATGTTGAGCAGCAGATCACCGGTCATCGTGCCGCGCTCCCCTGCGGCATCCTCACAGAGCCGTTCATGTCTCCAGACTAGAGATCACACCCGGCTGAGGGCCCCGCGCGTGAGCCAAGCATTCAGAGCCGCGTAGGCCTCGGCGCGCGGCTCCGGCGCAGAGAGGAAGAGGTCGTGGATGCCGCGGTCGATGCGGTCCACGCTCACGCGCGTGCCGATGCGCGTGGCGGCCTTGGCGATGTCGTCGACGACGAGCACCGAGTCGGCGGAGATCATCTCGGGCGCCCATACCAGCGGGTTCGACGAACGGGTCGAGAGCATCACGAGGGCGGGGCAGCCGACGTCGACACCGGCCGCGACGCGGCGGTGCCCCTCGAGGATCGCCATGAGCCAGCCTGGATGCGTCGGGAAGCCGCGGTCGGGCCGCCACAGCACCCGTTCGACACGGTCGGGGAGAGATCCCAGCTCGGTCTGCGCGCGGGTGTAGAAACCGAGATCGACGGCGGGTTGGGTCCCGAGCGGATCAAGCCGGGCGCGCACCTGCACGAGCGGGGCGATGGCCTGGCGCCCGATCGCGCCGAGCTGCAGTTCGAGCCACGGACTGTTGAGGACGAGCGCCGCCGCGCGCCCGCGGTGGCGCGCGGCCCACAGCGTGAGGGTGAGCCCGCCCGTCGAGTGCCCGAGCAGCACGAGGCGACGGCCGGTCGCGGCATCCTTCGCGTGCCCCATCACGGTCAGGGCCGCCTCGATGTCGACGTCGTACTCATCGAGGCTCGTGATGTAGCCCGGCGTCTGCCCCGGGCGGAGGCTGCGCCCGTACTTGCGCAGGTCCAAGGCATGGAATCGGGCGCCGAGGCGGTTCCAGAACCGAGCCAGCTCGGTCTGGAAGAAGTAGTCCGACCAGCCGTGCACGTAGAGCACGTCGACGTCGCGGAGCGGTCCGGTGAACCGGGAGGTCAGCTGCGGAAGGCTGCGCACGAGGGTCGCGAAGAGCGGGCCTTCCTCGTCTTCGCCGAGCGGGATCGTGAGGCTCTCGAACGGCTCCCCGAGGATGTCGGTGACCCATTGCTCCGGCATGCCGTCAGCCTATCGGTGGGACACCGCCGCCGCCCGGGTGCTACTCGCCGCGCGAGACGGTGATCATCTCCTCGCGCGAGACGACCTTGATGCGGGCGCGCTCCTGCGCGGCGCCGAGGGCGACCTCGTACTCGTCGAGGCGGTGCCAGCCCTCGAGGTCCGTCCAGCGCACGCCACGGGTGGCGAGCAACTCGGGGATCGCCTCTTCGGAGGCGTCCTCGGGGTCCCACCACGAGCCCTGGTCGTTGATGATGTGGCTGACCGTCTCCATGGCATCGGACTTGGTGTGACCGATGAGGCCCACCGGCCCGCGCTTGATCCAGCCGGTCGCGTAGACGCCGGGCACGCGCTCGTTCGAGTCCTTGCGCAGCACCTGGCCCTCGTGGTTGGGGATCACGCCGTGACGCTTGTCGAACGGCACACCCGGGAGGGGTGAGCCGAGGTAGCCGACGGCGCGGTACAGCGCCTGCACCGGCACCTCGCGCAGCTCGCCGGTGCCGACGACACCGCCCTGGCCGTCGGGACGCGTGCGCTCGTACACGAACGCGCTGACCCGGCCGGCCTCGTCCTTCTTCACCTCGACGGGCTTGGCCCAGAAGTGGAAGTGCAGTCGGCGCGACGCCTCGCCGCCGGCGTTGTTGGCCGACGGACGCTGACGCCACGACTGCAGCACCCGGTCGATGACCATGACCTGCTTGTTGCTGGCGACGGCGGCCTTGGATGCCTCGTCGTAGTCGAAATCCTCGTCGTAGACGACCATGTCGACGTCCCGCAGCTCGCCGAGCTCACGCAGCTCGAGCGGGGTGAACTTCACCTGTGCGGGGCCACGGCGGCCGAACACGTGCACGTCGGTGACGGGCGAGGCCTTGAGTCCTTCGTAGACGTTGTCGGGGATCTCGGTGGGCAGGAGGTCGTCGGCGTGCTTGACGAGCATGCGGGAGATGTCCAGCGCGACGTTGCCGTTGCCGATGACGGCGATCGACTCGGCCTCCAGCGGCCACGTGCGCGGCACGTCGGGGTGACCGTCGAACCAGCTCACGAAGTCGGCTGCGCCGTACGAACCCTCGGCGTCGATGCCGGGGATCTCGAGCTCGGCATCGCGGATGGCGCCGGTGGCGAAGATGACGGCGTTGTAGTGACGCTTGAGGTCGTCGAGGGTGATGTCCTCGCCGAAACGCACGTTGCCGAACAGGCGGATGTCACCGCGGTCGAGCACCTCGCGCAGCGCCGTGATGATGCCCTTGATGCGCGGGTGGTCGGGGGCGACGCCGTAACGGACCAGTCCGTAGGGCGCGGGCAGCTGCTCGAACAGGTCGATCGACACGTCGAAGCGACGCTCGGCCTTGAGGATGATGTCGGCCGCGTAGATGCCCGCGGGGCCCGCTCCGACGATGGCGAGTCGCAGCTTGGTCATGATGGTCCTTTCGTGGTCGACACCGGGACCGCGGTCCCGGCCCGTCGAAGGGGCGGATGCCGTCAGCTGGAGCGGTCGGCGACAGCTCGCGCGAATCGCGTGAGCGCCTCACGTACCGCACCGTCGGGGATGGGTCCGAGGGCGTCGATCGCGGCGTCCGACCACTCCCCGGCGAGCGCCTGGGTCGCGGCGGTCGCCTCGTGGTCGCGCAGCCGCGCGAGCGGCTCGTCGAGGATGGCGGGGTCGGCACCATCGGCGATGTCGGCCACGCCCTGGTCGATCTGCGCGCGCAGCGCCACCGAGGCGGCATCCGTTCGCTGACCGAGCAGCAGGTACGGCATGGTCGGCACGCCCGCGCGCAGGTCGGTGCCGGGGACCTTGCCGGTCTCGTCGGGGTCGGCCGAGAGGTCGATGACGTCGTCGAGCAGCTGGAACGCCACACCCGCCCGCTCGCCGAACGCGATGAGGGGGGCTTCGAACTCGCTGGGGCCGTTGCTGAAGGTGACGCCGGCCTGCGCGGCCGCCGCGATGAGCGATCCGGTCTTGTCGGCGAGCACCTGCAGGTAGAACGCGACGGGGTCGTCGCCGGCCTGCGGACCGACGGTCTCGTGCATCTGCCCCAGCACGAGACGCTCGAACGTGTCGGCCTGCATACGGATGGCGGGTTCGCCGAGCCCGGCCATGATCTGGCTGGCACGGGAGAAGAGCAGATCGCCGGTGAGGATCGCGACGCTGTTGCCCCACACCGCGTGGGCGCTGGGGACGCCCCGACGCACGTCGGCACCGTCCATGACGTCGTCGTGGTAGAGCGAGCCGAGGTGGGTGAGTTCCAGTGCCGTGGCGCCGGCGATGACATCGTCGGTCGCACCGTCGCCCAGCTGGGCGGTCAACAGCGCCAGCATGGGGCGCACGCGCTTGCCGCCGGCCTCGTACAGGTAACGGGTGGTGGCGTCGACGAGCTGATCGGCACTCTTCAGCTCGGCGGCGATGTTCGCCTCGACGCGGTCCAGACCCTCCTCGATCACCGAGATGAGCTTGCGTCCGCGGGGTCCGGCGAACACCCGCTCGGTCAGTCCGAGACGGCTGGCCAGGCGCGTACCCGGCGCGGGGGGGCTCGCAGTCACGCTCTCCAGCCTACCGGGGTCGCGGGGGGCGCCGCTTCGCCCGACGGACGCACGGAAGAGTCTCAGCCGGCCGGGGCGACCAGCGGCTTGCGGGCGCGGTGGAGGGCGACGATGCCGAAGGTGAGGTCGCGGTGGGCGACGTGGGTCCAGCCGGCTTCGCGGAGCCAGGAGCTCAGGGTGGTCTGGTCGGGCCAGTCGCGGATCGACTCGTTGAGGTAGTCGTAGGCGGCGGCGTTGGAGCTCATGGTGCGCGCGACCACCGGCAGAACGCGGTCGTTGTAGAAGCGGTAGAGCCCCGCGAAGACGGGTGAGCGGGGGTGCGAGAACTCGCAGATCACGAGCCGGCCGCCGGGCGCGGTGACCCGCAGCATCTCGGCGAGGGCCTTCTTCGGCTCGTTGACGTTGCGCAGGCCGAAGGAGATCGTCACGGCGTCGAACGCGTCATCCTCGAACGGGAGGGCGGTGGCATCCGCCTCGACGAACGAGAGATTCTCCACGCCGCCGTGGCGACGCTTGCCCTCGGCGATCATGCCGGGCGAGAAGTCGGCGGCGACGACCTCGGCACCGCTCGCGGCGAGCGCGACCGAGCTCGCGCCGGTGCCGGCGGCGAGGTCGAGGATGCGCTGGCCGGGGCGCGGGGCGATGGCCCGCGTCGTCGCGACGCGCCAGAGCTTGTCGTTGCCGAGGCTCAGCACGGTGTTGGTGCGGTCGTAGGCCGGGGCGACCTCGTCGAACATCCCGCTGACGCGCGAGGGGTCCTTGCCGAGGTCGGCGCGATGCGAGTCGGAAGTCACCGTTCGATCCTACGGCGCGGCGTGGGCCGCCCCATCGAATCCGGCGAGCCGGTCGAACCAGCGCTGGGTGGTCTCCTCGTCGAACGGCGCCTCGTGTTCGCGAACGCGGGTCTCCAGTTCCACGGCTCGCGCTTCGAGACGGTCGACGATGTCCAGCGGGTAGCCATAGGCCACCCGGTGCGCGTCCCATTCGTCTTGGTCGTCGATGTACAGCTCGCCGGTGGCGCGTTCCACGACGTCGAGGTCCATGTCGATGCCCGCCGGCTCCCCCTCGATCCACTCGACAGCCCACGCGAGGTCGATGTAGATGGCGGTGCGGTGCGGGGGCGCGTTGACAGTGAGCACCCAATCGCCGTCGGGCGGCATGAGCGTGATGTTCGGGTACACGGCGAGGAAGTCGCGCCCCGGACGCACGCTGCGGTCGCCGACCCGCTGTCCGAACCAGTCGCCCCACCGGTCGCTGCCGAGATAGACGCATTCGTGCACCCAGTGCGCCCCGCCGTCCCACTTGCGCCACCGGAACAGCAGCGGTGTGCCGGGCAGAGGGCGGGCGGATGCCGCGGGGATCGCGTTCATCTTCGCGAGTCTAGGCTTGAGGGGTGACTTTGACCCTGCCGCGCCTCGTCGTCCGGACGCGGGAGATCGACCACGTCGAGGACCTGCTGCCGTTCACGTCGCCGCACGACCCGACCGCATGGATCCGCCGCGGCGACGGCATGGCGGCCGTCGGTGAGGCGTTCTCGCTGCGCCAGCGGGGCGACCAGGCGTACGCTGCCCTCGCGGCGCAGTGGAAGCGGCTGTCCGCCGCGGCGGACATCGATGACCCTGTCGGACTTCCGGGCACGGGACTCATCGCCTTCGGCGCCCTCGCCTTCGACCCGCGCTCCGCGCACGACAGCGTTGTGCGCGTTCCGAGCGTCGTCGTGGGCCGCCGGGGCGGTCGCTCGTGGGTCACCACCATCCACCACGACGGCGAGCGCCCCGCCGAGGCGACGGAAACCCCCTACGGCACGCATTGGTCGGGCACCCTCGGTCCCGGCGAGCAGTCGCCCGAGGGGTACCTCGCCGCCGTCCGCGCGGGCCTCGACGCGATCGCGGCGGGCGAGGTCGAGAAGGTCGTGCTCGCCCGCGACCTCGGCGGCACGGTGCCCGGCGGCTCGGATCTGCGCCGCCTCGCCCGGGCGCTCGGCTCCGACTACCCCGACACCTGGATGTTCGCCGTCGACGGCCTCATCGGCGCGAGCCCCGAGACGCTCGTCACGGTGCACGCCGGCACGGTGACCGCCCGGGTGCTGGCCGGCACGACGCCGCGCGGTGCGGATGCCGATGCCGACACCGCCGCGGCATCCACTCTCGCCTCCAGCACCAAAGACCTCGATGAGCACGAGTTCGCGGTGCAGAGCGTGCTGGCCTCCCTCCGCCCGCATCTGCGCGCGCTCGCGGCCAGCGACGCGCCCTTCACGCTGAAACTCCCCAACGTCTGGCACCTCGCCACCGACGTCGAGGGGGAACTGAGCGGGGCGGCATCCGCTCTCGACCTGGTGCGCGCGCTGCATCCGACCGCGGCCGTCGCCGGCACCCCGACGGAGGCCGCGATCGAGCTGATCCACCGGCTGGAGCCGTTCGACCGCGGTCGCTACGCCGGCCCGGTGGGGTGGATCGACGCCCGCGGGGACGGTGAATGGGCGATCGCGTTGCGCTGCGCCCAGTTCGACACCGTGGCCACCGCCGACGGCGCCGACATCCCGGTGACGGCGTATGCCGGTGCGGGCATCGTCGCCGACAGCGATCCCGAGACCGAGCTCATCGAGACGCGCGTGAAGTTCCGCCCGATCGTCGACGCGCTGGCCTAGCCCGCGCCGGCCCGGCCGCGCTGCGCCGCTCAGTCGCCGCAAACGCGCCCACCACGCCCCTCCCTGCGGGCGAATGCGACGACCGAGCGTGCCCCTCGGTCCGCGGAACCGACGCGCGACGCCCGCCACCGCGCTCAGTCGCCGCAAACGCGCCCACCAAGGCACTCCCTGGGGGCGAACGCGACGACGGAGCATCGCCCGCGGCCCGCGGATGCCGCCCCGGGCTCAGTCGCCGCAAACGACCGCGCCACGCCCCGGAACCGGGACGAATGCGACGACCGAAGCAACGCGCGACCGCAACCGCCGCGCTCAGTCGCCGCAAACGTCCCACCACGCCCCTCCCTACGGGGCGAATGCGACGACCGAAGCATCGCCCGCGGTCCGCGGAAGCGACCACCGCGCTCAGTCGCCGCAAACGACCGCGCCACGCCCCGAAACCGGGAGGGATGCGACGACCGAAGCACCCCAGGGTCAGGTCGCGGCGAGACGCTTCTTCTCGGCTTCCACGTCGAACGATGCCGGCGGCCACTGCGGGTCGAGGCGCTCCAGCGCCTCGAGCACGAGTTCCTGCACCGCGAGGCGGGCGTACCACTTCTTGTTCGCGGGCACGACGTGCCAGGGCGCGGCATCGGTCGAGGTGCGGTCGAACACGATCTGATAGGCATCCATGTACTGGTCCCAGAGCTTGCGCTCGTCGACGTCGCCGGGGTTGTACTTCCAGTGCTTGTCCGGCCGATCCAGTCGCTGCATCAGGCGCTTCTTCTGCTCACCGGGTGAGATGTGCAGCATGACCTTGACGATGAGCGTGCCGGTCTCTGTGAGCCGGCGCTCGAAGTCGTTGATCGCGCCGTAGCGGCGCTCGATCTCATCGGGCTCGGCGAGGCTGCGCACCCGCCCGATCAGCACGTCCTCGTAATGGGAGCGGTCGAACACGCCGATGTACCCGGCCTCGGGCACGTCGCGTTCGATGCGCCACAGGAAGTCGTGGGCGAGCTCCTCCTCGGTCGGCTTCTTGAACGCCTTCAGGTGGATGCCCTGCGGGTCGGTCGTGCCGATGACGTGCCGCACGATGCCGCCCTTGCCTGCGGAATCCATCGCCTGCAGCACGAGCAGCAACGACGGTGTCCGGGTGTTCTCGCGGCTCTGCGCGTACAGGCGCTCCTGCAGCTCGTCGAACTCCGCCGCGCCCGCCTCGAGATCCTGCTCGGCGTCGTTGCGGTC
Organism: Microbacterium sp. NPDC058021; assembly: GCF_042885955.1. Classification (NCBI taxonomy): domain Bacteria; kingdom Bacillati; phylum Actinomycetota; class Actinomycetes; order Micrococcales; family Microbacteriaceae; genus Microbacterium; species Microbacterium sp. NPDC058021. Next base: position 378,781 of record NZ_JBHVRF010000003.1, read on the forward strand.
TCCCCCGAAGCCGGGCGTGGCGGCGGGGTCGACGTCGGCGAGCCGGAACCCCTCGCCCACCCGCAGCGGCGTCACCGCGTCGCCGTCCCAGTGCTTCTGACTTCTCGCTGTCATGCCGTCATCATGGCGGATGCCGCGCGCCCGCGGAATCCGCACGCCTGTGGAATCCGCTTGCGCGCCCCCGCTGCACACCACTGCGGCCGGGCATGGTGCCGGGCTCAGCGCGGGAGCGGAACCTCGATGAGCTGCCGGCCACCCACGGGCGCGGTCAGCACCTGGTCGAGCGCGGCGCGGGTCGTGACCCGCTGATACTCCCACCCGTACGCGGTGGCGAGCTGCTCGAGGCGCACGGTCTGGGGCGTGTACAGCACACGGTCCATCGCATCGGCCGAAGCGACGGCCGCGACCTCCAGCCCGTCGAAGATCGTGCCGCCACCGTCGTTGCCGACGATCACCTGGATGCGCGGCTCGTCCTCGCGCGGCGGCAGCAGCAGCGCGCCCACGTCGTGAAGGAAGGCCAGGTCGCCCAGCAGCAGCCGGGTGACCCCGGGCACTCCGCCGCCCTGCGAGGCCAGCGCGATGCCCAGCGCCGTCGCCACGGTGCCGTCGATGCCGGCGAGCCCACGGTTGGCGTGCACGGGAACCTTCTTGCCGCCGAGCACGGCGTCGGCGACCCGGACGAGACGCGACGACCCGAACATCAGCCGGTCGTGCGGCCACGTCGCCCGCCACACCGCGTCGACGAGGGCTTCGCGGTCGAGGGGTGCGCGGATCGCGGACAGTTCTGCGGCGATGGCGCCCAGACGCGCGGCGGGCTCGGCGGAGGCCAGCCCGTCGGCATCGGGTGCGGGCGGGGCGAGGTCGACGGATGCCGCACGCGAGGCACGCAGCCAGTGGCCGAGCCAGTCGCGATCGGCCTCCCCCGCTGCGACTCCCACTGCGCCCGCGGCGGTGGTCGTGCCGTTGAGGTTGAGGGGCTCGCCGGGGCCGCGCACCGCGATGACCTCGACATCGGGGCGCGAGAGGAGCGCCACGACCTCACGGCTGAGGGTGGGGTGACCGAACACGACGGCTCGCTCGACGCGGCCGCCGAGCTCCGGATCGCGCAGCAGCGCGCGGTAGCCGTGTACGAGGTTACGGCCGAAGCGGGCGCCGCTGACGATCTCGGCGACCAGCGGCCACGAGCCGAGGTGCGCGAGCTGTTCGGCATCGGCGCCGGCGTCCGCGCCGGCGATGACGATCGTGCGGGGGCCCGGTGCGAGCAGCAGCGGGCCGTCGTCGGTGTCCACCGGCACGTCGGCCTGGCCGATACCGCCGCCGCCCTGGTACAGCGCGCCGGACACGTCGTCGGCGTCATCGGCGGGGGGCGTGGGTTCGGCGGACGCGACCGCGGGGGCGTCGTCGTCGGGGCGGCCCGGCAGCCACGCCGGCAGCACGCCGCCGAGCGGCTCACGCGTCGGCAGGTTCAGATGCACGGGCCCGGCGGGGCGACTCCCCCACCCGAGGCTCGCGGTGTAGGCGTCGTCGGCGACGCCGCGGAACATGGCCGTCTGGTCGGCGGCGCCGTCGGCATCCGTCTCGTCAGGCACCGGCAGGTCGGCTTCGAGCCGCGCGCAGGCGGTGAACATGCCGGGCTGACGGGTGGTCTGGTTGGCGCCGACGCCGCGCAGCTCCGGCGGGCGGTCGGCGGTCAGCAGCAGAAGGGGCACGCCGGAGTGGTGGGCTTCGAGCGCGGCGGGGAGCAGGTTGGCGGCGGCGGTGCCGGAGGTGCAGATGACGGCGGCGGGCACACCGGTCTCGCGGCCGAGACCGAGTGCGGTGAACCCCGCGACGCGTTCGTCGATGCGCACGTGCAGGCGCACCAGACCGCGGCTCTCGAGTTCGGCGGCGACGAGGGCCAGCGCCTGCGAGCGGGAACCGGGGCTGAGCACGATGTGCTGCACGCCCGACTCGACGAGTCGGCCCAGCAGTGCCGCTGCGGCATCCGTCGCCGGCGCCTGCCCGCCCATGCTCATGCGTCGGTGGGTCGCTGCGGCGGGTTTCCCGACCGGGGGTCGTCGTCTTCGGAGTCGAGCGCCTTCAGCTCTTCCTCGATGCGCCGGATGCGCTCGTCCTGATCGCGGATGTCGCCGATGCGCCCGAGGAACTCGGGGTCGTCGTCGGGGGCCCTCACCCGCGGTACCGCCGACGCACGGGTGCGACCGATGGTGAACCAGAGCAGGCCGCCGACAACCGGCAGTGCGATCACGATGAGCATCCACATGGGCTTGCTCACCCCGCGATGCCGTGAGGGATGCTGCACGGCGCAGTCGACGATGCTGTAGACCCAGAAGACTGCCAACAGCAGCGCAACGATGAGAAGGATACGCGCCACGGTCCCATCCTAGGCGCGCTGGAGCATGCGGTCGCCCTCCCGTGACCGAACCGAAGCCGCACCCAGCCGACGCCTAGGATGGAAGACGTGAAAGCACGCCCCGCGATCGTCTATTCGGTGCTGCGACTGTTGGCATTCCTGGTGCCCTTCGGGCTCATGATGCTGTCGCCGGTGCTGCGGGAGTACTACTGGCTCGCGGCGATCTTCGCCGCGCTCATCGGGCTCAGCCTGTCGTTGCTGTTCCTGCGCCGCCCGCTCGCCGAGGCGACCTCCGGCCTGCCCGAGCGTCGTGGCCGGCGCACCGGCGCGGAGAACGACGCCGACGCCGAGGATGCCGCCAGCGACGCGCTCGGCGACGACTCGACGTCCCGCTGAGTCAGGCCGCGAACGCCCACAGCAGCAGCGCGCCGTAGGCGACCGACGTCAGCGACGTCACCCCGAGGGCCACCACCAGCTCCCGCGGGGCACGGTAGGTCCAGACGATCAGGATGGCCGCGGCGGCGGGGATGAGCGCCAGCAGCGACAGCCACGCGATCGGGTAGAGCAGCGCCAGGAGCCCGGCGATGGCGAACGGCACGAGCAGGAACACGGTGAACAGCACCTGCGTGGCGCGCTTGCCGATGCGCACCGTCAGGGTGCGCTTGCCGGCGACGCGGTCCTGGTCGATGTCGCGCAGGTTGTTCGCCAGCAGCACGGCGCACGCCAGCAGCCCCGCGCCCACCGCACCCAGCCAGGCCTCCTGCGGCACCACGCCCACCTGCACGAATGTCGTGCCGACGGTGGCGACGAGCCCGAAGAAGACGAAGACGAACAGCTCTCCCAGCCCCGCGTAACCGTAGGGCCGCTTGCCGCCGGTGTAGAACCAGGCCGCGACGATGCAGACCAGTCCCACCGCCAGCATCCACCAGTGCTGTGTGCGGATGACGATGCCCAGGCCCGCGACGGCGGCGATGCCGAAGAACGCCAGTGCGACGATGAGCACGGTGCGCGGCTGCGCCTTGCGTGACGCGGTCAGGCGCGCGGGGCCCACACGGTGGTCGTCGGTGCCGCGGATGCCGTCGCTGTAGTCGTTGGCGTAATTCACGCCGATCTGGAGCGCGACGGCCACGACCAGGCAGGCCAGCGCGAGCACCCAGTGCAGTTCGCGGTCCACCAGCAGCGCCGCGCCGGTGCCGATGAGCACCGGCGTCACCGCGAGCGGCAGGGTGCGCAGTCGCGCCGCGCCGATCCAGTCCCGCAGCGTCGCCTTCTGAGGCGCCACCGGGCCGCGCGCGACCGTCGCCTTCTGCGGGTTGCCGCGGGGCGTGCGGTTCGATGCCGACGTCGAGCGCTTCTTGCGGGTGCGTGCTGCCACGAGCAGTCAGTTTAGGCGGTCGCCGTCGGGGCCGTGGACGGCCGGTGTGCGCTGACGGGTCAATGCCGCCGGGCGTGGTCAGTGCGCGAGATCGCGCACCGCACGGCGGATCGCCTCGCGGTCGGGCTTGCCGCTGGTGAGGGTCGCGAGCTCATCCACCAGCACGAGCTGCGACGGACGGGCGTGCGGACCGATCGCTGCGGCGACCGCGTCGCGGGCCGCGTCGAGCCGATCGGCTTCGCTGCGGCGCAGCGCCTCGCCACGGGCGGCGACGATGACCGACGCCTCGCCCCACCGCTCGTCGGGAACGGCGACGACGACGGCGCCCGCGAGCCCCGGGACGTCGCGAACGATCTGCTCCACCCGGTCCAGCGACACGTTGATGCCGCCGGAGACGATGACGTTGTCCAGTCGCCCCCGCACGCGCAGCACCCCGCCGGCGAGGAGGCCGGCGTCGCCCGTGCGGTACCAGCGGGTGCCGTCGCTGTCGCGGGGGAAGGCCGCGGCGGTGCGCTCGGGCTCGTCGAGGTACCCGTCGGCGAGGATGGGGCCGGTCACCTGCACCTCGCCTTCGACGATGCGCAGTCGCACCCCGTCCAGCGGCACGCCGTCATAGACGCAGCCGCCACTGGTCTCGGTGGATCCGTAGGTGCGCACGATCCGCGCGCCGGCGGTCTGCGCCCGCTCGAGGGTCGCCGGCGGCAGGGCCTGCCCGCCCACGAGGATCGCCTCGAACGAGCGCAGCGCCGCGGCCACGGCGCCGTCGTGCTCGGCGGCGTCGAGGAGCTTCGTCAACTGTGCGGGCACGAGAGAGGTGTAGCTCGCGACGCGCTCGCCGTGCTCAGTGGACAGCATCATGAGGGATGCCGCGGCGAAGGCCTGCGGCGTGAACGCGCCGGACAGCACGGCGGGTTCCCGACCGGAGACGATCGCGCGCACGAGAACCTGCAGCCCGGCGACGTACGACGCCGGGAGCGCCAGCAGCCACGCACCCTCGCCGATGCGCGCCGCGGTCGCCATGGCGCCGGCGGTCAGGGCGCTGCGGCTGAGGACGACCGACTTCGGCACGCCGGTCGACCCCGACGTCGTCACGACGACGGCGGTGCCGGCATCGACCACGCGCGGCGCCGACTCGACCATGCCGAGCCCGAGTGCGGGACCGGTGCCGTGGATCGCGGCCCGCAGCCCCCGGAGCACCTCGCGGGGATCCTCGCCCGAGACCGCTTCGAGCTTCATCGTCGCCTCAGTAGTGCCAGGGGTAGGGCGACCAGTCGGGATCGCGCTTCTCGAGGAACGAGTCGCGCCCCTCGACGGCCTCGTCGGTGCCGTAGGCCAGACGCGTCGCCTCACCGGCGAACACCTGCTGGCCGACCAGGCCGTCATCGACGGCGTTGAAGGCGAACTTCAGCATGCGGATGGCGGTGGGCGACTTGGTCAGGATCGTCTGCGCCATCGCGATCGCCTCGCGCTCGAGGTCGGCGTGCGGGACGACGCGGTTGACCGCCCCCATCTCGTACGCCCGATCGGCGGAGTACTCCTCGGCGAGGAAGAACACCTCGCGGGCGATCTTCTGCCCCACCTGGCGAGCCATGTACGCCGAGCCGTATCCGGCGTCGAACGAGCCGACATCGGCATCGGTCTGCTTGAAGCGGCCCTGCTCACGCGAGGCGATCGACATGTCGCAGACGACATGCAGCGAGTGCCCGCCGCCGGCAGCCCACCCCGGGATCACCGCGATCACGACCTTCGGCATGAACCGGATGAGCCGCTGCACCTCGAGGATGTGCAGCCGCCCCGATCGGGCGGGGTCGGGCACGAACGCCTCGTCGCCCTCGTACTTGTAGCCGTCGCGGCCGCGGATGCGCTGGTCGCCGCCCGAGCAGAACGCCCACCCGCCATCCTTGGGGCTCGGTCCGTTGCCGGTGAGCAGCACCACGCCGATGCGGGAGTCCTGCCGTGCGATGTCCAGTGCCCGGTACAGCTCGTCGACGGTGTGCGGACGGAAGGCGTTGCGCACCTCGGGCCGATCGAACGCGATGCGCGCGATGCGTCCGTCGCCGGACACGTGCGCGGTGATGTCGGTGTAGGCATCGGCGCCGGGCGCCGGCTGCCACATCGTCGGATCGAACAGCTCGGAGACCATGCCTCCAGCCTATTCCCGGCCGCCGCGGTCGTCAGGCCCGACGGCGGTCAGGCGTCGTTCTTGCGATCGCGCCACCGCAGCCAGCGCTCGATGAGCTCCTCGTCACGGCCGCGCAGCTCTTGGAGACGATGAGCCCGCCAACAATCCTGGAAGGTCGTGGTCAAGTTCTGATCGTCGATCGAGCAATTAGTCACTCAGCAGTGAGACGAAAAAGCACCATAAAAATGCGGCTACAGCGTGGTAGCTTGCAAAAAGCTGGGCAACTAGGAAGCAAGAAGGAGACTGATGACCAGCAAGTACTCGATTCCAAGTCTCGATTTCGGCTCCGAGCTCGTGGGAACCCTGTTCGAGATCGAGCGCCTGCGCGCGGACATCGGAACAGGCACCACGCCCGCCGACACCTATGTCGAGCTTCATCGACTCTTCGACCTGGTCATGAGCGTGGTGTCAGCTCGAATCGAGGGCAACCACACGACGGTCTACGATGCACTCGACCAGATCGACACCGCCACCAGGACGGGCGAAGACCACCTCCGCGAAATCTCCAACATCGCGGAGACCGCGCGGTTCATCGATCAGCTGGAAGCAGACGCGCCGCTCACGCACTCGTTCATTCGTGAGTTGCACAAACGAACGGTCGGCGGACTCATGCGAGAGGGCGATCCCACTCCGGGGGCGTACCGCAAACAGGAGGTGGCGATCTCCAACTCTGCCCACACGCCGCCAACCTGGGTGACTGTGCATGCGGAGATGACTTCTCTGCTTGACTTCGCGAACGAGAACCGCCCGATGCATGAGCAGATGTTGCAGATTGCGATCGCGCACCATCGCTTCGTGTGGATCCACCCCTTCCGCAACGGCAACGGCCGAGTCTCGCGTCTGCTCACCTACGCGATGCTCCGCAAAACCATCTTCGCGACTCGTGGTCACAGCGCTTTGAACCCAACTGCGGTGTTCGGCAACAATCGGGATGCATACATTTCGGCGCTTGAGCGCGCCGACGGACTCACCGACTCCGGGACGGTCGCGTGGGCGGAGTTCTTCGTGCGCGGCATCCGCGACGACGTCGCCCGGCTGGTCCAACTCCAGCAGCACGACTTCGTCACCGATCAGCTCGTTGGGCCAGCGCTCGACTCCCTACGGCGTGATGGACTGGTCTCTTCGGAGGAAGCGGCTGCTCTACGCAGAACGCTCGAGCTGGGCGTCGTCAAGGCTGGCGACCTCGAGCACGTTATCCCGGGGTCGGCGTCACATCGATCGAGGTCGATTCGCGCCCTGCTTGACCGTGGGCTTCTCCAGCAAGCCGAAGAAGGGCCTCGGTTCTATCGGCTGTCGCTCTCCCGGGGGCCACTCGCTCCGCGTCTCATTCGTCGGCTCGACACGCTTGGGTACCTCCCGAAGATGCTGGCTGACGACTGAGTCGTCGACCGCCGCAGTTGGCCTCCGCCGCGCGAGGTCACTTCTCTACAAGAGGCTGCGGCCTGAATCGAGCCTTGAATCACACCTTTCCGGTCAGGCGTCGTTCTTGCGATCGCGCCAGCGCAGCCAGCGCTCAATGAGCGCGTAGTCCCAGTCCGGCCCCTGGAAGCCGAGCGTGTACAGACGCACGCCCGCGCTGTAGAGGGCATCGGCGAAGTCCTCGTCGCGGTCCTTCAGCTCGTTCGAGATGATCAGCCCGTCCGCGGGGCGCTCTTCGACGTCGGCCCACTTCTGGATGACCGAGAGCTTGTGGGGCAGCTCGTCGGGGCCGACGAAGCTGTGCCAGATGTCGGCGTGACGAGCCACCAGACGCAGCGTCTTCTGCTCGCCCTTGCCGCCGATCATCACGGGGATGCGGCGGGTGGGCTGCGGGTTGAGCTTCTCCCAGCGCCGCTCGATGCGCTCGAGCCCTCGCTCGAGGTCGCGCAGCCGCGAGCCGGGCGTGCCGAACTCGTATCCGTACTCCTGGTAGTCCCGCTCGAACCAGCCGGCGCCGGTGCCGAAGATGAACCGGCCGGTGCCGCCCTTTGCGGAGATGTGGTCGATCGTGCGGGCCATGTCGGCCTGCAGGTCGGCGTTGCGGTAGCTGTTGCAGTTGACCAGCGCCCCGAACTCGACACGCTCGGTCTGCTCCGCCCATGCGGCGAGCATGGTCCACGACTCGAAGTGCATCCCGTCGGGGTCTCCCGACAGCGGGAAGAAGTGGTCCCAGTTGAACAGGATGTCCACCCCCATCTCCTCCAGCCGCAGCACGGCGTCGCGGAAGGCGGGGTACGCAGCGTGCTGGGGCTGCAGTTGGATGCCGAGGCGCACGGGGGTGTCGATGAGAGGCATGGGGATCAGCCTAGGGGCGCCGCGCGCGCGGGATCGAACAGGCCGCCGGTGAGCGCGAGCAGCACGACCGGCAGCGCCCACGCCAGCGCGAGCAGGGAGCTCGCGATCGCGCTGCCCATCCCCCATCGCCCGACGATCCGCGCCCGCAGGGTCACGAAGGCACCGGCGGGCAGCGCCTGGTCGGCGTCGCCGCGCGGCAGCTGCTTCCGTCGCCCGGCGTCACCGAGCGCGGCGGGCCTTGAGGAAAGCGTCGATGGTGTCCCACAGGGCGACGCCGACGGCACCGAAGCCCAGCAGCAGCGTGAGGATCGTCATGACGGTCTGCGCGGACTCGGCCGGCAGAAGAGCCGGGAACACAGCAGGGTTGAGCAGCTCGTCACGCGTCAGCAGGTACAGCAGCGGCACCACGAACGCGATGTTCAGCGCGGCGTTCGCCGCCGCTGCGGCCGGCGTCCACCGCCCCTGCAGGTAGACCCAGACGGCGAGCGCGATCTCGAGGGCGATCAGGACGAACAGCCCCAGGATCCAGCCCGGCCAGAGCGCCGGCGCGAGGGCGGGCATCCAGCCGTCCCCCTCGGCGAGGTAGGCCAGTCCCACGAACCGGTCCCACACCACCGCCCCGGCGGCCAGCAGCAGGAAGATGAGGCTCGCGATGAGGTCTGACAGTCCCGCACCCCGCTCCTTCTTCTCCGGCAGCTGATCCAGGGTCCAGCCTGCGCCGAGGGCGATGTCCTTACCGCCGACGTTGCGCTCGATGATGAAGAACACCAGGGCGGTCCAGAAGCCGATGTTGACGATCACGGAGATCACGACCGGCACGATCGCGCCGATGACCTCGCCGATGCCCGCCCCCGCGAGCATCTGGGCCAGGGCGACACCGAACGCGGCGCAGGCGGGCACGATGGCCCAGAGCAGCTTCGTCAGCCGCCACCAGGTGAGGTAGTACCGCGGGCCGATGAGCCAGAGCGGCCGGTCGGTGTACTGGGCGGCGAGCGCATCGGGGTCACCGAGGCCGGTGAGCACGGCGCGCTCGGCCTCGTCTGCGGGGTCGCCGGCCGCGATGCGGGCATCGATCTGGTCTTCGATCGACGCGCGCAGCTCGGCGGCGAGGTCGGGACGCTGCTTCTCCGGCACGGTGCGCATCGCGGTCTCGACGTAGCGGTCGGTGAGAGTTGCGGTGACGTTCATCGTCAGTTCTCCTCGGGGAGGGCGGCGATCGCGTCGGCGATCGCCGTGAAGTCGTCGGTGAGGGCGCCGGCCAGTCGTCGACCGGCGGCGGTGGTGCGGTAGAACTTGCGAGGCCGGGCCTCGTCGGTGTTCCACTCGCTCGTGAGGTGCCCCTGCTTCTCCAAGCGGCGCAGCAGCGGATACAGCGTGTTGGCGTCGGTGTCGAAGCCGCGCCGGTTGAGTTCCTCCAGCAGCCCGTAGCCGTAGCCCGGATCCCGCAGCAGGCGGAGACACGCGAGCACGATCGTGCCGCGCCGCAGCTCCTGCAGGTGCGTCTCGAGGGCTTCCGTCTCGCTCATGCTTCACACTGTACTGTGCGTCACACACTATTGTCCATCACAATTCTCGCGAGCGCTCGCGCGGCACCGACGGCCGGCCGACGATCGGGCCAGGATGAAGGGGTGACCCCTCTCCCCCCGCTCCCGGAACTGCTCGACGGCGCCGTCGTGGTCGCCCTGCCGCTGGCCACCCGCTTCCGCGGCGTGGACGTGCGCGAGGCGGTGCTGCTGCGCGGACCGGCCGGCTGGACCGAGTTCTCCCCGTTCGCCGAGTACGACGACACCGAGGCGGCCACCTGGCTGGCCGGGGCGATCGACTTCGGCTGGCGGGACTCCCCCGCGCCGCTGCGCGACCGCGTGCCGGTGAACGCCACCATGCCCGCCGTGGCGGCGAGCCGCGTCGACGAGGTGCTCGCCCGGTTCGACGGATGCCGCACCGTCAAGGTCAAGGTCGCCGAACCCGGCCAGACGCTCGCCGACGACGTCGCGCGCGTGCGCGCCGTGCGTCAGGCGCTCGGCCCCGAGGGCCGCGTGCGCCTCGACGCCAACGGCGCGTGGAACGTCGACGAGGCCGAGCACGCCGTGCACGCGCTGGCCGAGTACGACCTCGAGTACGTCGAGCAGCCCTGCGCGAGCGTCCCCGAGCTCGTGGAACTGCGCAGCCGCATCCGCTACATGGGCATCCCCATCGCCGCCGACGAGAGCGTGCGCAAAGCCGCGGATCCGCTCGCGGTGGCGCGAGCAGGCGCGGCGGACATCGTGGTGGTCAAGGCGCAGCCGCTGGGCGGCGTGCACCGCGCCCTCGAGATCGTCGCGGAGGCGGGCCTGCCGGCGGTCGTCTCCAGTGCCCTCGACACCTCGATCGGCCTGTCGATGGGGGTCGCCCTCGCGGCCGCGCTGCCGCAGCTCGACTTCGACTGCGGGCTGGGGACGGCCGCGCTGTTCACCGGCGACATCACCGCGCCGGCACTCTCGCCCGAGGGCGGATCGCTCCCCATCGGCCGCGTCGAGCCGGAGGCCGATGCCCTGGCGGCCCACGCGGCATCCGCCGATCGACGCGCCTGGTGGCTCGACCGCGTCGCGCGCTGCCACGCGCTGCTCGCGCAGGTCAGCTGAGCGGCGGATCCACCAGCGCGGTCGCGAGGCGCTCGGCGCGCCCATGGAGCATCTCGCCGGCCTCCTCCTTGCCGAGGCCCAGCAACGCCGCTCGCGCGCTCGTGTCGTCGGCGACTTCCACGAACAGGCGAGCCACCTCCTCGGCGGGCAGCCGCAGCCGTAGCCCGTAGACGTCGACGAGGCCCGACACGATCTCGGCGATGCGTGCGATGAGACCGTCCTGCCACGCGAGGTAGGCCGCAGCCATCTGCGGGTCGCGCAGCGCCTGCGCGCGGATCTCGCTGACGAGGGCGGGGTCCATGTCGTCGAGCGACAGGCCGACGACCCGTCGCACCAGCTCGGTGGGATCCGGCGGCACCTCGCCCGCCTCCAACTCGTGCACGCGGCTCTCGACCTCTTCGAGCTTGCCCTCCGCCAACCGGGCGACGAGGGCGAGGAACAGTTCGTTCTTCGAGGCGAAGTTGGAGTAGAAGGCTCCTCGGGTGAACCCGGCGCGCTCGCACACCGCTTCGACCGACGCTCCGTCCAGGCCCACCTCGGCGAACACCTCGAGGGCGGCATCCATGAGCCGACCGCGGGTGTTCTCGCGGCTGCGTGTGGTCGGTCGCATCCTGATTCACCCCGTTCCCCGTCTTCACATGAACCGCTCAGGCTCGCGGTCTCTGCGGCAATTACGATACACCTACGTATTGGATACACCGCTGTATCGAAACCTCCGACGACGATCCGAAGGCTGCCGTGTCCACTCTGCTGTTCTCCCTGGGCCGCTGGTCGTACCGTCACCCCTGGCGGGTGCTGGTGTCGTGGCTGCTGCTGCTGGCGCTCGCCGGTGCCGGTGCCGGCCTGTTCATGAAGGGGACGGACAACGCGTTCTCGATCCCCGGCACCGAGGCGCAGGAGGGCATCGCACTGCTCGAACGCACCTTCCCGCAGGCCAGCGGCACGAGCGCGCAGATCATCGTCGTCGCCGCCGACGGGGCCGAGGTCACCGACGCCCCCTACGCGGATGCCATCGACGACACCCTCACCGAACTCGCCGACCTCGACGGCGTACTGGCGGTGACGAGCCCGTTCGACGAGATGATCACGGGCCTCGTGTCCGACGACGGTCGAGCCGCGATCATGACGCTGCAGTTCGACGGGCAGGCGACGTCGGTGTCGCCCGCGACCACCGACGCGCTCGGGGAGATCACCGACGAGTTGCGCGCCGCGCTGCCCGCGGAGGCTCAGGTGGCGCTGGGCGGCGACCTGTTCGCCGCGTCGATCCCGGCGCTGTCGCTCATCGAGGCGGTGGGCGTGCTCATCGCCCTGTTCGTGCTGATCGTCACCTTCCGCTCGTTCGTGGTCGCCTGGTTCCCCCTCGTCAGCGCCCTCATCGGCGTGGGGCTCGCGATCGCGCTCATCTACGCGGCGACCGCGTTCGCGTCGATCTCCTCCACGACGCCGATGCTGGCGATCATGCTGGGGCTGGCGGTCGGCATCGACTACGCCCTGTTCATCGTCGCGCGGCATCAGGATCAGGTGCGAGACGGCGTGGAACCGGAGGAGTCCGCCGCCCGCGCGACGGGCACGGCCGGCTCGGCCGTCGTCTTCGCCGGCGTCACGGTGCTCATCGCGCTCATCGGGCTCTCGTTCGCCGGCATCCCGTTCCTCACCACGATGGGCATCGGTGCCGCAGTGGCGGTCGCCATCGCCGTGGCGGTGGCCGTCACCCTCACCCCCGCGCTCCTGGGCTTCGCCAAGGGCCGGGTCGCCGGCTGGCCGCGTCGCACGCGCCGCACGCGCGCCGGCCGCCCCGCCCGCACCCGCCGCGGGTTCGCCCACGGCTGGGTGACCGCCGTCACCCGCCACCCGGTGCTGACGACCGTCGCCGTCATCGTGGGCCTCGGCGTCGTGGCGATCCCTGCGGCATCCCTCACCCTCGCCCTTCCCAACGCCGGCGTGCAGCCGACGTCGAGCCAGGCGCGCCAGGCGTACGACCTCACCGCCGAGCACTTCGGGGTCGGTGAGAACGGTCCGCTGATCCTCACGGGGACGATCGTCACCTCCACCGACCCGCTCACCCTCATGCAGGACCTGGGCGACGAGGTCGCGGCCATCCCGGGTGTGAAGGACGTAGTGCTGGCCACCCCGAACGAGACCGCCGACACCGGCCTCATCCAGCTGATCCCCGAGACCGGGCCCGACGATCCCGCCACCGCCGACCTCGTGCGGGAGCTGCGCGCCCAGCACGATCGCTTCCTCGAGGAGTACGGCGTCGACCTGAAGGTCACCGGGTACACCGCCGTCGGCATCGACATCTCCGACCGCCTGGGTGCGGCGCTCGTGCCGTTCGGCATCTTCGTCGTCGGGCTCTCGCTCGTGCTGCTGGCGATCGTCTTCCGCTCGATCTGGGTGCCGCTGACCGCCGCCGCCGGCTACCTGCTCTCGGTGGCCGCCTCGTTCGGTGTCGTGGCCGCCGTGTTCGAATGGGGCTGGTTCGCCGACCTCCTCCACGTCACCCGCGTGGGACCGGTGATCAGCTTCATGCCGATCATCCTCATGGGTGTGCTCTTCGGCCTCGCGATGGACTACCAGGTCTTCCTCGTGTCCCGCATGCGCGAGGACTATGTTCACGCCCGGCGGGCGCGTGGGGGCCGGGACGACCGGCACACCGCCATCGCCGCCGTGCGCTCCGGCTTCACCGCGTCTGCCCGCGTCGTGACGGCCGCCGCGGTCATCATGCTCGCGGTGTTCGCGGCGTTCGTCCCCGAGGGCGATTCGTCCATCAAACCGATCGCGCTGGGCCTGGCCGCCGGCATCGCCGTGGACGCGTTCCTCGTGCGCATGACGCTGGTGCCGGCGGTCATGGCGCTGCTGGGCGAGAAGGCGTGGTGGATGCCGCGGTGGCTCGACCGCTCGCTCCCGCACTTCGACATCGAGGGCGAGGCGGTGGAGCGCGAGCTCGCCACCGCGAACTGGCCCGAACGCCCCGCCGCCGTCGCCGGCGAGGACGTGGCCCTGCACGCGACCGACCGTGACGGGACGCAGCGCACCGTGTTCGCCGAGGCCTCGTTCCACCTCGACGACGGCGGCACGCTGCTCGTCGACGCCGACGACCGCGCCGCCGCCCGCGCGTTCGTGCTCATGGTCGCCGGCCGGGTCGCCCCCGACGCGGGCCTGCTCCGTGTCGCCGGGCACCTGCTTCCCGGCCGCGGGGCGTGGGTGCGCTCGCACGTCGGGGTAGCGCTCCTCGACGGCGCGCCCGACGCCGGCGCGGAGCTGCGCCGCGCCCTCGCCGGGTCGCCGCGCGTGGTCGCGATCGACGGGCTCGACCTGCTTTCCCCCGCCGAGGCCGGCGCCGCCGCCGCGATCCTGCGTGACGCGGCATCCGCCCTCTCGGCCCGCTCGGGCGACCCGCGGTCCACACTGACCGTCGTCGCGTCCGGTCGCCCCGGCGGCACTGCCGCCGCGGTGCTCGCCGACGCGCGCGGCACCGGCATCAGCACGCTCCACCTGCACGACCGGCCGATCGGTGACAGCACCTCCCCCGCGCACACCGTCACGGCAGAAAGCGAGGTGAACGCATGACGTTCCCCATCGAGCGCGCCCGTTCGCGCGGCCCCATCACCTGGCGCACCCTGCTCGGCGTGCTGCTGCTGCCCGCCCTCATCGGCGGCATCCTCGTCGCGGCTCTGTACAACCCCGTCGAGCGACTCGACGCGCTCAACGTCGCCGTCGTCAACGACGACGAGCCTGTGACGATCGACGGTCAGATGGTGCCGCTGGGCCGCCAGCTCATCGCGGGCCTGGTCGAGGGCAGCGACGACACCCCCAGCAACCCGACGTGGACGATCACCAACACCGACGACGCACGCTCGGGCCTCGCCGACGGCGACTACACCGCCGTCGTGACGATCCCGGAGGGTTTCTCCGCGGCCGCCACGTCGACCGCGCCCGGGCAGACGCCCGAGCAGGCGACGATCACGGTGACCACCGCCCCCGACAACCTCGTCGTCGACGACGCCATCACGGCGCAGGTCACCCGCGCGGCGGCGGCGCTCATGGGCAGCCAGCTGTCGCAGGTCTACCTGGAGAACGTGTTCCTGGGGTTCACGACCCTCGGCGACCAGCTGGGCGAGGCGGCCGACGGCGCCGCTGAGCTCGCCGACGGTGCGCAGTCCGCCGCGACCGGAGCGGTGAGCCTCGCCGACGGCATCCGTCAGCTCGCCACCGGGTCCGACGGAATCGCCACGGGTGCACAGGGTCTCGCCGACGGGGCGGCCGGTCTCGCCGGCGGCGCCACGACGGCCGCGAACGGCCTGCGCGAATGGGCGGGCGGCGCCACGACGCTCGCCGACGGATCTGCGCAGATCACCGCCGCCCTCGGCGCCATCGCCGGACAATTCCCCACCGAGGCGCAGGTGCCGCAGGAACTCATCGATGCCGCCAACGCGATCGCCGCCGACAGCACCGCGATCTCGCAGCAGCTCACCGACTCCGCCGCGCAGCTGCGGATCCTCGCCGACCAGTGCACGGCCACCGGCACCCCCGAACTCTGCGCCGACATCACCGCTGCGGCCGAAGCCGCCGAGAACTCCCTCCCCACCGCGCTCGCGCTCGTCGGGCAGGCGGGCACGATCGCTGTGGGACTCGACGGGCTCAACCAGCTGCCGGCGCTCGGCGCGGGGCTCGGCGAGCTGGCTCGCCAGTCCGGGCAGCTCACCGGCGGCATCCAGGCCCTCGCCGGGGGCGCTCAGCAGGCCGCCGGCGGCGTGCAGCAGCTCGCGGCCGGTGCCGGCGAGCTCTCGTCCGGTGCCGGCCAGTTGGCGGGCGGCGCGAACGAGCTGGCCTCCGGCGCGACGGCAGCCGCCGACGGCGGCACGGAGCTGGCTGACGGTGCCGGCCAGCTGGCCTCCGGGGTGGACACCCTGGCGGAGGGCATCGGCACAGCGGCCGATTCACTGCCGTCCTACACCGACGAGACGGCAGCCGATCTCGCCTCGGTCGTGGCCGACCCGGTCGCGACTGCGGGCGTGGGCACCGACCTGTTCGGTGCGACCGCGGTGCCGCTGCTGGTGACCCTCGCCCTGTGGTTCGGCGGTCTCGGCTCGTTCGTGGTGCTGCGCGCCGTGTCGTCGCACGCCCTCACCTCGCGCCGCCCGTCGGCGCTGCTCGCGCTGCGGTCGCTGACCCCGGCTGCCGTGATCGGCGCGGCCCAGGGCGTGCTCGTGGCCGCGGTCGTGCAGTTCGCGGCGGGGTACGACTGGGCCGACTGGTCGCTGTTCGCGCTCGTGTGCGTGGTCGCGGGCGTCGCGTTCGCCGCCGTCAACCAGGCGCTCGTGGCCGTGTTCGGCGGCGCCGGACGCTGGATCGCCGCCCTGGTGGGCGTGCTCGCGATCGCCACCGGCATCGTCTCGACGGTGCCCGGGGTGCTCACCTCGATCGCCGCCCTGCTGCCGACCGGGCCCGCCTCGAACGCGCTGGTCGGTGCGCTCACCGCCGCGGGCGGCGTGGGTGCCGGGGTGCTCGGCCTCGTGTTCTGGGGCGCGCTGGCGTTCATCGCGACGACCGTGGCCGTCGCCCGCCGGCGCACCACGTCGGCGCGGCAGGTGCTGGCCGTCGCCTGAGCGAGGGGGCCGGCGCCGGCCGGCATCCCCTCCCCGCCGCAGGAAGACTCACCGCAACAGGACGATGCCCCACGGAACGACCTGTTCCGGTGAGATCACCTGTTCTGGTGAGATTCCCCGCGGGTCACTCCAGGCCGCTGTAGGCGTGCAGCCCCTTGAAGAACTGGTTCACGATCGTGAAGTTGAAGATGACGGTCGCGAAGCCGATGATCGACAGCCACGCCGACCGCGTGCCCCGCCACCCGCGCGTCGCGCGGGCGTGGATGTAGCCCGCGTAGAGCACCCAGATGACGAAGGTCCACACTTCCTTCGTGTCGAAGCCCCAGTAACGGCCCCACGCGTCGTTGGCCCAGATGGAGCCGGCGATGAGGGTGAAGGTCCAGAAGATGAAGCCGATGATCGCGAAGCGGTACGCCAGCGACTCCAGCGCGTCGGCGCCGGGGAGGATGCGCAGGAACCCCGAACGGGCGGGGCGCGAGACGGCGGCATCGACGGCAACCGTCGCGGCGGCGCGGGCGCGGGTCTCACGACGTGCCTGGAACAGCTGCAGCACCGACAGCGCGAACGCGAGGGCGAAGAACGCCGTGGAGAGCGATGCCACGAACACGTGGATCACGAGCCACACGCTCTTGAGCGGATCCATCAGCGGCTGCACCTCGACGTAGTACGCCAGGGTCGCCCCTCCCAACAGCACCACGACGAGCCCCGTGATGAAGGCGCCGAGGAAGCGCAGGTCGTAGCGGAACAGCACACCGAGGTATACCGCGACGATGAGCATCGTGCCCGTCAGCGCGAACTCGTACATGTTGGCCCACGGCACGCGCTCGGCGGCGATGCCGCGCAGCACGTCGGCGGCGACGTGGAACAGGAAGGCGAGCCAGGTCAGCGCCGTGGCGATGCGTGCCCACAGGTAGCGCGCGCGCTGGCCCGGACGCGCGTCGAGTGCGGCAGCGGATGCCGCTTCCTGCGCGCGCAGGTCGCTGAGGCCCTCGCCGTTCGCGACGCCGCCGGCGCCGACGAGTTCGCGCACGCGCTCGTCCTGTGCCTTGATGGCCTGGTCCGAACGGCGGGCGAGGTCGACGGCGTAGGCGATGAACGCGAGGGCGTAGATGACGATGGCCGTCCACACCAGCAGCACGGAGACGTCGTCGAGCGAGAGCGCTTCGGTGGCAGGCATGGCATCCAGTCTACGTCGGGCGCGTCGCGCCGATTCGGGGCGGCGGAGCGCGGTTCATGGGGGCGGCGGCGCCGCGGAAGTGCGCCGCCGCGGGGTCAGTCGGTGGCGCGCAGGCGCGCTTCGAGGGCGTCGCCGTGGCGGCGGGCGACGTCGTCGACGGCCGCGCGCAGCGTCGGATCCTCACCGCGGGCGAGGCCCGCGTATTCGAGCCGCACCGTCTTCCCGGCGACGGTCGCCTTCACCCACATGCGCCGGCGCGGCACGAAGAGGGCGACGAGCAGACCGAGCGTCGCGAGCACGGCGAACAGCAGCACCCACGGGGCGCCGACGTCGCGGTGGATCGACAGCGACGCGAAGCGGGGAACCGATTCGGCGTAGCCGTCCGCCCCGGCGGGCGACGCGTTCTCGAACGTGATCGTGCCGAGCCCGTCCGGCAGATCCGCGGTCTCGCCGGGGGCGAGCTCGATCGAATCGACGTCGACGGCGCGGCCGGTGAGCTGATCCATGCCCTCCGGGTCGAGCGTGTAGACCGAGCGCGGCGTGCCGTCATCGATGCCGAGGTCCCCGGCGTAGACGTCGAGGGTGAGCACGGGATTGACGAGGTCGGGGTAGACCGATGTGAGCGCCCCGGTCGAGAGGGTCGCGGCCGTCGGGTAGAAGAAGCCGATGAGGCCCAGCTGCTCGGGCATCCCGTCGGTGATCTTGACGACGCCGAGGGAGGTCATGCTCGCGTCCTGCGGCAGGAACGGCACCGACTCGCTGAAGACGACGAGTCCCTCCGCATCGCGCACCGTCAGGGTCGGCGCGTAGCCGTTGCCCATCAGGTAGATGCGGTCGCCCTCGAGGTCGAGCGGGTGGTTGACCCGCACCTCGCCGGCCTTCTCCTCCTGCCCCGGCACCCGGGTGGTCAGGATCGCGGCGAAATCGCCCGCCTGTCCCGCCCCCTGCTCGCCGGCGGGGATGTAGCTGACCTGGAACTCGTCGAGGGTCATCGAGTACGGCGGCAGCGTCTCGGTGTCGACGAAGCGACCGGGGTTGAACGAGGAGTAGTCGGCGAGGGTGTTGACGAAGCTCTGCCCCTCCACCAGCACGTCCTGCCCGGTGTAGGTGTAGCCCCCTCCGACGCCCACGGCGATGAGCACGCCCACGAGCGACGCGTGGAAGACGAGGTTGCCGGTCTCACGCAGGTACCCGCGCTCGGCCGACACCGAGAACGTGCCCCGGCCGTCGTAGCGCTCCACGCGGTAACCGGCGCGGCGCAGCTGATCGGCGGCGAGGTCGACGGCCTCGGCGGCGGTGGCCTCGGCATCCGCCCCCTCCGGCAGCTGCACGACCGCTTCGGTGTGGTCATCCAGGCGCGCGAGGCGCGCGGGAGTGCGCGGCGGACGCGACCGCATCGCCTTCCAGTGGTGCTTGGTGCGCGGGATCACGCAGCCGATCAGCGAGACGAACAGCAGCAGGTAGATCGCCGAGAACCACGGCGACGCGTACACGTCGAACAGGCTCAGGCTGTCGAGGATCGGGTACAGGTCGGGGTTGTCGCTCTTGTACTGGGTGACGCCGTTGGGGTCGGCCGTGCGCTGCGGCACGATGGAGCCGGGGATCGCGGCGATCGCGAGCAGCAACAGCAGCACGACGGCCGTGCGCATGCTCGTCAGCTGTCGCCAGCCCCAGCGCAGCCAGCCGACGAACCCGAGGGTGGGCTGACGGATGCCATCGGGCGCGTCGCCGTCGGCGTGGTCGGTCGGGCGCAGCGGGCCGTCGATCGGCTCCGCGGGCGTGGTTCGGTCAGAGCGGGAGCTGGACACTGCCGATCACCGCCCCGAGCCGCGACATGAGATCGGTCCAGACGCCTGTGACCATGAGCAGTCCGAGTGCGATGAGCAGCACCCCTCCGGTGATGTTGATGGCGCGGATGTGGCGCTTGAAGAAGGCGACCGACCGCGTCGCCCAGCCGAAGCCGATGGCGAGCAGGATGAATGGAACGCCCAGGCCGATCGAGTAGGCCACCCCGAGGATGCCGGCACGCACCGGGTCGCCCTGGTTGATCGAGATCGCGAGGATCGCCGTCATGGTCGGGCCGATGCACGGGGCCCAGCCGACGCCCATCGCGACGCCGAGCAGCGGAGCCCCGACAAGACCGAGGTTCTCGCGCATGCGCGGGCGGAAACTGCGCTGGGCGACGCCGAACACGCCGATGAACACGAGCCCCAGCAGGATCACGACGACGCCGAGGACCCGGGTGATGGGGTCCTGATACTGGATGAACAGCTGGCCGAACGTGCCCCCGAGCACGAAGATCGTCACGAACACCGCGGTGAACCCGGCGATGAACAGCAGCACGCCCCACAGCAGCCGCGAGCGGTTCTTCGTGCGCGTGCCGCCGGTGCGCTCGGGGACGGCGCCGCCGAGGAAGCCCAGGTAACCCGGGACGAGCGGCAGCACGCAGGGTGAGAGGAACGACACGAGACCGGCGAGCACCGCGATCGGGATCGCGAGCCACAGCGCGCCGTCGAAGACGATCGCGAAGGGGTTCACGACGTCTCCGCGCGCACGTCGGCCACGATCGTGGTGAGGATCGATGCGTCCTGCAGCTGACCGATGATGCGCGCGGCCAACCGGCCCTGCGCGTCGAGCACGAGGGTCGTCGGCACCGCCTGGAGCGAGGTCACCTCGGCGAAGGCGAGCTTGAGGTCGGGGTCGCGGTGGGCGAGCACCGACGGGTAGGTGATGCCGTAGGTGCGGTCGAAGGATGCCGCGGTGGCGGCCTCGTCGTAGATGTTGACGCCGAGGAACGAGACGTCCTCGTCGGCGAACTCCTCGTTCGCCTCCTGCAGGTACGGCGCCTCGGCGCGGCACGGGCCGCAGCCGGCGTACCAGAAGTTGACGACCACGACGTCGCCGGCCAGATCGTCGCTGGAGATCGTGCCGCCGTCCACAGCGGTGCCGGAGAAGACGATCGGCTCCTCGCGCTCGTCGGGAGCGATCTCGCTCGTGGCGAAGTCGCGGGAGACGAACCCGGAGGTGTCCCCCTCGCGGTAGGCGTCGACGAGGTCGTCGTTCTCACCGGTGCAGGCGGCGAGACCGGCCGTCAGCGCCACCGCGACCAGGGCAGCGGCGACCGACCGCACGCGGCGGCGACGATTCGGGTCACGTGACATCAGACCGCTCCCACATCCACGGCGCCCGACAGGGTCGCCGGCTCCACATACGCGACCTCCGACCAGGTCCCGTCCTCGGCGAGGGTGAAGCTCGTGATGCTCGACAGGGCGCACCGACGCTGCGTGGGGTTGTGCCGCATCAGGGCACCGGTGACGGCCAGGTGGGTCACCCAGATCGGCAGCTGGTGCGACACGATCACCCCGTCGCCGGACTCGGTGGCATCCCACGCGTCGCGCATCGCGGCATCCATGCGGGCCACGACCTGCAGGTAGGGCTCGCCCCAGCTGGGCAGGTCGGGGGCACGCAGGTGACGCCAGTTGACCGGGTTGGCGAGGGCCCGCTTCATGCGGCGACCCTCGAAGACGTTGGTGGGCTCGATCACGCGCTCGTCGATCTGCGGCTCGAGCCCGAACAGCTCGGTGAACGGTTCCGACGACTCGCGGGTGCGCTGCAGCGGCGAGCAGACGAGGCTCCCGACGGGTCTCTCGAGCGACTGGATGTACTCGGCTGCCTGGCGCGCCATGCGGCGGCCGTCGACACTCAACCCGAAGCCGGGGAGTCGCCCGTAGAGCACGCGCGCGGGGTTGTGGACCTCGCCGTGGCGCACGAGGTGGAGGCGATCGGCAGGCACCCGGCAAGTCTACGGGGGTCGGATCTGTGCACGCGCTGAGCGTGCGGGGATCTCAGGCGGCGTCGGCGTCCGGGGTGCGGGCGTCCAGTAGCGCCCGGATGCGGGCGTAGAGGAACCAGGCCACACCCACCGCCACGGCGATGATCACGACGTATTGCAGCACATCGGCATACGCCTCGACGACGTGCCACGACTCGCCCAGGAAGAACCCGGCCAGCACGAAGATGCTGTTCCAGATCGCACTTCCCGCAAGCGTCAGCAGACCGAACCGCCACACCGGCATGCGGGCGACGCCGGCCGGGATGGAGATGAGGCTTCGGAAGATCGGGATCATGCGCCCGAAGAACACGGCCTTGCCGCCGTGCTTGGCGAACCACGCGATGGTGCGGTCGATGTCCTCGGGATGCAGCAGCGGCACCTTCGCGGCGATCGCCCGCAGCCGGCCGGCACCGAGCCACGCGCCGAGGCCGTAGAGCAGGAACGCTCCGACCACCGATCCGGCGGTCGTCCACAGCAGCGCTTCGAACAGGGTGAATCCGCCGCGGCTGGCCGCCAGGCCCGCCATCGGCAGGATGGCCTCGCTGGGCAGCGGCGGGAAGAGGCTCTCCAGCGCGATCGCCGCCCCCGCGCCGACGGGGCCGATGGTGTCCATCAGCGACACCGTCCAATCCGCCAGTGCGGTCAGCCAGGAGCCGTCCGAGGCGTCGGAGGCGGCGGCGGCAATCGTCACGGCGGCGAGCGTCATCTCTCCACGCTAGGGAAGGCGGTGCCGGGAAACCTGGGCGAAGCCCGTACGCGTCGGCCGGGATTCCGCGAAAGCCTCCCGCACGTAGACTGGTCGATCGTGAGTGAACGCGTTCTCGTCCAGCAGCTTCAGGGTCTCCCCGATGGGCCCGTCACGGTGTCCGGATGGGTGGAGACCGTCCGCGACCAGAAGAAGGTGCAGTTCGTCATCCTGCGGGATGAGACCGGCGCCGTGCAGCTGGTCAATCCCGCCACGCGCCCGGCCGCCGATCCCGAGGCGGCGGCAGAGCAGGATGCCGCAGCGCTGGCGCTGACCTCGCTCATCTCCGAGCTGACCACCGGCACCTTCCTCACCGTCACCGGTGAGCTCAAGCACGACGAGCGCGTCAAGCTCGGCGGCGTCGAGATCAAGATCGGCACGCTCGACGTGGCATCCGCCGCCCTGCCGGAGACCCCCATCGCCGCCGACAGCGGCATGGACAAGCGCATGGACTGGCGCTTCCTGGACCTCCGCCAGCGTCGCAACAACCTCATCTTCCGCGTGCAGACCACCCTCGAGCACGCGATGCGGTCGTACTGGATCGAGCGCGACTACATCGAGATCCACACCCCCAAGCTCATGGCATCCGCCTCGGAGTCCAACGCCGAGCTGTTCGAGGTGCCCTACTTCGAGGACAAGACGGCCTACCTCGCGCAGTCGCCGCAGTTCTACAAGCAGATGGCGCAGGTCGCCGGCTTCGGCAAGATCTTCGAGATCGCCCCCGCCTTCCGCGCCGACCCGTCGTTCACGAGCCGTCACGCGACCGAGTTCACCTCGATCGACGCCGAGATCAGCTGGATCGACTCGCACGAGGACGTCGCGGCGATGCAGGAGGAACTGCTGGCCACCGCCATCCAGGCGGTCAAGGACAAGCACGGCGACGAGATCCAGGAACTGTTCGGGATCGACGTGCAGGTGCCGCAGCTGCCGTTCCCGCGCATCCCGCTGGCCGAGGCCCGCGAGATCGTCAAGGCACGCGGATACGACATCCCCCGCACCGACGGCGACCTCGACCCCGAGGGCGAGCGTCAGATCTCCGCCTACGTCGAGGAGACCTACGGACACCAGTTCGTCTTCATCACCGACTACCACCCCGAGATCCGTGCGTTCTACCACATGCGCGACGAGGAGACCGGGCTGACGAAGTCGTACGACCTGCTGTTCAAGGGCGTGGAGATCACCACCGGCGCGCAGCGCGAGCACCGCGTGGATGTGCTGATCGAGCAGGCCCGCGAGAAGGGTCTGGAGCCGGAGCACCTCGACTTCTACTTCGACTTCTTCCGCTTCGGCGCCCCGCCGCACGGCGGTTTCGGCATGGGCCTTGCCCGCGTGATGATGCTGCTGCTGGGTCAGGACTCGATCCGCGAGGTCACCTACCTCTTCCGCGGCCCCACCCGCCTGGCCCCGTAGGCCGGCCCGCCGCGCCGCGGCGCCGGCCCGGCCCGGCCCCCGGTCCGTGAGACCACAGCTGGCGGCCGAGACCATGGGGATTTCCCATTGTCTCGGCCGCCAACTGTGGTTTCAGCGGGAGGGGGCGGCGGCGGCCGCCAGGCACGCGGCGCACCGCCCGATCAGCGTGCTCTGCGGCAGCGACATCGCGAAGCCGGTCGACGCCCGCAGCATGCGCGCCGCCGTGCGGAACGCGCCGACGGGGAGCACGACGACGGCGCCGCAGTCGGTGCAGTGCCCATGCAGGTGCTTACGGGACTCCCCCACCGTCGCCAGGTGGAAGCGCGTCGCACCGCCCTGCGAGTGCTGCCGTGAGACCACGCCCGATGCCGCCAGCAGATCGAGCGTGCGGTACACGGTCGCGCGGTGCACGTCGCTGCCTTCCAGCAGCGCCGAGACGTCATCGGCGGTGAGGTGGTCGGCACGGCCGGCCAGCACCGTCAGCACGGCGCGGCGGGGAGCGGTCACCCGTTCTCCCCGCTGCCGCAGCGCCGCGAGCGCGGCACGCAGGTCCTCGTCCCGCGCGGCGGAGTGCATCGCATCGTGCTCGAGGCGGGCTCCGGGGTCAGGCATGACCCTCATGGTGCCACCGGCACGCGGCATCCTCTACCCCGCGCGCACCCCGCACGGGCGTCACGTGCGCTTGAGTCCCTGCACGTAGTACGCCACGATCAGCGCGACCCACGTGGTGAGGATGTAAGGCCACGTATAGGTCTCGAGGCCGAGCCGGTGCATCAGCAGCGTGACGATCGCGGTGATGACGATCCACGGCAGCGCGTACAGCCACGACGCCGTCGAGCTCTTGAGGAAGGTCACCGCCAGCGCGATCGCGGTCAGCACCCCCGAGTAGTTCGCGAGCCCGTTGGCGATCTCGTTCCACGATTCGCCCATCACGATGGCCGTGAGCGTGCCCATGACCGAGCCGTGCACCGCGGCCAGCCCCACCTGCCAGCTGGCGATGAACAGTCCGAGCAGGATGAGGGCGCCCGCGATGGGGCTGTCCACGAGCACTACCTGCGACACGTTGGTCAGCAGCGACAGGAAGAACGCCTGCACGGCTCGTCGGGCAGATCCGATGCCGCGCCGTCGACGGCCAGAACGAGGGTCGACAGCACGATGATCGTCGCGACGATGACGAACGGCGCCGTCGTGTACGGCAGGTCGTACTTCTTCAGCGGGGTCTTCGTGAACAGAGAGGGGTTGCGGTCCGCTGCCACGGCGCGGCAGCGGGGTTAGGCTCGGCGCATGTCGCAGATGCTCGAAGGCACCGTCAACTCCCGAGACACCGGCGGGATGCCGCTGCGAGGCGGGGGCGCCACCCCGACCGGGGTGCTCTACCGCTCCGATGCACTGAGCGGGCTGACCGCCGACGGCCTGGAGCAGCTCGCCGCGACCGACATCGACGTGATCGTCGACTTCCGCACGGCGTTCGAGCAGCAGATGGCCCCCAACCGGCTGCCGGCCAGCCGCTCCTTCCGCACCGTGACCCTGCCGTTGCTCGAGGGCGCGCTGACGGGGCTCGCACAGCAGGCCATGCAGGCGGGACGCCAGGCCGGCGACGCGGATGCCGCCGCGAGCGCGGTCGCCGAGGCCCTCCACGACCTGCCGACGCTCGGGCAGCTGTACATCGGGATGCTCCAGCACGGCGCCACGGCGTTCGCCGAAGTGGCGCGCACGATCGCCGTGCCGACGACACCCCAGCAGGGCGTGCTCGTCCACTGCACGGCGGGGAAGGACCGCACGGGAGTGGCCATCGCGGTCATTCTCGATGCCGTCGGCGCCGAGCGGGAGGCGATCGTGGCGGACTACGCCGTGTCCGAGCGGAACCTGTCGGGGCCGTGGGCCGAGCGCATGCTCGGAGTGATCGAGAAGATGGGGGTCCCGCTGACCCCCGCACTCACATCGCTGGTCGTCGGCTCACCGGCATCCGCCATCGAAGAAGCCCTCGGCTGGCTCGACGAGCGGGGCGGATCGGCGGCGTACCTGCAGTCCGGCGGCCTCACCGACACCGAGCTGGCCGCGCTGCGCGCACGCCTCGCCGCCTGATCGGCGGGCGCGACGGTACGGCAGCCGTCGCGTCAGACCTCGAGGTCGACGGCCACGCGGTCGGAGCGGATGCCGCCGATGAACGCGGCGACCTCCTCGTGCGCGGGGTGCACCTGGTAGGCGTCGAGGCCCGCCGCGCCGTCGAAATCGGCGACGAGGGCGAGATCCCAGTTGCCGGGAAGGTCGAGTGCGTTCGCGCCCGCGCTCATGGCGCGCAGCGTCGGCACGACGCCCACGAGCGCCTCGAGGCGGCGGCCGGCTTCTGCGGCCTGCGCGGCACGGGTGCCCGCGTCGTCGGCGGCGAGCTTGAAGGCCACGATGTGACGGATCATGCGGAGATCTCCTCGGTGAGTGCGGCGCGCAGCCGGTCGGGCGAGACGCGCCAGTGTGCATGCAGCCGACCGTCGATGAGGACGACCGGGATCTTCTCCCACCACTGCTCGTAGAGCGCGGGGTCGTCGAGGATCGACGCCTCCGCAACCTCGACGCGGTCTTCGGGGAAGTCGGCGACGACCGCGTCGACGATCTCCCGTGCGACGTCGCAGAGGTGGCAGTCGGGCTTGGTGATGATGGTCAGCGTCGTCACGTCAGTGCTCGACCGGGAACCCCGCCGCGATCCACTCGGACGTGCCGCCGTCGACGTTCGTCGCGTCGTACCCACGCTGGGTGAGGGCGGCCACGACCTGGCCCGACCGCCCGCCGACCTGGCAGATCACATCGAACGGTTCGTCGGGGAGGCGGTCGAGCTGCCCGCCGAGCGCGGACATCGGCAGGTTGATCGCGCCGGGCACGTGGCCGGCGGCGAACTCGTGCTCCTCGCGCACGTCGATGAGCGGCGTGCCCTGACGCTCGCGCAGCTGCTGAACGGTGATCGACTTCATGACGGTCCCTTCGACAGAACACGAAGCGCCCCCTGCGACGCGGTCATCGATCCGCGGCTGAGCCGCGTCTCGACTGCAAAGGACCGGTCGGGGGCGCTTGTGTCGGATGCCGCTTTTTACTTCTTGTTGCGGCGCTGGTGGCGAGTCTTGCGAAGCAGCTTGCGGTGCTTCTTCTTCGCCATGCGCTTGCGGCGCTTCTTGATGACAGAACCCACGGAAAACCTCACTATGTCGGGGGTCTGGGAGCGGCGGTACCGCACCCGGGATCGGGGCAAACGAAAAATGCCTCAGATCAGTCTAGCCGACGTCGGCGACGGGACGTTGCAGGGCGTCGAGCACCGCGCTCTCGGGCACCCGATAACTGCGCCCGAACCGCACGGCGGGCAGCTCCCCCGCGTGCACGAGACGGTAGACCGTCATCTTCGACACACGCATGAGATCGGCGACCTCGGCGACCGTCAAGAATCGCATATCCGGCAGTTCAGCCATGGTTTCCCCCTCACGCTGTGGCCACTCTAGGCCGTGGGGGCGACGCCTGTAAACCACTGGGATTCGTGGGGCGATTGGGGCAGACGCTTCCCCTGTGACGGAAGAGGAGCGGCGTTGCGTCGGGTCAGCGCCCCGGCATCCTGCTGAACACGTTCGAGAGGGCGTGCTTGGCGGATGCCGCAGCGCGCCCGACCGCTTCGGCGGCCTGAGCGGCGGAGTCGTTGAGGCTCGGCGAGCCGTCGTCGGACTCCTCTTCGAGCAGGAACGGCATGAGCCAGTCGTCCACGGCGTCCAGCGGCGCGGTCGACAGGCTGTAGTACCGGTGCTGGCCCTCCTCGCGCACCGAGACGAGTTCGGCCTCGCGCAGGACCTTGAGGTGCTTGGAGACCGTCGGCTGGCTGACGCCGAGGTCCTGCACGATGTGCGAGACGCTGGTGCCTCCGCGTTCGCCGTTGCCGGCGCGATCAAGCAGAAGCTGCAGGATGTCCCGACGGGTGCCGTCGGCGATCACGTCGAAGATATCCGCCATGAGGATAGGTTAGCGGCGCCTCCGCGGGAGTACCATGACACGGATCCAAGAGCGAGGAGGACGCCGCATGACGGGGGACACCGTCGGCACGCGTCTGCGGCGCGGCATTCTGGCTCGGCTCGAGTGGGTGTGGGACGAACTGCGTTCGTTGACCACCGCTTCCCCTGCCCGTTTCGCGGTGCTGATCTTCGTCGCGCTCATCCTGCTGTTCACGGCGCTGTATTCGCTTCCGGCGGCGGCCGCCGACGGCAAGCCGACCGCGCTGGCCGATGCCCTCTTCACCGCCGTGTCCACGATCTGCGTCACGGGCCTGTCGACCGTCGACATGTACTCGCACTGGTCCCCGCTGGGGCACGTGTTCACCTACATCGGCGTCAACGTCGGCGCGCTCGGCGTGCTGACCCTCGCCTCCATCCTCGGGCTCGTCATCTCCAAGCGCCTCGGGCTGCGCGCCAAGCTCATCGCCGCCGGCGACAGCAACCCGCTGCGCGCGCACGGCGGGCCCGTCAACGAGGGCCAGACCGTGCGACTGGGCGAAGTGGGCCAGCTGCTGGCGACCGTGGCACTGTCGACCCTCATCATCGAGGCCGTGCTGACCATCCTCATCTACCCCGCGCTGATCGTCGCGGGCATCGACCCCGTCGCCGCCCTCTGGGAAGCGCCGTACTACGCGGCGATGTCGTTCACGAACACCGGCTTCGTGCCGAACGCGGAGGGACTCGCCCCCTTCGCCGACGACTACTACTTCCTCGGCGTGCTGATGGCCGGCGTCTTCCTCGGGTCCATCGGCTTCCCGGTGATCTTCACGCTCTGGCGGCACACCTGGCACGTGCGCCGCTGGTCGCTGCACTCCAAGCTCACCCTCATCACGACCGTCATCCTGTTCTTCGCCGGCGCGATCGTGTTCCTGAGCCTGGAGTACCTCAATCCCAAGACCTTCGGGTCGATGGATGCCTGGGACACCGTGTTCCAGTCGTTCTTCCTGTCGGCGATGACACGCTCGGGTGGGTTCTCGGTCGTGGACATCGGCGAACTCAACGGCTCGTCGCTCGTGGCGGGTTCGATGCTCATGTTCGTCGGTGGCGGGTCGGCCTCGACCGCAGGCGGCATCAAGGTGACGACGCTGGCCGTGCTCGCCCTCGCGGTGTGGTCGGAGGCCAAGGGTCGCCAGTCTGTCGAGGCGTTCGGCCGTCGCATCCCGAGCGACGTGCAGCGCGTCGCGCTGTCGGTCGTGGCGTGGGGCGCGACCATCGTTGCGCTGTCGACGATCACCATCACCCAGATCACGAAGGCACCGGTGGAGCTGGTGCTGTTCGACGTGATCTCCGGCTTCGCGACGGTGGGCCTGTCGACCGGGCTCACCGCAGAGCTGCCGGACTCCGCGATCTACGTCCTCGCGGCGACCATGTTCATGGGGCGCGTTGGTACAGTGACACTCGCAGCGGCGGTGGCAGCGACCGCGCGTTCGCAGCTGTACTCGATGCCGGTGGAAAGGCCGATCGTTGGTTGAGCAGATCCGGGGCGACGCCCCCGTCCTCGTCATCGGCCTCGGCCGGTTCGGCGCCGCGTGCGCGGGCGAACTCGATCGCCTCGATCGCGAGGTGCTCGCCATCGACGCCAACCTCGAGCTCGTGCAGAAGTGGTCCGAGCGCGTCACCCACACGGTGCAGGCCGACGGCCGCAACATCGATGCGCTGAAGCAGGTGGGCGCGCAGGACTTCCAGGTGGCGATCGTCGCGACCGGCTCCTCCATCGAGGCATCCGTGCTCATCACCGCGAACCTCGTCGACCTCAAGGTGCCGCAGATCTGGGCCAAGGCCGTCTCGCAGTCGCACGGCAAGATCCTCGCCCGCGTCGGTGCGAACCACGTGGTCTACCCCGAACGCGAAGCCGGCGAGCGCGTGGCGCACCTGGTGAGCGGGCGGATGCTGGACTTCATCCGGTTCGACGACGACTTCGTACTGGCCAAGATGTACCCGCCGAAGTTCATCCGCGGCGTCGGCCTCAACGAATCGGGCGTGCGCACCAAGTACCGCGTCACGGTCGTGGGCGTGAAGAGCCCGGGAAAGCCGTTCCGCTACGCCGAGGCGAACACGGTCGTCACCAACCACGACCTCATCATCGTGTCGGGGACCAACTCCGACATCGAACGGTTCGCCGGACTCGACCGCTGACCTTCGGTCGTCGCATCCGCACCCCCGCAGCGCGCGCGGCGGGACCTTCGCGACCACCGAGCGCGACGGGTCGCGGCCGCCCGGGGCTCGGTCGTCGCATCCGCACCCCCGCAGCGCGCGCGGCGGGACCTTCGCGACCACCGAGCACGACGGCGCGCGCGGCGGGCGGGTGTCAGGAGCCGGCGGCGAGTTCGCGGGCCCGCGCCAGCGCGGCATCCGTCGCCCGGGCGAACACGTCGTCCAGGTGCGCGTCCTGCAGCACGGCCACGGCCCGCTCGGTGGTGCCCTTGGGGCTGGTCACCTGACGGCGCAGCTCCGCCGGCTCCTCCCCCGATGCCTCGAGCAGCGCCGTGGCACCGATGAACGTCTGCTCCACCATGAGCCGCGCCGACGCATCGTCGAAGCCCTTGCCGCGGGCGGCCGCGGTGAGCTGTTCGATCAGCAGGAAGACGTACGCGGGGCCCGAGCCCGAGATCGTCGAGAGCGCGTCGATCTGGTCTTCGGGGACGTCGACCACGGCGCCGACCGTTTCGAACAGGCGCCGCACGAGCGCGATGTCCTCGGCGGTCGCGGCGGTGCCGCCGGCAAGGCCCGTGACGCCCTTGCCGACGAGGGCGGGCGTGTTGGGCATGGAGCGCAGCACCGCGACGTCGGAGCCGAGGATCGACTCGAAGGTCGCGACGGTGACGCCGGCGGCCAGGCTCACCACGATCGTGCCGGGGCGCAGCCCGCCCGCGATCTCGCGAAGGAGATCGGGCACCATGCCCGGCTTCACGCCGATGAGCACGATGTCGGCGGATGCCGCGGCGCGGGCGTTGCCGTCGGGCTCGTTCTCCAGCGCGATGCTCGTGACGCCCGCGAGCCCGTCGAGCTTCGCCGCCTTCTCGGCGGTGCGGTTGGTGACCGTCACCGCCGGGGCGAGCCCCGATCGGACGAGGCCGTGCAGCACCGCCCCACCCATGGAACCGGCACCGAGGATCGCGACAGGAGGCAGCGCAGAAGTCATGCCGCCATCTTCCCAGACACTCCCGGCGGGTGATTTGAGACGGCTCCGGGCCCATCGGATCGGAGCCGGCGCGCGGCTATAGTGACGAGAACGGGCACGGCCCCGCCGGCCGGGCCACCGAGCAGACGAAGGACGCACCATGCAGACCCTCCTCGACGGGATCTCGGCACGCCTCATCGAGACGCCGCGCCTGACGGTCAACATCCTCGAGCGCATCGCCGACGACGCCGCCACCCCCGCCGACCGCACCGTGGTCTTCGTGCACGGCAACGTGTCGTCGAGCCTGATCTGGCAGGAACTCATGCAGGATCTGCCCGGCGACCTGCGTGCCATCGCGGTGGATCTGCGCGGCTACGGTGATACCGACCACGAGCCCGTCGACGCGACGCGGGGCGTGCGCGACTTCAGCGACGACCTGCACGCCGTGCTCGAGGCGCTGGGGCTGCCGGCGACGCACCTGGTCGGCTGGGCGATGGGGGCGGGCGTGGTGATGCAGTACGCGCTGGATCACCCCGTGCTCTCGCTCACGCTCGAATCCCCCGTCTCGCCCTACGGCTTCGGCGGCACCCGCCGCGACGGATCGCGCCTGACCGACGACGACGCGGGGTGCGGCGCGGGCACGGCCAATCCCGACTTCGTCGACCGTCTGACGGCGCGCGATGACGGTGACGAGGCCATCACCTCGCCGCGCCGTGTCTTCCGCGCCACCTATGTCGCACCCGACTACCGCACCGACCACGAGGACGTGTGGGTCGCGTCGATGCTCAGCACCTCGACGGCTACCGGCAACTACCCCGGCGACATCGTCCACACCGACACCTGGCCGGGCTTCGCCGCCGGCACGATCGGCGCGCTCAACGCGCTCGCACCGCGGTACTTCGACGTGTCCGGCATCGTTTCGATCGAGCCCAAGCCGCCGATCCTGTGGGTGCACGGCACCGCCGATGTGATCGTGTCGGATGCCTCGTTCTCCGACGTCAACCAACTCGGCGAGGTCGGGGTGATCCCCGATTGGCCGGGCGAGCAGGTGGCCCCGGCGCAGCCCATGGTCACCCAGACCCGCGACGTGCTCGGCGCCTACGCCGCCGCCGGCGGCGAGGTCGTGGAACTCGCCCTCGAGGGCATCGGCCACACGCCGCACCTGGAGAGCCCGGCGAAGTTCCGACACGCTCTGCTCGCCGCGATCGGCTACATCGGCCGCCCGGCCGACCCCGCCCCGCCCACCGAGGCCATCGTCATCGCCTCGTCCGACTGAGCTCCCGCCTCCGCCGGCTCAGGGGTCGCGGCGCGCGCCGAAGAAGGCGCGCAGCAGCGCGGATGCCTCCTCCTGACGCACCCCGGCGATCACCTCGGCCCGGTGGGGCAGCCGCCGGTCGCGCACGACGTCATACATCGACCCCGCCGCCCCGGCTTTGTCGTCCCAGGCTCCGAAGACGAGCCGGTCCACGTGCGACTGGATGATCGCGCCCGCGCACATGAGACACGGTTCGAGGGTCACGACCAGCGTGCAGCGGGACAGGTTCCACGAGCCCAGCGCCTGGGCGGCGGCGCGCAGCGCGACGACTTCGGCGTGCGCGAGGGGGTCGTGCGTCGCCTCGCGCAGATTGCGCCCCTCACCGATGATCGTGCCGGCGGCATCCGTCACCACCGCCCCGACGGGGATGTCGCCACCCTCGGCGGCCTCGGCGGCGAGCGCCAGCGCGCGGTCCATCGCGGCCAGGTCGGCGTCACGGGCGGGGAGATCCACGCGACCAGGCTATTGCCCGGCCGGCGCACACGGGGACTTCTCCCCATCGGCGCGCAGCCGGGCGCGCCCTAGACTCGCTCACGGCGGGGAGGAGCACCGGATGCCGGATCTGAAGATCGACCTGTTCGGCCTGCCGGATGTCAACGGCATGACCCAGCTGTCCGTTGGCACCGTCGCCGATGCCTCGCAAGTGCTGCACGTCCGGCACGCACTGCCGCTGGACGGCATGCCCGGCGGAGGTGCCGAGTGGGTGTTCCGCGGCGGCGACCCGTTCGATCCGCTCGTCGGCCGCGTCACCACGTCGCAGGGGGCGTTCCCGTGACCCGCATCGACGCGCGTGAATTCGCCCACACTGTCTCGCTGGCTGCGTCTGCTCCCGAGTGGCGAGCAGAGCGGTTGCCTGCGACATCACCGGTACACGCAGGCGAGCCGTACCGCGGGTTCGTCCGTTTGGACGCGGCCGGCGGCGCGAGGTTCGGGTACGTCGCCTCACGGTCAGTCTGGACCGACGACGACGAACCGGTCGCGGAAGGCCTGCTGTACGAAGTGTCCCCAGGACTGCGACTGGAACCTCAACGGTTTCCCAGCAACGGTCGCCGATTCCGCGAAATCGGCGAGGCGATGATCACGAACGATGCCCGGCTGTTCAGTGCCCTCCTCCGCGCCTATGGCTGATGCAGAACATCCGAACGTCCTGATCCCGTCGACGACCTGACGCTCACGGTGCGATGACACGCGTCCGCGACCGCAGGTGAGCCACCACGACGCGACGCGGCGGCGCTCCCCCGTCCCGCAACGCGGGTTCCCGGGCGCGGAAGCCGCACCACGCGGCAGGTGAGCCACCACGACGCGGACGCGGCGGGCGGGCGGGCGGGCGGGCGGGCGGGCGGGCGAAGCATGCGTGGATAGGCTGGCGACGACTGTGCGGGGTGACCGTGACCGAGCAACCGGAGTCGAAGCCGATCGCACTGCGGTTGACCAGCCGCCGCATGGGGCCGGCCGAACTCGCGGGGCGCCCCCTGGGGGTCATCGACTACTGGCTCGCGTTCCCCGACGGGCCGGGGGCTGTGCCTGGTGAGCTTCTCGACGCCCCACCTCGAACAGCTGGCCGAGGTGCGGCTGCTGGCCGACAACATCATCCTGGGCGCCGCCTGGAATGCGGCGCCCGCGGCGGAGGAGCCCACCGCGTAGGCTGGACTCATGCGTGTGCACGTGGCCAACCACCCCCTCATCACCCACAAGCTGACCGTGCTGCGCGACGAGCGCACCCCGTCGCCGATGTTCCGCCAGCTGGTCGAGGAACTCGTCACGCTTCTCGCCTACGAGGCGACCCGCAATGTGCACGTGGAGCCCGTCGCCATCCGCACCCCCGTCACCGAGACGACCGGCGTGAAGCTCAGTGAGCCGCGTCCGCTCGTCGTGCCGATCCTGCGCGCGGGTCTGGGCATGCTCGAGGGCATGGTCAAGCTCATGCCGACCGCCGAGGTGGGCTTTCTCGGGATGCTGCGCGACGAGGTGACCCTGCAGCCGGCCACCTATGCCGAGCGGCTGCCCGACGACCTCAGCGACCGGCAGTGCTTCGTGCTGGACCCCATGCTCGCCACCGGCGGGTCACTCGGCGCGGCGATCGACTTCCTCTTCGCCCGCGGCGCCCAGGACGTCACCGCCATCTGCATCCTCGGCGCCCCGGAGGGCGTCGCGGCCATCGAGAAGCAGGTCGGCGACCGCGACGTGACCCTCGTGCTCGGCGCGCTGGACGAGCGTCTGGACGAGAAGGGGTACATCGTGCCCGGCCTCGGCGACGCCGGCGACCGCCTCTACGGCACGGTCTGACCCGCACCGCTGAGCCGGCCGCGCCTGAGCCCTACGCCCCGACGAGGCGGGCGAAGGCGCTCAGCCGCGCCACGCCCTCCGGAGTGCGCGGCAGGTCGTCGAGCACACCCGGGGCGTACACGACGTAGGCGGCGTACTTCGCGCGCGAGACCGCGACGTTGAGCCGGTTCTGCAGCAGCAGGAACTCCAGCCCGCGCGGGGCGTCTCGTCCACTGGATGCCGCGAGCGAGACGATCGCGATCGCCGCCTCCTGCCCCTGGAACCGGTCGACGGTGCCCACGGGCACGTCGCCGAATCCGGCTGCGGCCAGCGCCTCCTCCACCTGCACCTGCTGCGCGTTGTACGGCGTCACCACGATGATGTCCGCGGGAGTCAGCCGTCGCGGCGGCGCACCGGCGCCGTCGGTCCACGCCCGCCCGACGACGTCGCGGACGATGCGCACGACCTCCGCCGCCTCCTCGGGCGACTGCGTCGCATTGCCGTGATGCCGCACGGCGACGGGGTGCACTCCCGGCTCGATGCCGGCCACCAGCCGCTCCGCAGCCGACGGGTGGGAGGCCAGCTCACCGGCATACGCCAGCTCCGACACGGGCGCGGCGACGGCCGGATGCATGCGCCACGTCTGCGCCAGGAAGTACCCGTACGCCTCGTCGATGACCTCGGCGCCGTCCATGACCCACCCGAGGGCGGAGGTGTCCACCGGTTCGGGGTGGGTCCCCTGACTGACCTGGGGCAGCTGCTGCGGGTCGCCCAGCAGCAGCAGCCGCGACGCGGCGACCGAGACGGCGATGGTGGATGCCAATGAGAACTGGCCGGCCTCGTCGATCACGAGCAGGTCGAGGCTCTGGCGCGGCACGCGGGCGGGGTGGCAGAAGTCCCACGCCGTGCCGCCGACGACGAACCCGCCGGGCTGATCGGCGGTGAAGGCGGCGACCCCGTTCTTGGCGATGACGGTGAAGGACTCCTCCCCCGTCGGGGCGTCCTTGATCGCTTTGGCGACCTGCCCCTTCGGCACTCCCGCCGCGACGATGCGGTCGAGCATGTTCTCGACGACGGCGTGCGACTGGGCCACCACGCCCACGCGGAAGCCGCGCTCGGCCACCAGCCGCGCGATGACGTGCGAGCCGACGAAGGTCTTGCCGGTGCCGGGAGGTCCCTGCACGGCGAGATAGCTGTGGTCGAGGTCGGCGATGGTCGCGGTGATGTCGGAGATGCGGTCCCCCGTGCCGCGCGCCAGGGCTCCCGAGCGCGTGCGCGGCGGGATGCGGCGCAGCAGGTCCGTGGCGGCATCGGCGGGCAGAGCCGGGCTCGCGGCGATGACGGCATCCGCCCACTCGTCGATCGCACCCTGCTGGCTGCCGGCCGCGGGCGGGCCCTCGGGGGTCAACGCGACCGGCAGCTCTGACCAGGTGAACCCGTCGACGGGCGTCTCGCTGACGATGACGCCGTCATCGAGCACCTCGACGATCTCGGCCGAGCGCGCGGCGTGCAGAGCGCGCGGCCCGGCGTCGACGGGGAAGGGCGCGGGCCGCTCGTACACGAGGTAGGGCCGCCCGCGCTCCTTCAGCCGGGTGCCCGGTGCCGGCTCGCCGCGGAGCTCCACGAGGCGGCGGTCGACCCTGCCACCCTCGGGGCGATGCCAGTCCTCGAGCACGCGGGACCGCTCGGCGTCGAAGACGACGACGTCGCGGGCGTCGGCCCACACCGACACCGGCTCGCGCAGCCGCAGGAAGTGCGTGGCCCAGAACGTCTTGCGCTCGCGCGGGTAGTAGTCGATGGCGGCGGCCGCCAGCCGCAGCGCCCGGGCGTCGGCGTCGTCCTCGGTCGCGGCGAGCCGACCGAGCGCCTCGGCGCGCGGCGAGGGGTCGTAACCGGAGTCGACCGGGTCGGGCTCGACGGAAGGCCGCATCCCGGCATCCTTCGCCCGTTCGACGAGCCAGTCGCGCAGCCGCCGCGTGGAGACGCAGTCGTAACGGTTGTAGTCGGCGAGGTCGGCGAGGATCTGCTGGGATGCCGCGGTGTCGCCGTCGGCGGCGTGGGCGCGGGCCTGCACGTACTTCACGATCGAGTCGTCGCCGCGCTGCACGTCGCTCGTGCGCACCTCGTCGCCCATGTACAGCGGCTCGAGCTTCTTGATGGAGTACGACCGCGACCCCACCCGCAGCGCGCGGCGCACGATCGGGTACAGGTCCACGAAGACGCCGTCGCGCAGGAGCCGGTCGACGTCGCCCTCGCGCACGCCGTAGCGGGCCGCCATCTGCAGCAGGTGCGTCGGCTCGTAGGGGGCGTAGTGATAGATGTGCATGCCGGGGCGCTCGCGGCGGCGCAGCGACACCAGGTCGAGGAAGCGCTCGAACGCGGCCCGCTCCTCGCCGAAGTCGTGCGCCCACAGCGCGCTGTACTGCTCGCGCACGTCGACCCAGCCGAAGAGGTAGTCGATGCCCCACGTCGTCCCCGCACCCTCGGTGTAGAGCGGATCGCCCTCGAAGTCGAAGAACATGTCGCCCGCATCGGGCAGCGGCAGCGCGCCGAGCGCCTGCGGGAAGACGACCTCGAACGTCGGGATCGGCGCCGGCCCGGTGACGGGCGCGAGAAGGCCCGCGGGGTCGGCCGCGCCCGAATCGCCGGCCGCGACAGCCTGTGCGACCGCGACGGATGCCGCCGGCTCGGGCACGCCGGCGGGACTGTCCAGCTGCAGCCGCGCCTGCGTGCGCAGGCTCGCGAAGACGTCCCACGACATGCGCGCGGGTGCCTCGCGGGCTGCGGCGAGGTCGTCGATCGTCGTGATGCCGCCGGCGCGCAGCCGTTCGCGCTGCACCGGGCGCATGCCGGCGACCACCAGCAGGTCGCGGTGCGCAACGACCTCGAGGTCGCATGTCGCACAGCGGCCGCACGCGATGACGCCCAGCTCGCCGCGCGGGTCGCCCCACGGGATGGGCGCCCCGGCGGCCCCCGCCGCCACCTCGCGATCGGCGATGAGAGCGAGCAGGCGGGCGCGGCGCAGTCGGAAGGTGGGGAGCAGGTCGCGCACCGCGTGGGTCGAGACGGTGCCGTCGCCCAGCAGCAGCTCGACGTGGTCGGCGCGCGCCACCCCGAGGGCATCGAGCTGCACGACGTAGGCCGCCAGCTGCATGAGCGCTGTCACGCGCGCGTGACGGGCGAGCTTGGTGTCCTGCACGACCCAGCCGCCGGTGGCGGGATCGCGCACGAGGAAGTCGGCGAAGCCCACGAAGTCGGTGGCGGCGAAGGCCGCCTGGTAGATGACCTCGGCATCGGAGCGCAGTGCCTCGTTGGTGCGCTGCACCGCGTCACCGAGGGCCGTGGCATCCGTCGACCGGGCCTCGGGGATCTCGATCACCTGGCCGGGAAACTGGTCACGGTACGCCTCGAGCACGCGGTGCTCGTGCGCCATGCCCAGGCGGCCGGCGCGCTCGAGCGTGAGGTCCACGGGCTCCTCGACGGCCGCCACGCGCCCCAGCTTCGCGTCGATCGCGCGGAGCCACGCGAACTCGCATTCGGCCGCGGCCTTCAGGTCGCTCGCGCTCCAGACGATTCGGGCTTCGTCCTCGATGTATCGCATGTCCACCTTTCGCCTTCGACCCTAGCCGCGGGGTCCGACAGTGCCAGACTGGACGGATGAGCCTCCCCTTCGAGAGCATCTACCGGCACGGTTACGCGCGCATCGCCGCATGTACGATCCCCCTCGCCGTCGCCGACCCGGCGACCAACGCCGAGTCGGTCCTGGCGTCGTGGCGCGAATGCCACGACGAGTCGGTGGCCGTCGCGATCTTCCCCGAACTGTGCCTGAGCGGGTACTCCATCGAGGACCTCGTGATGCAGGATGCCGTGCTGGATGCCGTCGAGCAGGCGATCGAGCGGCTCGTGGCGGCATCCGCCGATCTCTTCCCCGTGCTCGTCGTGGGCGCGCCGCTGCGCCACGGCAACCGGCTCTACAACTGCGCGGTCGTCATCCACCGCGGCGAACTGGTCGGGGTCGCGCCGAAGTCGTACCTGCCCACCTACCGCGAGTTCTACGAGCGCCGCTGGTATGCCGCCGGCACGCCGTGGGACGGCGAGTCGATCCGCGTCGGGGTGTACGAGGCCGTCTTCGGCAACAACCTGCTGTTCGACGTGCGCGACGTGCCGGGGCTCGTGCTGCACGCCGAAGTCTGCGAGGACGTGTGGGTGCCGATCCCGCCCTCGTCACGCGCGGCACTGGCCGGCGCCACGGTTCTCGCCAACCTCTCCGGCAGCCCGATCA
Source organism: Microbacterium sp. NPDC058021 (assembly GCF_042885955.1). Classification (NCBI taxonomy): domain Bacteria; kingdom Bacillati; phylum Actinomycetota; class Actinomycetes; order Micrococcales; family Microbacteriaceae; genus Microbacterium; species Microbacterium sp. NPDC058021. The sequence goes on from NZ_JBHVRF010000003.1 coordinate 417,364, forward strand.
CCATCGCCCGGGCCGACGACCGCAAGACGCTGTGCCAGTCGCAGTCGCTGCGCTGCCTCGCCGCCTACGCGTATGCCGCTGCCGGCATGGGCGAATCGACGAACGACGTCTCATGGGACGGCCAGACGATGATCTACGAGGGCGGCACGCTGCTGGCGGAGACCGAACGCTTCCCCGAGGGCGCCCGCCGCAGCGTCGTGGACATCGACCTCGATCGGCTGCGCCAGGACCGCATCCGTCAGGGCACGTTCGACGACAACCGGCTCGCCGACGGCGGCGAATTCCTCACGGTGGAACTTTTCCTGGAGCCGCCCGCGAAGGACATCGGTCTGCGGCGCCCGCTCGACCGGTTCCCCTTCGTGCCCGACGACCCGGCCCGCCTCGACCAGGACTGCTACGAGGCGTTCAACATCCAGGTGTCCGGGCTCGAGCAGCGCCTCCGCGCCATCGGCGGCCCGCGCCCCGTGATCGGAGTGAGCGGCGGCCTCGATTCCACACACGCGCTGCTCGTGGTCGCGCGGGCGATGGACCGCATGGGCCGCCCCCGCAGCGACATCCTGGCGTACACGATGCCCGGCTTCGCGACGAGCGAGCACACCAAGTCCAACGCCATCGCCCTGGCCGAGGCGATCGGGGCGACGATCTCCACGATCGACATCCGCCCCGCCGCGAACGAGCTACTCAAGGGCATCGGGCATCCGTATGCCTCCGGCGAGCCGGTCTACGACGTGACCTTCGAGAACGTGCAGGCGGGGGTGCGCACCGACTTCCTGTTCCGCATCGCCAACCGCGAGAACGGCATCGTGATCGGCACGTCCGACCTGTCCGAGCTCGCACTCGGCTGGGCGACGTACGGCGTCGGCGATCACATGAGCCACTACGCCGTCAACGCGGGGGTGCCCAAGACCCTCATCCAGCACATCATCCGCTGGGTCATCGCCCACCGGCCCGGCGCCGGATCAACGCCCGATGACGCCGCCACGAGCCTCAGCGACGAGGCCGTGTCGGTGCTGCGATCGGTGCTCGACACCGAGATCAGCCCTGAACTGGTGCCGGCCGGCGAAGACGGCAAGGTGCAGTCGACCCAGGACACCATCGGCCCGTACGCGCTGCACGATTTCACGCTGTTCCATGTGCTGCGCTACGGGTTCCGGCCCTCGAAGATCGCTTTCCTCGCCGAGCACGCGTGGGCCGATCCGGATGCCGGTGCGTGGCCGCCCGGATTCCCCGAGGACGAGCGCTACGGCTACGACCGCGAGACCATCGTGCGGTGGCTGCGGGTGTTCCTGCAGCGCTACTTCGGGTTCGCGCAGTTCAAGCGCTCCGCGATCCCCAACGGCCCGAAGGTCACCGCCGCCGGGTCGCTGTCACCCCGCGGCGACTGGCGGGCACCGAGCGACGGCAACGCCCGTGCGTGGCTCGCCGAGCTCGACGCCGCGTTCCCGCCGGCGTAGCAGCGCGCGGCATCCACTCCCCCGTCGCGCGATGCGGGTTGCGGGCGCGCGGAAGCGCAACACGCGACGGGCGAGCGAGCGCCTGGGGGCGCGGGGCGGGCTCAGACGGTGAGCGACCCGTAGGCCATCGTGATGATCCAACCCTCGCGGGACAGGTCGACGAGGTGGTACCCGGACTTGCGGTCGGGCAGCCATCCCTTGCGGCCGGTGGGATCCAGCCGCACGTGCTCGGCGGCCACGCGCACGCCGCGGCCGTCGGCCTCGAGCACAGCCTGCACCTTCGTCCAGTGATCCACGAGCGCGGGGATGTTGTTCTCGTCCAGCAGGTGCGAGTGCTTCTGCATCATGTGGATGTCGACCGCGTCAGGGTGCATGTCGCGCACGTCGATGCCGAGCGGCATCGACGGGGCGGCGACGGCGACGACGGTGGCCGCGCGGAAGCTGGCCGTCTTCACGGCGTAGGGCAGGTCCTCCCCGTTGCGGGAGGCGATGAGCCGTGTGTGGTAGCCGTACCCCCGGGGAGGTTCGCGCTCGACGCGGATCTCCTTCGGGTCGCAGCGCACGAGCCCCGCGACGATCTCGCGGGTGAGGATGCGGCGACGGTCGTGCACGCTGACGCTGGGGTCCCAGCCGAGCCGAGCGGTGATGCCGTCGGGCGTGTCGAGCGGAATGGATTCCATGACGTACCTCTCCCCGGCGGAAGGACCGCCGAATGTCTCATCTTCGCCGAGAACACGTCGAGTAGCCACGCCACCCGCCCGTGCAAAACCTCTCGGATTCCTCAGCTGCCGCCGGCGATGATGCCGATGACCCCGGATGCCAGGAAGTAGACGCCGATGGCTCCGACGACGAGCCAGATGAGGACGCGCGTCGGCGACGGCTTGTTCTTCTGCGGATCCGCGGAGCTCATGCCGCTACGACCGCGAGCCCGAGAAGACCGCGCGCAGCGCGAAGAAGACGATCACCGCGACGACGGCCACGATCGCGAGCTTCGCGACGAACCACAGGAGGCTGCCGAGCACGCTGACCAGGATCCACGCGATCACGACCGCAGCGATCACGCCGACGACGGTCCACAGAGTGCTTGTGTTCATGACGCCAGCTTACGAGGCCGCGAGCACGTCGTCCTGCCGGATGAGGCTGGGCCCGCGCGGCGTCGCCTCGACCAGCAGCTGAGCGGGCAGCTGCTCCTTCATCGCCTCGACGTGGCTGATGACGCCGACGGTGCGGCCGCCGGCGCGCAGCTCGTCGAGCGTGCGCATGGCGAGCTCCAGGGTGTCGGCGTCGAGCGAGCCGAACCCCTCGTCGATGAACAGGGTGTCCAGCCGCATCCCGCCGGCGCGCGCCGTGACGACTTCGGCGAGCCCGAGCGCGAGGGCGAGCGAGGCGAGGAACGTCTCGCCGCCGGAGAGCGACTGCGGCGGCCGCAGCTGGCCGGTGTGGGCGTCGAGCACGTCGATGCCGAGACCTGATGCCGCGCCGCGGGCGGCCCGCGCGTCGGAGTGGTGCAGCGTGTACCGCCCGGCCGACATCTCCTCGAGCCGCACGTTGGCCGCCGCCACGATCTCCTCGAGCTCGGCGGCGAGCACGAACGTCTCGAGATCCATCTTCATCGTGTTGGGCGCGCGCCCGGCTACGGTGTCGGCCAGGCGCCGCACGGCCTCGGCCGCCTCGGCGTGCTCGGCCACCGCCGCGTAGGCGTCGTCGGTCTGCACCACGAGGTCGCGCAGGCGTGCCGCGACGTTCTGGGCATCGCGCTCCGCCGCGATCGCCGCCGCGCGCGCGGCATCGGCCGTCGCCACGGCGGCCGACGACGCGTCGAGGTCCACCGGGTCCTCGGAAGTGCCGGCGAGTTCCAGTTCGAGTTCGAGCGTGCGCACCCGGGTCGCCTCGAGTGCGGCGTCGTGCGCGGCGACGCGCTCGGCCAGGGCGCGCACGGCGCCGGCGTCACGCAGGGCACCTGTCGCGTCGGCCGCGTCGGCGAAGTCGGATGCCGCCAGGCGCTCGTCGAGCTCCGTCGCGGCCGCCGCGAGGTCGGCGTCGGCGCGGGCGACGGCGGTGAGGGCGGCGAGGCAGGAGCGGGCGGCCTCGCGCCGCACGGTCGCCTCGGCGACGCGTTCGGCCACGGTGGCGCAATCGCCCCGTGCCGCGTCGACGGTGGCGCGGATGCCGTCGAGCGTCGCCCCGAGTGCGGCCACCGCCGCACCGGCATCGGTCAGCTGCGCGGCGAGCTCGTCGCGAGCCACCTGCGAGGCGGTGTCGAGCGCTTCGAGTTCGCGGCGCTGGGCCGCGAGGAGGTCATGCTCGCGCACGGCGGTCTCGGCGGCGGCGAGTGTCTCCTCCGCGCTCGCGAGCGCCGCCTCGAGCACGTCGAGCGTCTCACCGCCCGCGCGGGCGGCCGCCGCGGCGTGCCGGTCACGTGCGGCGCGCGCCGCCTCGGCGGCGGTGCGGTCGGCAGCCTGTGCGGCATCCCTGGCGGCTTCGGCCGCGGCGAGCATCTCATCGGTCACCGGCTCGTCGCCGCGGGCGGCGGGGTGCGGGTGGGCGGTCGAGCCGCAGACCGCACAGGCCTCACCGTCGACCAGCGCCGCGGCGAGATCGCCGGCGTAGCCGTCGAGCCGCCGTCGCAGCAGCGCGGTGACAGCCGCCGCGGCCGCATCGGCGGCGGCCGACGCGTCGAGGCGGGCGACATCGGCTTCGCGGAGCGCGACGGCGAGCATCTCGGTTTCGCGCGCAGCGACGACCCTGGCCGCAAGGCCGTCCCGCTGGGCGCGCGCGGTGTCGAGCGTGGCCGCCTGCGCCCGGGCCGCGGCGAGGAGGTCGCCGAGCCGGGCCAGTTCCGCGGGGATCTGCGCGCGCTGTTGGTCGAGGGCCTGCAGCTCCCGTTCGAGCGTGGCGACGCGCTCGGCCGCCGCGGCCGTCTCGGCCTCGCGGGCGGCGAGCGCGGCCTCCTGCTCGGCGGCGGCCGACCAGACGGCGAGGTCGCCGGTGAGCTGCTCGACGTAGCGGGCGAGGTCGGTGTCGGGATCGGGCGCGACCTGCTCCCACACCCGCTCGGCCGTGGCGGCGTCTGCGGCCGCCGCCGTGGCGGCCCGCGCCGTGCGGGTGGCCGCGTCGAGCACCGAGCGCAGTGCCTCGGCGGCGCGGGCGCGCTCGAGTTCGCGCCGCGCCTGTGCGATCCGTTCGGCATCGGCCTCGAGCGCCGCCAGCCGCGTCCGGGCCTGTGCGAGATCGGCCTGCGCCTTCGCCAGCGCCACCCGTTCGGCGTGGGCGGTCGTCGCCGCGGCGAACGCCGCATCGGCAGCCGCCCGTTCGCGAGCGAGCGTGTCGAGTCGGTAGTCGGCGCGCTGCACCGCGATCTCGGCGGCCTGGCGGCGCCCGGCCAGGTCGTCGGGTGCGGCGCCGTCACCGGCGAGCGCATGCTCGGTGATGAGGCGCTCGGCCTGGTCGAGCAGCGTGCGGGCGTGCTCGCCGAGGGTGTCGAGCCCGGCCTGCGCCGCCTTGCTGCGCTCGCCCAGGGCGCGCACGTACTCCTCGTAGCGCCGTGTGCCGAACAGCGTCCGCAGCAGCGGCTGACGATCGGCGCCGGAGGCGAGCAGGAACCGGGAGAACTTGTTCTGCGCGAGCAGGATGACCTGCTGGAACTGCTGCGCGTTGAGCCCGATGATCTCGTCCAGCGCCAGCCCGACATCGCGCGGCTTGGCGGCCCGGCCGATCCACACGCCGTCGACCAGCTCCTCGAGCTCGGCGCGGGTCGCCTCGGTCGTCAGGCCGCCGCCGCGACGGGCGGGCCGCTGATACTCCGGCGCGCGCGTGACGCGCCACCGGCGGTCGGCGACCGTGAACTCCAGCCGCACCTCGGTCGGGTCCTCGGGCGCGCAGTGGTCGCTTCGGAGGCGTTTGTCGCCGCTGTCGTAGCGGGGCACGCTGCCGTAGAGCGCGAAGCTCACCCCGTCGAGGATGCTCGATTTGCCGGCACCCGTGCGGCCGGAGATGAGGAAGATGCCGTCGCGCTCGAATGCGTCGAAGTCGACGGTCTGGGTGGCCAGGAACGGGCCGAACCCGGTGAGGTCCAGGCGGTGCAGCTTCATGTGGCCGCCTCGGCAACCGTGCGCGCATCGAGGACGTCGTCGATGAGGGCGGTCTCTCGCTCGTTCGCCCCGTCGCCCTCGCGCACGTGACGCAGGAAGGCGTCGAGCAGCTCGCGGTCGCTCCGCGCCGACCGCACCCGGCGTGCGTAGCTGAGGCCGTCGTCACGCGTCTTCTCTGCGGGCTTGTGGGCCACGCACGCGCAGTGCGGGAAGCGCTCCTGCAGCCGCCGCATCGGGTCGCGCTGCGGCAGCGTGTCGGTGTACTCCACCGACACCCAGTCGCCCTCGTGTCCGGCGTACGCCTCGTCGGTGAGCAGGTCTTCCAGCGGGGCGGCGAGCGTGACGAGCCGGCGCGGCACCGGCAGCTCGAGCCAGGTGACGTCGGCGAGGCCCGTGGCATCCAGCTCGACCAGCCACGACCCGCGCGGCTTGTCCCCCTCGCCGAAGCTGTAGTGCAGCGGCGCGCCGGCGTAGCGCACGCGCTGCGACAGCCGCTGCCGCCCGTGGATGTGGCCGAGCGCCATGTAGTCGACGCCGTCGAAGGTGGACAGCGGCACGACGTCGAGCCCGCCCTGCTGGATGTCGCGCTCGAGGCGCGGCGTGGGCTCCACGCCCGCAGCGAAGCAGTGCGCCACGGCGATGGAGCGCCCGCCGCGGGTGGCGAGGTCGTCGCGCACCAGCTGCATCGCCCGCCCGAGCACCTGAGCCTGCGTACGCACCCCGGGCCACACGTGCCGCAGCAGCGCCGGCTCGAGGAAGGGGATGCCGTAGATGTGCACGGGGCCGTCGGCGTCGCTGACCGTGATGGGCGTGCCCACCGTCTGCGGGTCGGTGACGACGTGGATGCCGGGCCGCAGCAGCGTCGACTGGAACCCCAGCCGCGCCGCGGAGTCGTGGTTGCCGCTGGTGACCACCACCTGCGCGCCGGCGTCGGCGATGGCCGCGAGCGTGTCGGTCAGCAGCGCGTAGCAGCCGGCGGCGGGGGTGGCGGAGTCGAACACGTCGCCCGCGACGATCACGACGTCGACGTCGTGATCGCGCACCTGCGCCACGAGCGCCCGCAGCACGCCACCGAGCGCATCGAGCGTGGAGTGACCGTGGAAGGTCCGCCCGATGTGCCAGTCGGAGGTGTGCAGGATGCGCATGTCTTCACGGTAATCGGCACCGCCGACATCGACGGGGAGGATCGCCCGCGTAGGCTGGGTCAGCCGTGACCACCGCCCTCCCCGTCTCCTCGCCCTCGTGGCGCAGCTGGACGGTGTGGGGGGTCGGGGTCGTCGCCTACATGCTCTCGGTCACCAACCGCACCTCCCTCGCCTCGGTCGGGGTGGATGCCTCGCACCGCTTCGACATCGACGCGTCGACGCTGTCGATGTTCGCCGTCATCCAGCTGGGCGTGTACGGCGCGATGCAGATCCCGGTCGGCCTCATGCTCGACCGCTGGGGCGCGCGCCCGCTCATCACGGCGGGCATGGCCCTCATGGCCGCCGGTCAGCTCGTCATGGCCGTCTCCCCCGATGTGGGCATCGCGATCACCGCGCGTGTGCTGCTGGGGGCGGGGGACGCCGCGGTGTTCCCGAGCGTGCTGCGCGTCATCGCCACCTGGTTCCCCGCGCAGCGCGGACCCGTGATGGTGCAGCTCACCGGCATCCTGGGTCAACTCGGTCAGATCGCCGCGGTCGTGCCGCTGGCGGCGCTGCTGCACGCCACCAGCTGGTCGGTCGCGTTCGGCAGCCTCGCGGGCTTGTGCGTGCTGTTCACGGTGCTGGTGCTCGCCGTCATCCGCAACCGGCCGCCCGACCGCGACACCGACGTCACGGTCGACACCGACACCGGCACGATCCGCGTCGTCACCTCGGCCGTCGACACCCGCGTCGGCATCCGTGCCGCCTGGTCGCACCCCGGCACCCGCCTGGCGTTCTGGTCGCACTTCACGACCCCGTTCGCGGGATCGGCGTTCGTCATGCTGTGGGGCTTCCCCTTCCTCACCGCCGGCGAGGGCCTCACGCCCGGTCAGGCCGCGCTCGTGACCACCGTGTACGTGCTCGCCGGCATCTGCATCGGACCGATCATGGGCGCCCTGTCGTCCCGCGTGCCGCATGTGCGCTCACGGGCGCTCGTGCTGCCGTCGATCGTGGTGCAGGCGGTGGCGTGGCTCATCGTCATCGCCCAGCCAGGACCCGCACCGCTGTGGATGCTGCTCGGCCTCGCCATCGCCCTGGCCATGGGCGGCCCCGCGTCGATGATCGCCTTCGATCACGCCCGCACGCACAACCCGTCGCACCGGCTGAGCACCGCCACCGGCATCACGAACGCCGGCGGCTTCCTCGCCGGGCTCATCGCGATCTTCCTCATCGGGGTGGCGCTGGATCTGCAGGGTGCGGGCACCCCGGAGACCTACACGCTCGACGCGTTCCGGCTCGCGTTCCTCACGCAGGTGCCGCTGTGGGTCATCGGGAGCGTCTTCATCGTGGTGGAGCGCAAGCGCACCCGCATCCACATCGGCCTCGACAGCCCGCGCCGCCCGCGCCGCCCGCGCGACGGTCAGGCCACGCGCGGCGCGTAGCGCCCCGACTTCTCCGCCCGGGCGCGCGCCTTGGCCGCCTCCTCCTCGCGGTTCTTCGGCGGAGCGACGGCGACGAGGTCGGCCAGCAGATGCCGCGTCGCATGCTCGATCTCATCGACGGCCCGATCGAACGCCTGTGCATTGGCCTTCGAGGGCTTCGTCGTGCCCGAGATCTTGCGCACGTACTGCAGCGCGGCCGCGCGGACTTCGTCGCCGGTCGCGGCGGGTTCGAAGTTGTGAAGGGTGTGGATGTTCCGGCACATGCGGTCACCGTACGCTCCGGATGCCGCAGCGACCACCCCGCAGCCCCGCACACCGCGCCGCGCCCTGCGTCCGCTCAGGGTGCCGCGGCGGCGAGCCCGTACTGTCGTACGGTGAGCGACCCCGCACCCCCGGCTCCCGAGCCCCGCGTCAGCACCTTCCGGCACGACGGCGCACAGCTGGTCGTCGAGGAGACCGGCGACGGGACGCGGACGTTCCTACTCGTGCACGGCATCGGCATGGGGCGCCGGGTGTTCGGCGAGCTGGTCGCCCAGCTCGCCCCCTACGGCCGGGTGGTGGCGGTGGACCTGCCCGGATACGGCGATGCCGCCGAGCCGGCCCGCATCCCCACGATCGAGCGGCTCGCCGACCTGCTCGCGGCGTACCTGCGCGCACACGATGCGCCCGGTGAGACGATCGCCATCGGCCACTCCATGGGCACGCAGGTCGTCACCGAGCTCGCCTCCCGGCATCCGGGGCGGGTCGACCGCATCGTGCTCGTCGCCCCGACCGTCGACCCCGCCGCCCGCACCGCCCTCGGGCAGCTCGCCCGGCTCGGGCACGATCTGCTCATCGAGAGCCCTCGGGTGCTGTTCGTCGGCGCCCGGGAGTACGTGCGCGCCGGGCCGCACCTGCGTCGCAAGATGCGGGCCATGCTCATCCACCGCCCCGAGCACGCCTATCCGCACGTGCGGGTGCCGGCGCTGGTGATCCGCGGCGAGAACGACGTGGTGTGCCCACCCGGGTGGTGCGCGCAGGTCGCGGCCGCGCTCGGGACCCAGGTGGTGCAGATCCCCGGGCACGGCCACGAGACGATGATCCGCGACGCGGCACCCGCCGCGCGCGCGATCCTCGCCGACCTCGGGATTCAGCCCGTCGACACCTGACGCGCCAGCTCCGAGACCTCGTCGTCGGGCAGGTGGATGCCGGCTTGCTCCAGCCGCTGGTGCAGCACCTCGACGATGCGCTCGTGCGGCTCGGTGGCGACGTCGGACCGGGTCTGCGCGACGATGCCCGCGACCTTGTCGACCTCGGGCGCGTTGTTCTGCGACATCGCCGGCAGCCGCTGCTCCTGCGCGTCCGAGAGGTCGCGCTGCTGCGTCTCGCTCACGGTGAGCGTGTCGCGGCCCTCGTCCTGACCGTGGTGATCCGCTCCCATGGGCTCGCCGTCGATGACACCGACACCGACCGCCTCGTGGCTCGGCGGTCCGGCGGGCGGCGCGGAGCCGTCGACGGGCTCGGCTGCGGAGTCCGTCCCGTCGGCCTGGTCTGCTGGGTCGGTCTCGCGAGGGCTGGCCGCGGCCGTCTCCTGCATCGCCGCCGCGTCCGCGCCACCCTGGTCGGGGTAGTTGCCGCCGGTGTTGTCGAACTCGTTCTCGCGTTCGCGCTCGGTCATGATTCCTCCACTCCCAGGTCGGGGTCGGTGCCGCGGGACGGTTCGGGCGATTCGACATCGCCCACGTCCTCCGGCGCACCGCTCAGGTCGGGCGAGCCGACGGCATCCGCGTTGCGCTCGCGCGATTCCACATCGTCGATGCCCTCCCACCCACCGGGCGGGTCGGCGTCGATGACGCCCTCGGGCAGTTCCTGATCCGGGGTTGCGGTCATGGGATGCTCCTCTCGTCTGCGTCCCACTCTCGCCCCGCACCGGCGGGTGCCGCATGGGGTTGACGGATGGCCCGCCGCGGGCCTAAGCGCCTGCGTGCGACGGGAGCGCGCTCAAGCCGTGTGAGCCTCGCGCAGGATGCCGCGGTGGCGCGGGTTGGCGTCGAACCAGTCGGCGACGTACCAGCAGGTGGGGACGACCGAACGGTCGCCCCGGGCTTCGAGCTCGGCCACCGCGTGCGCGACCAGCTGACCCGCGTAGCCGTGCCCACGGAATGTGGGCACCGTGTAGGCGCGCGTCATCGCGACGGTGCGACCGTCGTCGCGGTAGTCCAGCACGCTCACCAGGTCGTCGCCACGGAACATCGCCCAGCGGGAGGCGTCGGTCTGATTCTCGAACCGCGATTCGGTCATGCCGCCAGGCTACGCCTGGGAGGGGACTCCCCAGGCCGGAAGCACGCCGGTTGTGGCCAACGTCACCACGGGTCGGATGCCACGTCCGAACAGCCCGGCGTGGCCGTCGAAGTCACGGGGTTCATCGGGTCACGTCGTTCCGGTCGGCGGTGAACGTCGCGGTGCGGCCGTCGGGCGTCGTCACGAGGACCTCCGCCGTGCCCGTGCCGCCCGGGAAGACGCGGAGGGTGAGCCCGTCCAGGTAGTCGTAATCGGGACGGTCCTCGCGCGCGCCCCACGGCAGCACGGCACCGGGCCGGGCGTAGAGCGGGATGCTGGTGAAGGAGTGTGTCTCGCGCACCCATCTCCCGCCCTCGACGCTCTCGCCGGTCAGCACGCTCGTCCAGGTGCCGGTCGGCAGGTAGAACTCCACCTCGCCGGTCTCGCTGAACACCGGGGCGACGAGCAGATCAGGACCGAGCATGTACTGCCGGTCGAGGTAGGCCGTCGCCGGGTCGTCGGGGAACTCCAGCATCATCGGCCGCATCAGCGGGATGCCGCTCTCGGCCGCCGTGACCCCCAGCCCGAACAGGTAGGGCATGAGCCGCATCTTCAGCCGCGTGAACACCCGGGTGACCTCCACCGCCTCCTCGTCGAAGGCCCACGGCACGCGGTAGGATTGCGAGCCGTGGAAGCGGGAGTGCGAGCCCAGCAGGCCGAAAGCCGTCCAGCGCTTGAACACCCCGGCATCCGGCGTGCCCTCGAAGCCGCCGATGTCGTGGCTCCAGTAGGCGAAGCCGCTGAGGGCGAGCGAGAGGCCGCCGCGCAGGGTCTCGGCCATCGATGCGAACGTCGAGGTGGAATCCCCACCCCAGTGCACCGGCATGGTCTGGCCGCCCGCCGTGGCCGACCGGGCGAAGAGCACCGCGTCGAGATCGCCGCGGGCCTCGACGAGCACCTCGTGCACGGCGGCGTTGTACAGCTGGGTGTAGAGGTTGTGCATGCGCGACGGGTCCGAGCCGTCGAACCACTCCACGTCGACGGGGATGCGCTCCCCGAAGTCGGTCTTGAAGCAGTCCACGCCCTGGGCGATGAGGCGGCGCAGGTGCGCCTGGTACCAGGCGGTGGCATCCGGGTTCGTGAAGTCGACGAGCCCCATGCCCGCCTGCCACAGGTCCCACTGCCACACCGAGCCGTCCTGCCGCGTCACGAGGTAGCCGAGGTCGGCCGCCTCGCGGAAGAGCGCCGAGCGCTGCCCGATGTAGGGGTTCAGCCACACGCACACCCGCAGGTCCTTCTCGTGCAGCCGGGCGAGCATGCCCTCGGGATCCGGGAAGACCCTGGCATCCCATTCGAAGTCGCACCAGTTGAACTCGCGCATCCAGAAGCAGTCGAAGTGGAACACAGACACCGGCAGCTCACGCCGCGCCATCTCATCGATGAACGACGTGACGGTCTGCTCGTCGTAGTCGGTCGTGAAGCTCGTCGACAGCCACAGCCCGTAGGACCAGGCCGGCACGACCGGGGGCCGCCCGGTGAGCGCGGTGTAGCGGGCGAGCACGTCCGCGGGGGTCGGCCCCGCGATGACGAAGTACTCCAGCGCCTCGCCCGGCACCGAGAACTGCACCCGCTCGACGGTCTCGGAACCGATCTCGTACGAGACGTGGCCGGGGTCGTTCACGAGCACCCCGTAGCCCTTGCTGGAGAGGTGGAACGGCACGTTCTTGTAGGCCTGCTCGCTGGAGGTGCCGCCGTCGGCGTTCCAGATGTCGACGGTCTGGCCGTTCTTCACGAGCGGGCCGAACCGCTCCCCCAGCCCGTAGACGAGCTCCCCGACGTCGAGGTCGAGCTGCTCGTGCACGAAGGTGTCGGGGTTGCCTGCCGTCTCGCCGGTGCGTGCGTTGCCGACGATGCCGGGATCCACCTGGGCGCCCGGAGCCAGGCGCACGTAGCCCTGCGCCTTGTGCCCGCTGCCGGTGAGACGGCGCCCCCCGGACTCGAACGACACATTCCACGGCGCGCCCGGCGCGACCCGCGCGGTGAGCGGTCCACTGCGCAGGCTCCCGCCCTCAGCGTCGACGACCGCCGATCCCACCCCGCCGGCGACCGCGCCCGGCAGGTCGAACCCGCCGTGCCACCGCCCGCCCTCGTGGTGCGCGATGCGCACCCGGACGACGCCTTCCAGCGGCGAGGACAGCGTCACGGTGAGCACAGGGCGGTTGAGGGTGTCGCCGCGCTTGGTGATGACCGCCGTGGGCGCGGTGATCACCAAGCCCGGGCCGTCGGCCGTGGCATCCGTCTGCTCGATGTCGTACGCCTCCTGGGCGTACAGGGCGGTGACGCCGGGGCGCAGCTGCCAGAACCCGTCGGTGAACTTCATTACTTGACTGCTCCTGCCGTGATGCCCCGGGTGAGGGTGCGCTGGAAGATGAGGAAGAAGATGAGGGTGGGGATGAGGCCCAGCAGTGCCGACGCGCTCGTCGTGGTGACGTCCATGAGCCGGTCGCCCTGGAGCATGCTGATCGCGACAGGGACGGTCTGGTTCTCGTTGGAGACGAGGAAGGTCAGCGGGATCAGGAACTCGTTCCACGTCCAGATGAAGAAGAAGATCACCAGCACCGACAGCGTCGGCCGCGAGATCGGGAAGATCACGCGCCAGAGGATCTGCCAGCGGCTGGCCCCGTCGATGGATGCCGCCTCCAGCACTTCCTTGGGGAAGGTGCCGTACACCGACGCCAGCAGGTACGTGCCGAACGCGGCCTGGATCACGGTGAAGACGATGATCACCGACCACACGTTGTTGTAGAGGCCGACGGCCTTGAACATGTAGTACAGCGGGTAGAGCAGTGCCTCCTGCGGCAGCAGGTTCGCCAGCAGGAACAGCAGCACGATCCACGACCGGCCCTTGACGCGCCCGATGCCGATCGCGAAGGCGTTGAGCACCGAGATCAGCACCGCGAGCACGGCGACCATGCCGGAGATGAAGAACGAGTTCCACACCTTCTCGGGGAAGTTCACCCGTTCCCAGAACGCCACGATGCCGTCGAAGTACAGCGCGCTCGGAAGCTGCAGGGGTCCGCCGTTGGAGTAGTCCGCGGGCGATTTGAACGAGTTCACCAGGATCAGGTAGAACGGCGCGATGATCGCGATCGCGGCGATCACCGCGAAGGTGAGCATCAGCCAGTCCACACCCGTGCGCTTGCGCATGCCCCCGCGGGGGCGGGCAGCGCGGCGGCTCCGCGCGGGCGGGGTCGCGTGGTGCGTGCGGCGGGACCGTACCGGGGCGGACGTGGTCGTGGCGGCCATCACAGTCCCGCCCTTTCTTTGCGCTCCGCGGCGTTCTGCGCGCGGATGAACAGCACCGACACGATCGCGATGACGATCGTCAGGGCCGTGGCGATGGTCGCGCCGTAGCCGACCTGCTGGGATTGGAAGAACTCCGTGTACGCGTAGTACGCGGGGACGATCGTCGAGGTGCCGGGTCCACCGCGGGTGAGCACGTACACGGGGCCGAAGACCTTGAGGGCGGCGATGGTGCAGGTGAGGGTGACGACATAGATCTCGGGGCGGATGATCGCCACCGTGATCGCGCGGAACCGCTGGATCCAGTTCGCGCCGTCGAGCTCGGCGGCCTCGTACAGCTCGGGGTCCACCCGCTGCAGCGCCGCCATGAAGACCACGACGGGGTATCCGATCTGGATCCACACCAGCACGACCATGAGGCTCACCAGCGCGGTGTCAGGACTGCCGAGCCAGTTGTGGGCGAGCGCGCCGAGCCCGATGCTCTCCAAGATGGTGTTCAGCGCACCGTCCTGCGGTCGCAGGATCCAGCCGATCACGATGCCGGCGATCGCGGCGGGCAGGATCTGCGGCAGGTAGTACGTTGCGCGCAGGAAGCTCGCGGTCTTGCCGCCGAACTTGCGGCCGACGAGGTCGAACAGCAGCGCGGCGAGGATGAGCCCGACGAGGGTGGGGACGACCACCATCGCCACGATCATCCACACGCTGTTGCCGAACGAGGTCCAGAACTTCGCGTCGCCGAACAGCTGGATCCAGTTGTCCAGGCCGATGAACTCGGGCGGCTTGATGCCCCGCCACTCGGTGAAGGTGAGGAAGAGGTTCCAGCCCAGCGGGATGATGACGATCACCGTCAGCAGGGTGAACCCGGGCAGCAGATACAGCCAGTACGAGCCGGAGCCGCGCCCACCCCGTTGCGGGATGAGCGGCTCCTCCGGTGGCAAGGGGGTGCGCTTGGCCTTGGCGGGGCGCACGAAGGGAACGGCGGTCATGACCTTCTCCTGTGGCAGGGTGCCCGGGCGGCCGATCAGCCGCCCGGGCAGCGGATCAGCGGAAGTCCGCCACGTAGGAGTCGTACTCGGCGCCCAGCGACTGCTGCACCTGCAGAGCCGACTTGGTGCCGTTGACGAGCTCCTGCAGCTCGGCGACGAGCGTGTCGTAGAAGGTGGGGGTCGGCCAGTCCGGGTAGAACGACAGTCCGTCCTTCTCGTTGATCGCGTTGAACGCCTGGATCAGCTCGAGGCTCTTCTCATCGGTGATGTCGGCTTCGTCGGCCGCGACGGGCAGCCCGCCGTTGTTGCCGATCAGCGCCTGGATCTCAGGGCGCATCGTGATCTCGATGAACTCGTACGCGAGGTCCTTGTTGGCCGCCCGCTCGGGCACGACCCAGAGGTTGCCCGACGACCCCAGGCTGAGGTCGGCACCCGGGAAGGGGAACAGCCCCCAGTCGAAGCCGTCGATCTCATCGCCGAATCGCCCGTACCACCAGCTGCCGGAGACGAAGATCGGGGCCGTGCCGTTGATGAACGACACCCCGGCATCCTCCGCCTTGAGCCCGGTGACGTCGGGCGAGATGTACCCCGCGTCGACGTAGTCGGCCAGCGTCTCGGTGGCGTACGTGATCTCCTCGCCCTCCCAGTCGACCGCGCCGGTGTAGAGCTGGTAGTCATCGACGAAGCCGCGGTCGGCCTGGCTCAGCGCGAGCTGGTACCAGAGCTGTCCGAGCGGGTACTCCAGACCGGCCTCCGCCAGCGGCGTGACCCCCTGCGCGACGAACGCGTCGAGCACGGCCGTGAACTCCTCGTACGTCGTGGGGATCTCCAGCCCCGCCTCGGCGAAGGCGTCGGCGTTGTAGTAGACGGTGACGAACTCGCCATAGTTGGGCACGCCGTACCAGGAACCCGTGCCCATGACGCCGTCTTCGCTGTAGCGTGCCGTCGTCTGCAGCGCGGGAGCGAGCTTGTCGTCCCAGCCGTACTCCTCCACCGCCTCGGAGATGTCGGCGAGCAGGCCCTGGCTGGCCAGGAGCCCCGCCGTCGCGTTGCCTTTGTTGAACTCCATGAGGTCGGGGGCCTCATCGGAGTTGAGCACCTGGCTGGCGGTCGAGCGGATCTGCTCGAAGCTCTTCTCCTCGAACTCCACCGTCGCGCCGGTCTCCTCCTCGAAGACCTTGATGGCTTCTGCCCACGCGATTCCCATCGCGCTGTTGGCGCCCTCGTAGTGCCAGAGGGTCAGCGTGTCGCCGTCGGCGTCGTCGCCGGCTCCCCCGCTGCATCCCGCCAGTGCGAGTGCTCCCGCCGTCAGGGCGCCGACGGCCGCGAGGGCCCGCCGGGTGTGGGTGTGTGTGCTGCGTGCCATCGTCGGCACTCCTTTCTCGGTGACCGTCATCGGTCGGTGTGGTGCTGCGTTGTCGAAGCGCTTCGATGCAGGGCATGCGGAAGCGCCGTGGATGCCGCGGTCAGTCCGCCGCGATGCGGACCTCTGGCGGCGCGGCGATGGAGCCGTGGTCATGGTGCGCGGGTGGGATGAGACGCACGCCGGGCCCGACCCCGCCGGGCTCGAGCGCCTGCAGCGCCAGCTCGACGGCCAGATCGCACGATGCCTGGGGCACCAGCGGGATCGAGTCGACCGGCGCCGAAAGCGCCGCGGTGTCGAAGGACGCCCCCACCGACACGACCGACACATCCTCGGGCACGCGGAGCCCGCGATCGGCGATCTCGGCCAGCACCGCGGCGTGTGCGTCGTCGGTGCAGTGCAGCACGAGCCCGGTCGCACCGCCGTCGAGCAGCGTGGCTGCCGCTCGCCGGGCGACCGCGCGGTCGGAGTGCGTCACCCCGGTGGTCGTGTGCGCGGCCTCGATCGCGCGCTCGCGTGCGCGATCGAGGTAGCCGGCGCGCACGCGGGGTGGGAAGTTCGACGTCGTGTAGGCCGTCTCGATCTGGCCGACCAGTCCGATCGACCGGTGCCCGGCGTCGGCGAGGAGATCCACCGCCACCGCCGCTGCGGTCTCGAAGTCGAGGTCGACGCAGATGAGGCCCTCATGATCGTCGGGGATGCCGATGAACACGGCGGGTGTGGAGATCTGCCGCGCCAACGCGACGCGCGGATCGTCGGGCGCGACGTCGAGCACGAGGATCGCATCGACCAGTCCGTTGGCCGCGACGCGACGCATACCCGCCTGCGCCTCCTCATCGGTGAGCAGGAGGATGTCGTAGTCGTTGCGCCGCGCCGCGATCGCCGTCGCCAGCACGAACGCCATGTGGGTCGGAGCGTGGGTGTCTTTGCGGAGCGGTTCGGTGAGCGCGAAGATCTGCGTGCGCGTCCCCGCCAGCATGCGAGCCCCGGCGTTCGGGCTGTAGTCGAGGTCGCGCACGGCCTCCTCGATGCGCCGCCGCGTGGCCGGCGACACCGGCCGCTTCCCGCTGAGCGCGTAGGAGACGGTGCTGATGGACACCCCGGCCGCCTCGGCCACTTCGTTGATGTTCGCCACGTCGACTCCGTCGTCCCTCTCGCTGTCGAAGCGTTTCGCGGAAGCGCTTCGAGTCGAAGTTAGAGCCGTCGGGGGCGCGAGGTCAAGACGTTTGTGGAAATTGGCAACTTATCCGTCCTGCAGCGCCGCGGGGGGCGCTGCTCGGCGGATTGAGCAATCTGTCACATTTCGTCATCCTCAAGGCGCGGCATCCGTGCGGTTTGACATGCTTCGACATCGTTGGTCATAATGACCCACATGACTGACAACGCACGCTCTCTGTCCGCCGTGGAGGCGAACGGGACTGCCGCCATGATGATGGCCGGCCGTGTTGCTGTCATGTGTTGCCGAATGTGTCGCTGACACGATGACCCCGCCGGGCTCCTGCCGCCGCTGATCTGAACGCCGCGGCCGAGCCCCCGAGCATCGTCACGAACGCCCCCGCGGCGTCGTCGACTGCTTCGTCACCTGGCCAACGTCGGCCCCTCGCAACACACTCCGAACCCACTCCAGGCGCATCGCCCGGGTTCTTCTCCACAAGGACTTCTCCCATGTCGAACACCGCTCTCCTCACCCGTCCCGCCGTCACCCGTCACCTGCGCGCCGTCGAGGACGTCGCCCCGCTGGCCCCGGCGCCGACCGCCCCGGCCGCCGCTCCCGCCCCCGCCGCCCGGCAGCTGCCCGCCGGCACCGCGCCCCGCGGCTTCGCCCTGTACGTCGGCATCGACGAGGCCAAGGCCGCCGAAGACGGCGTCTCGCTGTCGGTTCTGGTCGAGGCACTGCGCCGCACGCTGGGGGAGCTTGCCCCGCACGCCGAGACCTACGCCACCGTCGCCCTCGCCCCCACGACCGCCGGCGGCCGCGATGTCGACGTCGTGCGCCTCGCCCTCCACGAGCCCAGCGCCGTGGCCCGCACGCAGCAGGACGAGCCCGACGAGGATGCCGCCCCCGGCGGCGTCACGGTCGACATCTCCCGCAAGCGCGTGCTGATCGACGGCGCCTCGGCGGCATTCACCTTCAAGGAGTTCGAGCTGCTGCAGTACCTCGTGCTGCGCGAGGGGCGCACCATCGAGCGCACCGAGCTGGTGTCGTCGCTGTGGCAGGGCACCGCCGACGACGACGCCCCCGGCGAGCGCACGATCGACGTGCACGTGCGGCGCCTGCGCGCCAAGCTCGGCCGCTACGAAGACATCGTGCGCACCGTGCGCGGCGTCGGCTACCGCTTCGACCGGCACGCCGACGTCGTCATCCGCTACGGCCACGGCTCGCCCTCGCCCGACCGCTTCTGACCCGCGCCGGCGCTTCGGGCGCTTCCCCTGTCGCGCGCTGCTGCTTGCGCGGCACGCAACCCGCAACAAGCGACAGGCGAGCGGATGCCGCGGGCATCGGCGACGCCAGCGAGCGGGAGCCCACGCTCAGCGGGATGTCGGCGGGGTGCGCGTAGGGTCGACGGCATGAGCACGGTGCACGCGGGACGGATGCCACGCGCAGCCGGTCGCGTCGGCGCGCGGCCCGGCACCATGAACCGCACCGACACCACCGCGCCGACCGCCCGACCCCTCGAGACGGAGTACCGGCCGCGGGTGCCGATCGACGCGGCGGGGGCGATCCGCTACCAGCGGCACGGCGCGCACGATCCGACCTTCGCCGTCGACGGCCAGGTGCTCTGGCGCGCGAGCCGCACCCCCGAGGGCATCGCCACCCTCGCGATCCGCGCCGACCGCGACCGCATCCGCGCGGCGGCGTGGGGACCGGGGGCGGAGTGGGCCCTGCACCAGCTGCCGGCGCTGTGCGGCGGGCTCGACGATCCCACCGGCTTCGACGCCGCGCGGCATCCGCTCATCGCCGACGTGCACCGCCGCAACCCCGGACTGCGCATCGGCCGCACCGACCTCGTCTTCGAGGCGCTCGCGAGCGCCGTGATCGAGCAGAAGGTCACCGGCCTGCAGGCCTTCGGCGCGTGGCGGGTGCTGGTGACCCGTTTCGGCGAGCGGGCGCCGGGCCCCACCCCCAAGCCGATGTTCGCGCCGCCGTCGATCGACGGGTGGCGGCACATCCCGAGTTGGGCGTGGCATCGCGCGGGTGTCGAGCCGCCGCAGGCGCGCACGATCGTCGAGACGGCCCGACGCGGTGCGACGGTCGTGGCGGCGGTGACGGATGCCGGTGCCGGCGAGGCCGTGGACCGGGTGCTCATGAGCCTGCGCGGCATCGGCATCTGGACCTCCGCCGAGACCCGCATCCGCGCCCTCGGCGACCCCGATGCCGTGAGCGTCGCCGATTACCACCTCGCGCATGAGGTGGGAAACGCCCTCACCGGCCACCGCGTGGACGACGACGGGATGCTGGAGCTGCTCGAGCCCTGGGCAGGTCACCGGCAGCGGGTGATCAGGCTCATCTACGCCAGCGGTGTGCGCGAGCAGCGCCGCGGCCCGCGGCTGCACCCCGAAGACCACCGCGACCGCTGAGCGCCGCGAGGGGGCGGCCCTGCACAACGTCGCCAATCCGGCCGGGCCCGCCGCCGAAACCGGGCGCCGCCGATCCGAACGCCCTGAAAAGGCGACATTGTGCGCGCGAGCGCGCGGGATTCGTGCCGGATGCCGGCAGGCGCCCCGACCCGCCGGGTCTGCCCACGTTGCGTGAGTTCCCGCTCACACAGGGCGGGTGGGCTGCGGGATGCTCCGCGGACTGGTCGGCGCGTAGGCTGGCGGGATGACCGACCCTCGCACCGACTCCGGGTGGCCCCGCGGGCGCATCGGCTGGATCGCCGGCACCGTGCTGCTGCTCGTCGTCGGCGTGCTGTTCGGCATGATCATGGACAACGTCTGGCTGGGCCTCGTGCTCGCCGGCGCGGTCTCGATCGGCTGGCTCATCGCGTACGAGTCCTGGCGCGGCCGCAACACCGGCATCTACGACCGTGACGACGACGGCGCGCAGCTGTAGCTACGCGTAGTACAGCGCGACGGGCCGCCCGTCGATCTCGCGTACGTCGACGGGGGTCTCGTAGACCTCCGCGAGCACCTCGGGGCGCATGATCTCCGCCACCGGGGCGTCCGCGATGACCCGCCCGTCGCGCATCGCCACGATGCGGTCGGAGTAGGTCGCCGCGAAGTTGATGTCGTGCAGGACCACCACGACGACCTTGCCGAGCTCGTCGGCCATCCGCCGCACGAGCTTCATGATCTCGCCCATGTGGCGCACGTCGAGGTTGTTCAGCGGCTCGTCCAGCAGGACGTACTTGGTGTCCTGCGCGAGCACCATCGCGATGAACGCGCGCTGCCGCTGGCCGCCCGAGAGCTCGTCGAGGAAGCGGTCGCGGAAACCCTCGAGGTCGAGGTACGCGATGGCCCGGTCGATCTGCTCCCGGTCCGCCGCGGTCAGCCGTCCCTTGGAGTGCGGGAAACGCCCGAATTCGACGAGGTCGGCCACGGTGAGACGCGCAGCGATGTGGTTGTCCTGCCGCAGCACCGCCAGGGTCTTCGCCAAGTCGCCCGATGCCGCCGTGCGCACATCCTGGCCGTCGATCGTGACGGTGCCGCTGTCGGGCCGGACCAGCCGCCCGACGAGCGAGAAGAGCGTCGACTTGCCGGCCCCGTTGGGCCCGATGAGCGCGGTCACGCCCTCGCCCCCGAGGGTGATCGAGACGTCATCGAGCACGACGCGGCCGTTGTAGCGCTTGGTGACGGAGTCGAGCGCGATCATCGCGCCCCCTTTCGCAGCACGAGGTAGAGGAAGAACAGTCCGCCGGCGAACTCGATGACCATCGAGAGGCTCCCGCCGAACCCGAACAGGCGCTCCAGCAGCAGCTGGCCGCCGAGCAGGAACACCACGCCCAGGAGGGCGGCGGTCGGCAGCGTCCACCGATGCCGGAAGGTGCCGGCGTACGAATAGGCGAGGTTGGCGACGATGAGTCCGAAGAAGAGGATCGGCCCGACCAGCGCCGTGGATGCCGCGACCATCACCGAGACGATCGCGAACAGGGCCATGATCACACGCCGGTGGTTGACGCCGAGTCCGACGGCCACCGGCTCACCGAGGGTCAGCACGTCCAGCGTGCGCAACAGCGGGAGGACGGCGATGCAGCCCAGCACGACGAGGACGCCGGTGAGCAGCAGCAGCGTCTCGTCGGGTCGGGTGAGCGAGGCGAAGCCCGTGTCGGTGAGCACCTGAAAATCCAGCGGGTCCAGCATCCGCTGCATCCACTCGGTGAGGCTGCGGAAGAACGTGCCCAGCACGATGCCCACCAGCAGCATGAGGTGGATCGACCGGCGCTTGCCGCCGAACAGCCAGGTGAACAGGAACACGCTGAAGGCGACCATGATCGCCACCTGCACGAGCCACAGCGTCACCGGGTCGGCACGCAGGAACGTCGTCGCGCCCAGGAAGAACACGATGACGGTGGAGACGAGCATGTAGAACGCGTCGAACCCCATGATCGAGGGCGTCAGGATGCGGTTCTGGGTGATGGTGTGGAAGACCACCGTCGACACGCCCACCGCGATCGTGACGACCACCATGGCCACGACGGTCGTGCTGCGGATCTTCAGGGCGTACTCGAGCGAACCCGGCACCGCAGTGAACAGGTACACCGCGGCGAGGGCCAGCACGAGCGTCACCAGCAACCCGAGGCGCACGCCGGGTCGCGCCCAGGCGGAGGCCAGGCGCGAACGGGGCGACGCGACGGCGGGCTCGGGTGCGGATGCCGTGGGGGCGACGGTGTCAGTGCGCACGAGAGCCCTTTCGCAGCAGCAGCCAGAGGAACAGACCCGCCCCGACGATGCCGACGATGACCGACAGGGGGATCTCGTAGGGGAAGCGCACCGTGCGCGCGACGATGTCGCACGCGAGCACGAACAGGGCCCCGAGCCCCGCGACCCAGGGGATCGACCGGCGCACGTTGTCGCCGATGATGAGACTCACGATGTTGGGGACGACGAGCCCCAGGAACGGGATCATCCCCGCCGTGACGAGCACCGCGGCGGTGATGACGGCGACGACCACCATGCCGATCGCCACGACCCGGCGGTAGTCCAAGCCCAGGTTCGTGGCGAACTCCTCACCGAGGCCGATGACGCTGAACCGGTCGGCGGCGATCCAGGCGACGATCACCATGACGCCGGCGATCCAGACGTACTCGTACCGGCCCGCCATGATCGTCGCGAAACTGCCCTGCGACCACTGCCCGAGGGACTGCAGCAGATCGAGCCGGTAGGCGAAGAATGCCGTCACGGCCCCGACGATCCCGCCGAGCATGATGCCCACGAGCGGCACGAGCACGAGCTGGCGCACCGGCACCGCCCGCACGACGCGCAGGAACACCCACGTGCCCACGAGCCCGAACGCAGCCGCCACGCCCATCTTGCCCATGACGGCCATGCCCGGCCACAGCACGATGGTCACCAGCATGCCGAGGGTCGCGAACTCGGTCACACCGGTGGTGCCCGGCTCCACGAACTTGTTGCGCACCAGCATCTGCAGGATCAGCCCCGCGATGCCGAGCGATGCGCCGACGAGCAGCACCGCGACGGTGCGCGGCACGCGGCTGGCGGCGAGGAGGAACGCAGCCGTGCCGTCCGTGCCGCCTTCGAGGAGCGCCGCCGGGGAGACGTCGGACACCCCGATGAAGAGGCTGGCGATGCCGAGCAGCACGAGACAGACGCCGATGAGCACCCCCACCCACGTCCGCCGGGGGCGGGCGGGGGCAGGGGCGCTCGTCGTCGCGACGACCGTCGCAGTCACCTCAGTGCCGGTTCTCTCTGATCGAGCGCCTATTCGGCGATCTGCAGGACGTCTTCGATCATGATGCGGGTGGTGTCGATCCCGCCGAAGACGATGTACCAGGCGGTGGGGTTGAGGTAGACGATCTGGTCTTCCTGGTACGCCGTGGTCTGCTTGATGATGTCGTTGTCGAGCACCGCGGCCGCGGCCTGCGCGTTCTCCTCGCCGGTGGCGGCGTCACGGTCGACGACCCAGAGGAAGTCGGGGTTGTGCTCGAGGAGGAATTCGAACGACACCGGCTCACCGTGGGTGGCCGACTTGACGTCCTCGACGACGGGCTCGACGCCGAAGACGTCGTAGATCAGTCCGCCGCGGGCATTGCGACCGGTGGCGTCGCCCTCCGAGGGGGCCATGGCGTTGAGCCGGCCGCCGGAGACCATGAGGCCCAGGCCCGTGCCGGCGTCGGCGGTCGCTGCCCGCGCCTCTTCGATGCCGGCCTCGAGCTCGGCGAGCGCCTCTGCTGCGGCATCCTCGGCTCCGAGGACCTCGCCGAGGAACGTGGTGTTGCGCTCGAGGGTCTCCTGGAAGGAGCCGGCGATGCTGAGGTCCACAGTCGGCGCGATCTCGCTGAGGTCCTCGTACAGACCGGTGGAGCGCCCGCCGATGATGATGAGGTCGGGCTGCTGGGCCTCGATCGCGACGAGGTCGGCTTCGAACAGGGTGCCGGCGTTGAACGCGTCGTCGGCGAGGTAACCCTGCAGGTAGTCGGGGACGGACTCCAGCGGCGCTCCGGCGACCTCGCCGCCGAGCGCGCCGATGGTGTCGAGGCTGGCCATGTCGAACACGACGATGGTCTCGGGGTTCACGGGCACCTCGACCGTGGTCTCCTCGTACTGCGGCTCCTCGTCCTCGCCGGCGAGGTTGCGGTCCCACGAGTACGAGACGGTGCCGGCGTCGGCACCCTCGGCCGCTTCGGCGGTCTCTTCGGTGGAGCCCGTCGCGCAGCCGGTCAGGGCGACGGCGG
This sequence comes from Microbacterium sp. NPDC058021, assembly GCF_042885955.1. Taxonomy (NCBI): domain Bacteria; kingdom Bacillati; phylum Actinomycetota; class Actinomycetes; order Micrococcales; family Microbacteriaceae; genus Microbacterium; species Microbacterium sp. NPDC058021. The sequence continues at coordinate 441,239 of NZ_JBHVRF010000003.1, forward strand.
TGACGAAGGCGAGGGAGGCCGCGAGCAGCGGTCGTGTGGTGCGCATAGAGGTGTCATCTCCTGTGGGGGGCGACGATTCGGAGCGCGATGCATCGACGGATGACGTCGGCTCCGACGGCATCGTCGTAGGGTGGGAAAGGCCGGGGATCACATCACACCAGCCGTATGTAGGTTAGCCTAACCTCATGACTTCGACCACCTCGGCATCCTTCCGCCTCGAGCGTCGTCCGCTGGACCTGCGGTTCCGCATGACCCGTCTGGCCGCTCGGCGGTGGCTGACTCCCGGCTACGTGCGGGTGCGGCTGGAGGGTGACGACCTGCGCGGCTTCGACTCCCTCGGCGCCGACGACCACATCCGGGTGTTCTTCCCCGATTCGCCTCCCGCCACGGTCGAGGAGCTGCGCGCGGCGCCGAACCGGGAGTACACGCCGCTCGCGTGGAGCTCCGACGACGGCTGGCTCGACCTGGAGTTCGCGATCCACGGCGAGGGCGTCGCCACGCAGTGGGCGGCGACCGCCGAGATCGGCGCGATCGCCGGCGTCGGCGGCCCCCGGGGCTCGATGATCATCACCGGCCGGCCCGACGCGTGGCTGCTGGCCGGCGACGAGACCGCCGTCCCCGCGATGCGACGCTTCGCCCACGCGATGGATGCCGACGCGGTCGGCCGCATCTTCGTCGAGGTGCCCGACGCGGGTCACGAGCTGCCGATCGAGGCGCCGTCGGGCGTCACGGTGGAGCAGGTGCACCGGGGCGGGGATGCCGCGGGAGCGGCACTCGCACGCCGACTGGACGCGCTCACCGCCGACGACCGCCCCACGGGCGCCGTGTTCGGCTTCGTCGCGGCCGAGCAGGGCATCGTCAAGCCCGCACGCGCCCTGCTGCAGGAGCGCTGGGGCCTCGAGCCGGACTCGTTCGTGGCGAAGGGGTACTGGAAGCGCGGCGAGGACGAGTACCACGCACCGCACTGAGCGGGCGGCTGCGGCTCAGTACCAGTCGGTCGCCTGCGAGTGCGCCCACGCGGCGCACGGAGTGCCGTACGCCCGCGAGATGTAGTCCAGGCCCCACCTGATCTGCGTCGTGGCGTTGGTCTGCCAGTCGGGTCCGGCTGCGGCCATCTTGTGCCCGGGCAGCGACTGCGGGATGCCGGTGGCACCGCTGGAGGGGTTCACGGCCTGGTAGTTCCAGTCCGACTCCTTCTGCCAGAGCAAGTCGAGGCACCGGAACTGGTCGCTCCCCCAGCCGTACTGAGTGGCGGCGAGGTGGGCGGCGGTCGCCTTGGCACCCTCGACGGTGTTGCCCGCGGCGATCGCCGCAGCCTCGGCCTCGGCGGCTGCGGCTGCCGCGGCGGCCGCCTCTTCCGCGGCCTTCTGGGCGAGCGCCGCGTCGAGCCGGGAGCGCAGGTCGGCGACGCGGACCGTGACCGTCTCGATGTGCTCCTCGGTCTCATCGACGACGTCGGGCACGAGCAGCAGCGGCATCACCTCGAAGTCCGAGAGCCGCTCCACCGCGGCATCCAGGTGGGTCGTGTCGACCTCCGTGGTCTCGACGCCGAGGTCGAGCCCGGACTGTGCGATCTCGGCGCTGACCGTCTCGGCGGCGGCGATCGCGGCGTGGGCTTCTCCGACGGTCGCCTCGGCCTCGGCCGCGACCTGCTGCAGTGTCGTCGCACCCGTGGGGTCGTCCGACATCGGCAGCGCGTCGGCGGCGGCGGCGGCTCCCGTCGCGGCGAGCCCGCCCAGGGCGATGCCGCCGAGGATGGCGCCGGCAACGGCCAGACGACGATGGACGCGGCGGAGGTGCTCGACGCGCAGGGCGCGCCGGGACAGGGCTGACGTGGATGCTGAAGGCATGGGAAACGTGCTTTCGTGAGCGGAGTGCGCCGGCACGGCGGCGCCACGCCCTCGGGCCGGGCGCGGTAACCCACTGTGCAAGGTCTGTCTGGACGAACCCTCCGCCGATACTGAGCGAACCGTGAAAGCGGAGATGACTACGCGATCAGGGGTTATTGTGCGGACGCGGGTGCGCCGCCTTGCCCGCCGGGGCGCGCGGCTGAATACTGAGGACCGCCGGGACCACCGGCATCCCGCACCGGCGCGAGAGGAACCGTCATGCTGACCCTGAATCCGTACCTCAACTTCCCGGGCCGGGCGCGCGAGGCGATGGAGTTCTATCAGGAGGTGTTCGGCGGCGAGCTGACCGTCGACACGTTCGGCTCATTCGGCGGCACCGACGACCCCGCCGATGCCGACCTCGTCATGCACGCCCAACTCGAGACGCCGCAGGGATTCACGCTCATGGCGGCGGACACCCCGAGCAGCATGTCGCATCATGCCGCCACCGGGTTCTCGGTGTCGATCAGCGGCGACGACGAACCGGCGGCCCGCCGCTTCTGGGACGCACTGTCGACCGACGGCAACGTCACCATGCCGCTCGGCGACGCGCCGTGGGGCGGGCTGTTCGGCATGCTCACCGACCGGTTCGGCATCTCGTGGCTGGTCTCGGTCGACCCCGCGACAGAAGACGCGGGGGGCCGGACCGCAGCCGCCGCGTCGTGAGGATCGCGGCGGTGGGCGGCACGGGTGCCGCCGGGAGCCGCGTGGCGCAGGTGGCCCGCTCCCGCGGCCACGATGTGGTGATCGTGACGCGCAGCACGGGAGCGGACGCTGCCAGCGGCGCCGGGCTGCGCGACGCACTCAAGAACGTCGATGTCGTCATCGACACCCTCAACGTCTCGACCCTCAACGCCCGTGAGAGCGAGGAGTTCTTCCGAGCCACCACCGGACGCCTGCTCGCCGCCGAAGGCGATGTGGGGGTGGGGCACCACGTGGCGCTGTCGATCGTCAACTGCGACCGGGCCCCGTACGGCTACTACGCCGGCAAGGTGGCACAGGAATCGCTCATCACCGCCGACGAGGTGCCGTGGACGATCCTGCGCACGACCCAGTTCCATGACTTCGCGGCGCAGGTGTTCGCCTCGGCACACGTCGGCCCCGTGCACGTGGCGCCGCAGATGCGCACCCAGCCGGTGTCACTCGACGATGTCGCGACGCGGCTGGTCGACCTCGCCGAAGCGCCACCCGCAGGGCGGGCACGCGACCTCGCGGGGCCCCGGGAGGAGTCGCTCGTCGAGATGATCCGCGCCTACGCGCGGGCGACCGGTCACCGCGGCTGGATCCCCGCCTTCCCGCTTCCCGGCCCACTCGGCCGCGCGCAGCGCGACGGCACGCTGCTGCCCGGTCCGGATGCCGACCACGGCATGGTCACGTTCGCGCAGTGGCTCGCGAACCGGTGACGGGATGCCGGGAGCTCCGGCATCCGCTCGCTACATCTCTTCGTGCGTGTCGGGGTCGCCGTCCCACAGCCGCCCGCGCTCGAGCGCGCTGATCGCGGCGACCTCGTCGTTCGTGAGGGTGAAGCCGAACACGTCGGCGTTCTCGCGCTGCCGCTCGGGGCTGGCCGACTTGGGGATGGGAGTCGAGCCCAGCTGGGTGTGCCACCGCAGCACGACCTGGGTCGGGGTGACCCCGTGCGCTGCGGCGACCTCGGCCAGCACCGGCTCGGTCAGCAGCTCGCTGCGCCGGGCGAGCGGACTCCAGCTCTCGGTGCGGATGCCCTGCGCCGCGTGGAAGGCGCGCAGCTTCGCCTGCGGGAAGTAGGGGTGCAGCTCCACCTGGTTGACCGCGGGCGTGACGCCGGTCTCGTCGATGAGACGGGCGAGCATGGGCTCGGTGAAATTCGACACCCCGATCGAACGGACGGTGCCGCGCTCCCGCAGCTCGACCATGGCGCGCCACGTGTCGACGAAGCGGTCGACGGACGGGTTCGGCCAGTGGATGAGGTACAGGTCGATGCGGTCGAGCCCCAGCCGCTCGAGCGAGCCGGCGGCGCTGGCGAGGGTCTGTTCGTAGCCGTGGTCGCGGCCGGGCACCTTGGTCGTGACGGTGAGCTCGTCGCGGATGCCGCTGCGCCGGGCAGCCTCGCCGACCTCGGCCTCGTTCTGGTAGTTGACCGCCGAGTCCAGCAGTCGGTAGCCGCTGTCGATCGCGGCGGCGATCGCATCGACGCCCTCCGGGCCGCGCAGGTTGTAGGTTCCGAGGCCGAGCTGCGCCAGGTCCGTGCCGTCGTTGAGCGTCACCGTGGGGATCGTGATCATGCCTCCACGCTACGCCCGCTCCCCCGCCTCGGGGGCGGGCTCAGTCCAGCAGCGACTCGATCGTCGTGATGACGCCGTACTCCGCGTTGGAGGGCGCCCGGAACCGTGCGACCGCGGCGACGTCGGGGTGCGCGTCCGCCATCGCATAGGACCAGTCGGCGGCCTGCAGCAGCTCGATGTCGTTGAGGTAGTCCCCGAACGCCGCGGTCTGGGCGGGGGTGATGCCGAGCGCCTGCTGCAGGTGCCGCAGGGCCACGCCCTTGTTGACGCCCGGGTTCATGATGTCGACCCAGTGGTGACCCGAGACGACCACCTGGTGGCTCTCCCCCAGGTCGCGCAGCGCCGGGGCGGTGTGGGTCTCGCTGCCATCGTGGTCGTACACGGCGATCTTGAGCACCTGGTCGTCCTGCGCCAGCACGTCGTCGACCTCGGTCAGCTTGGCGTAGTACTTCTCCGCCTCGGCGCGGAACCGCTCATCGGGGGACTCGATGTACGCCGACGCCTTGCCGCACACCACCACGCCCAGCCGCATGCCCTGCGCGGCGAGCGCGCGCAGTCGCTCGACGACGGTGCGCACGAACGCGGCATCCAGCGCGTCGGAACTGACCTCGACTCCGTCGCGCACGACGTACGCACCGTTCTCGGCGATGTAGTCCAGCCCGCCCCCGGCCGCACCGAACGATCGCTGCAGCGTCGCCAGCTGACGGCCGCTGGCCGGAGCGAAGGCGATGTCCCGCTCGCGCAGCCGCTCCAGCAGCGGCCACAGCCGCGGCGGCACCGCGCCGTCGGGGTCGAGGAGCGTGCCGTCCATGTCGACGGCGATGAGGCGGATGTCGGGAGCAGTCACCGCCCCATCGTCTCAGCCCGCGCTGAACGCGGCTCTCGGGATAACCCGAACAAAAGACTCCGGATGCCGGGGCGGTGGCGCAGCCCGCCCCCGCCCTACCTTTGAGCCATGACCACTCCTCCCGTCCCCGCCGCACCGGGCACGAACACGCCACGCGTGACGCCGCTGCGCGTCCTCGGCGCCCTGGCCATGCTGGCCGCCTGGGCCATCGCCGGGACCGTCCTGTTCACCGTCATCGTGACGTTCCTCAGCCTCGGCCTCGGCCTCGCGCTGGTGCTCGGCATCGGCCTGCTGTTCCTCATCGGCTTCGTCTACGTGCTCTACGCCACCGCCTGGCTCGAGTACGCCCGCGCCGACGGCTTCTACGACTACGGACTGCCGTCGCTGCGTCCCCGCCGCATGACGCGGCCGGGCTTCGGCGGCTGGCTGCGCATGCTGTGGCAGCAGTTCATCGACGGCCCGATGTGGCGCGGCATCGCCAGCGCTGCGCTCGCGACCCTCCTCGGCTCGCTCGTGCTCGCGCTGCTGTCGACCCTCGCCTCGGGCGTCGGGCTGCTGTTCGCTCCGCTCGCTGACGACGTCGTGCGCATCCCCTGGACCGGTGCCGTCGTCGACAGCGGCTGGGCCGCCGTCATCGGCGGGTTCGCCGTCGTCATCAGCGCCGCGATGCTCGTGGGCATCGCGCTGCTGGACGGCATCCTGACCCGGGCGATCCTCGTCCCCTCCCGCGAGGCGATGCTGGCCGAGCGCGTGCACACCTCCGACGTGCAGCGCGCCGGCGCGGTCCGCGCCAGCGAAGTGGAGCGCAGCCGCATCGAGCGCGACCTCCACGACGGGGTGCAGCCTCGGCTGGTGTCGGTCGGCATGACGCTGGGGCTCGCCCAGCAGAAGCTCGACACCGACCCGGATGCCGCGCGTGAGCTCATCACCGAGGCGCACACCTCGACCAAGGCCGCCATCACGGAGCTGCGGCAGCTGGCACGTGGCATCCACGCCTCGGTGCTGGACGACCGCGGCCTCGACGCCGCCCTGTCGGCCCTCGTCGCCCGCTCCCACGTGCCCGTGCACGTCGATGTGCGCATCGACGGACGCTGCACCCGCGAGGCGGAGGCCGCGGTGTACTTCGCGATCGCCGAGTCGCTCACCAACGCCGCCAAGCACTCCCACGCCAGCGAATGCCGCGTGGTCGTGCGCAGCCGCGACGACGGCACGCTCTGGGCACGCGTGGAGGACAACGGCACGGGAGGCGCCCGCGTGCTCCCCGGCGGCGGCCTCGACGGCATCACGAACCGCATCGTCGCCGCGCGCGGCACGGTGCGTCTGGACAGCCCCGTGGGGGGCCCGACCTCGCTGGAGGTGAGTGTGCCGTGCGCATCCTGATCTGTGAGGATTCCGCGCTGCTGCGCGAAGGCCTCGTACGACTGCTCGAAGACGCCGGCCACACCGTGGTCGCCGCCCTCCCCGACGCCCACGACCTCGACACGGTCGTCGCCGACACGACACCCGACCTCTGCATCCTCGATGTGCGGCTCCCGCCGACGTTCACCGACGAGGGCATCCGTGCCGCGCTCACCCTGCGCGCGGCGAACCCGCAGCTGCCGGTGCTCGTACTCAGCCAGTACGTGGAGGAGCGCTACGCGTCGGAGCTCATCGCGGGGCGGGGCGGGGCGCTGGGCTACCTGCTGAAGGACAGGGTGGCCGACGTCGCCGACTTCGTCGAGACGGTGGCCCAGATCGGCGCCGGCGGCACCGTGTTCGACCCGGAAGTCGTCTCGCAGCTGCTCATGCGCCGCACCCGAGATGACCGCATGGCCCGGCTCACCGACCGTGAGCGCACGGTGCTGGCGCTCATCGCGGAAGGCAAGTCCAACCAGGCGATCGCCCGCACGCTGCACGTCAGCGAAGCGAGCGTCGAGAAGTACATCACGTCCCTCTTCCAGAAGCTCGACCTCGAGCAGGACGAAGCAGGAAACCGGCGGGTGCTGGCAGCGCTCGTCCACCTCGAACACGGCGGCGACCAGCCGCAGACAGGAGCATCGCGATGAGCACGACCCTCACTCCCCCGGCAGGCCCCCAGCCCGCCGCCCCCACCCCGCCCCCGCAGCGGTCGTCCGCGGGCCGCATCGTGGCCATCATCGCCATCGTCGTCGGCGGTCTGCTGATCCTCGGCACGGTCGCCTTCGGCATCCTGGGCGCCGTCGTGCGCACAGGCGGCCCGGTCGACGACCGCATCGCGGTGGATGCCGCCGGGGTCGACTCCCTCGACATCGATGTGTCCGCCGGCGATGTGCGGGTGCTGTTCACCGACACCGATGAGGCCGTGCTCGACATCACGGCGGATGCCGGCGCCGGCAACTGGACCCTCACCCGCGAGGGCGACGAACTGGTCGTGCGCTCCCCGCAGCGCTGGTTCTTCGGCTGGTGGTTCTACGACGGCCCGACCCGGGTCGTGCTGGAGCTCCCCGAGGCGCTGCAGGGCACCGGACTCGACGCGGACTTCGTGCTCTCGGCCGGGTCGCTGGACGTCGACGGCGACTTCGGGGCGCTCGATCTCGAAGTGAACGCGGGCGAACTCACCCTCGCCGGTTCCGCCACGGAACTCCACACCGACGTCAGCGCGGGCCGGGCGGACCTGGAGCTGGCAGACATCGACACCGCCAGCCTGAACGTCAGCGCGGGCGGCCTGAAGGCCGTGCTCACCGGCAGTGCCCCCGACGACGTCACCATCGACGTCAGCGCCGGTTCGCTGGACCTCACGGTGCCCGACGGGCAGTACCGAGTGGAGTCCGACGTCTCCGCCGGCGGCCTCGACAACCGACTCGAGACCACGTCGCAGGCCACCCGCACCATCTCGGTGAGCGTGTCGGCAGGAGACGTGACGCTGCGCTCGGATCGCTGAACCCAGGCGGTGCGGCATCCCCGGCGCAGGGGAACCAGGGCCGGTCGGAGTGCTCCGACCGGCCCTTCCGCCTGCCGTTGTCACGGCCCCCACGTGGACGCTGTCGGCTCCGCCGCGTTAGCGTTGACGGCGTGACCGCCCCCATCGACGCCACTGCCACGCCCGCCTGGACCGAGCTCGCCGCCCTGCGCGACTCGTTCACCCCCGACCTGCGCGGCTGGTTCGCCATCGACCCGCGCCGCGCCGAGCGGCTGAGCCTGCCGCTGGCCGACCTCCACGTCGACCTGTCCAAGAACCTCGTCACCGACGAGGTGCTGGCCGCTCTCGTTCGGCTGGCCGAGCAGACCGGCGTCGCCGAGCGCTATGCGGCGATGCTCGCCGGTGAGCACATCAACACCACCGAGGACCGCGCCGTGCTGCACACCGCGCTCCGCCGCCCCGCCGGCGCCACCCCCGCGCTCGTCGTCGACGGTCAGGACGTCGACCACGACGTGCAGGAGGTGCTGACGGCGATGTCGGCCTTCGCCGACCGCGTGCGCGCGGGCGAATGGGTGGGCGTCACGGGCAAGAAGGTGCAGACGATCGTCAACATCGGCATCGGCGGCTCGGACCTCGGCCCGGTCATGGTGTCCGAGGCACTGCAGCCGTATGCCGATGCCGGCATCTCGGCCCGGTTCGTGTCGAACATCGACCCCACCGACATCGCGCAGAAGACCGCGGGCCTCGACCCCGAGACCACGCTGTTCATCGTGGCATCCAAGACCTTCACGACACTCGAGACCCTCACCAACGCGCGGCTCGCACGCGACTGGCTGTGGACGCAGCTCGAGAAGGCCGGTGCGATCGACGGCAGCGAAGCCGCGCGCACGGATGCCGTGGCGCACCACTTCGTCGCCGTCTCGACGGCGCTGGACAAGGTCGCCGCATTCGGCATCGACCCCGCCAACGCCTTCGGGTTCTGGGACTGGGTGGGCGGCCGCTACTCGGTGGACTCGGCGATCGGGCTGTCGCTGGCGATCGAGCTCGGCCCCGACGTGTTCCGCGAGCTGCTCGCCGGCTTCCACGCCGTCGACGAGCACGTGCGCACGACCCCGCTCGAGCGCAACGTCCCCGTCCTCATGGGCCTGCTCAACGTCTGGTACTCCAACTTCCTCGGGTCGCAGTCGCACGCCGTGCTGCCCTACGCGCAGCAACTGCATCGCTTCGCGGCCTACCTGCAGCAGCTGACGATGGAATCCAACGGCAAGTCGGTGCGCTGGGACGGCACGCCCGTCACGACCGACACCGGCGAGGTGTTCTGGGGGGAGCCCGGCACCAACGGGCAGCACGCGTTCTACCAGCTCATCCACCAGGGCACCCGGCTGATCCCGGCGGACTTCATCGCGTTCGTGAACCCCGCCTACCCGCTCGCCGACGATGGGCGCGACGTGCACGGGCTGTTCCTGGCGAACTTCCTCGCGCAGACCAAGGCGCTCGCCTTCGGCAAGACCGCCGAGGAGGTCGAGGCCGAGGGCACCACCGGGCCGCTCGTGGCGGCGCGGACGTTCCCGGGCAACCGGCCGACGACGTCGATCTTCGCCGACGCGCTCACCCCGCGCGTGCTGGGCGAGCTCATCGCGCTGTACGAGCACATCACCTTCACGCAGGGCGTGATCTGGGGCATCAACTCGTTCGACCAGTGGGGCGTGGAACTCGGCAAGCAGCTCGCGATGCAGATCGCCCCGGCGATCGAGGGCGACGCCGATGCCCTCGAGGCACAGGATGCCTCCACGCGCGCGCTCCTGGAGTACTACCGCACCCACCGTCGCGCCTGACCCGGATCGTCAGCCGCGCGTTGCGGCATCCGCCCGCCGCTCGCCCGTCGCGCGTTGCGGGTTCGCGCTCGCCTGCTCGCCCGTCGCGCGTTGCGGGTTCGCGCTCCCGGAAGCGACATCGCGCGACGGGGGAACGAGGCCGTGCGGAACCGTCAGCCGCCGGGCCCCGAGGGATCGATGGGCGCGCCGTCGCCGTTCTCGGGCAGGTCGCCTCGTTCCACGGGGCCGGCAGGGGTCGCAGGCAGGTCGGAGAAGAGCCGTTCGAGCTCCGCATCCGACGGCACACGTGCGGCGTTCGCTGCCTGCAGAAGATGCTCCGGTGGCGCGTTGCTGCTGCCGGTGACCCAGATCTGCGCATCGCCTCGCTGCGCGACGTACTCGTGCACGTCGCCGCCTACGCGGTGCCAGACGCCCTGCTCCTCAGCGCACGTCACCGGCTCATCTGGGCCGTCCCACAGCGGCGTGGAAGCGCAGGAGGCCGCGGTGAGCTCACCGGGCTCGGTGCGAATGGTCAGCATGGCGCCCGTGCTGTTGTTGAACCAGGTGGCCGAGATGCCGATGCCGCCGGTCGGCCCCACGGACTGCGGCGCCAGGTCGTAGCCGTCGACGTCGGTCGTGTAGACGAGCTCGGGTGCGATGCCGACCGCGTCCGCCCGCTCGGCGATGGCGTCCGGGCTCGCCGCAGTCGCGGTCGCGCACCCGGTGAGGGCGGCCGAGAGGACCACCGCCGCTGCGATCAAGGCGTGCGCGCGGAAGCCGGCTCTTCGATTCACCGTGCTGCCCCCAACCGCCGCTGCCATATCGCCCCCACTCAATCACACGCGGGGTGGCTGTGACCCAGCGCGCGCCCGGGCGATCTGCACGACGGCGATGAGCGCCGCGCTGAGCGATACGAGGAGATCCACGTAGAAGACCGTCGTCAGCCCCACCGCGAACAGCACCACCGCGGCAGCGAACACCACCTCGCGCGTGGGCGCGAGAACGGAGCCGGGGCGGGCGGTGCCGGCCGTTCGCAGACCGGTGAGCCCGCTTCGTGCACGTCACATCGGTCACCTGATGCGGCTGTGTCCCGGGCGCTACTTGTGTTCGTTCAACCACTCATCGAGCCCAGTCCGATGTTCGGTGCAGAGGCTGTCAACCGCGGCGTCGAGAATGCGGCTCCATTCCGTGGCGCCGCTCGAGCCGTCGACGGCCCGTCCATCGAAGAGCGTCGGGAGCGCATCCGTCGCCAGCGCGTTGCACGCCTCACGGCCCCTCCCCGTCAAGTCGTGACGCGAGTTCGCTGCGTGCAGCACGGGTGCGCTCTTCTCGAGGGCCCTGAGATAGTCCTCTTCGGCAATCGCGGCGCACCCGGCGAGCGGGACCACGACGGCGACCACGAACGCGACCACGAACGTTCGGGCTTTGCGGGTGAGCCTCGGCGTCGCCGACGCGCCATCCGGACCGCCGCGGTGGGCTGGTGCGCTCACGAACGCGTCCCCTCGGGTACCGGCACGGTCTCGGGTACCCATCGCAGGATGTCGCCGGGCTGGCAGTCGAGCACTCGGCAAATCGCATCGAGGGTCGAGAACCGCACCGCCTTTGCGCGGCCGTTCTTGAGCACGGAGACGTTGACCGGGGTGATGTCGATCGCGGCGGCCAGTTCGGAGACGCTCATCTTCTTCTTCGCGAGTTCGACATCGAGGTCGACGATGATCGGCATCACACCACCTCCGCCATCTCCTGCCGCAGCACCGTCGCCTGGCGCAACAGCCTGCGCATGACCAGCACGACGAGGGCGAGGCCGATGATGGTGACCAACGCGATCGTGCCCATCAGCGCGACGAACGGATTTCCCGCCCGCGCTTCTGAGATCACCGTCATCCCGATGACGACGATCGCCCCGGCTGCACCGATCGCAGCGATGATCGCATCGACCCAGCGGAACGAGTGCGCATCGAACACACTGCCCCGTGAGACGAACGTGAGCAATCGCCACACGCACACGAGCACCGCCTCGACGCACATGAGCAGAGCGACGACGAGCGCGATGCCCGGCATCTCGAGATGGGCGAACTCGGGCGCGGTCCTCGCGAACCCCGACGCAATCATCGGAACCACCCAGACCTGACAGGCGACGACGGTGGCGAACATCACGACGATCAACGCCTTCGTCACCACGATGAGCGGAGATCTCATGAGCTACCTATCGTCTACCGTTCGTCTGTTATCGACAATCGATAGTAGCCCATCCTGCCGTTTCGCGGAGAACAGACAACCGAGCGCCCGGGTGTCACTGAGGTCCGCGATGCCGGTCACGGGTTCCCTCGGGCGCATGATCACGGCCAGCCTGAGTCTCGAGCAGCGCAAGGGCACTCTCCCCGGGTGAAGTGAGGCGCACCGCCCGGCTGGTTCTCCGTCTGACGATCCAGCCGTTCGCTTCCAAGGTTTCGAGGACTTGCGCGCCCAGCTGCCCTCCCGCGTGGGGGCGCCTCCCGCTCCAATCGAGGCACCCACGGACCCACGGGCGGCGACCCTCCGGAGCACGGAGGCCGAGCATCTCGACGACGACCCCGTCGGGGAACGGCTGCGGAGCTTGTGCCACTGATCCCACCGCGAGCGCCGGCACGACGGCGGTAGCGGTCAGCAGGTCCATGATCCGCAGTCCGAGATCGCCGGCGAGGTGGTCGTAGCACGTCCGCGCCGACCGGAGTTCGATGGAGATGCTCGATTGACGAAGGGACCGCACGGGACTCGTCGGGGCTATGGCCTGCAGCGCTTCGATCGCGCGCGCGACGTCCTCGTCGGCCAGGCGGTAGAAGCGGTTACGACCACGATGCTCCACTTCGACGATGCCGGCCGCGCGGAGCACGTGCAGGTGTTCGCTCGCGGTCGAGGGCGAGACACCCGCTGCGCGCGCCAACTCGCCCGCCGGCATCTGCCGGTTACCCAGCAATGCAGAGGCGATCAGCCCCCGTGCGGGATCGCCCAGCGCCCGGGCCGGTATCGCGATGTCGGGTTCCCCACTCATGGCCCTATGCTGCCCCGAGTGCCTCACGGGCGCGCTCCACGTCATCCACGACGAGCACCTTGCGGTTGTCGTGATCGCTGTACTGAGCGTGCAACGTGACACCCGCGTCGACCAGCGAACGCATCATCCGCGCCAGGGCTCCGGGGACATCGGCATCCAACTCGGCGAGGAGAACCGGCCGGACGATGGCGCCTCCGCATCCAGCCGCGGCGAGGACGCGAGTCGCGGTTTCGGGGTCCGCAATCAGGTAGTGCGCCACTGACGACCACATGCCCCCGCCTTCGAGGCCGACTCCCGCCAGGCCCAGTGCCTGCCCGATCTGCATGAGCGATCTCGCGCCTTCCGGTGCCGGCACCTCGATATCGAACATCACACCACCTCGATGACGGGCTCGATGGAGACCTCCGCGGTGAGACTGTGGGCGATGTAGCACTGCTCATGTGCCCTGTGCACGAGCCGCTCCACCCGCTCGACACTCCCACCCACCACGGCGATATGCGGGCGGAGCACGATCCGGGTCAAACGCATCGGGCGTTGGTCTGCCTGCATCTCCCCCCGCGCCCGGTCGCTGTACTCGACCACCTCCACCCCGCTGAGAGCGGCCACCGCGAGAAACGAGAGCAGCTGACACGAACTCGCCGCCGCGACGACGAGTTGCTCCGGGTTGGGGAGAGCCGCGTCGCCACGGAACGCGGCATCCGCACTCACCGCCAACTGGGTGCCCGCGATGGTCACGTCGTGTCGACGGTCGTAGCTGTCGTAGTGCTGCGTGCGGCCGCGCCAGCTCAACGTGCTCTCGTATGAATGGATCGTCATGGCACGACCATAGAACCGGAATCATTTGGCATGCGCCGAAATATGAGCGTCCGGCCCTACGCGGCGAATGCGCGGCCCCGGATGTCGAGTTCGTAGACCTCCTCCACATGGTCAGACCATAGACGCCACGGTTTCGTAGGACGCCCACCACCGACGTGAGGAAAGCACCACGGGCACGGTAGGAACGAAGGGTGAGCCGTCTCCGCCCTCTCGCCCTCGCCGCGCTCGTCGCGTCCACCGTGTTCGCGTTCACCGCCTGCACCACCGCGACGCCGGAGGCCGCCGCGCCGTCCGCACCGACCTCGCTGGTGGCCGCCGACGGCATCGTGCTCGGCGACGGGCCGGTCGCCGTCGAGCTGTGGACCGACACATCGTGCCCGCACTGCGCACTACTGGACGCGGCCACCGGCGACGACATCGCGACATGGGTCGCCGACAACACCATCACCCTCACGATCCACCCCATGAACTACGTCAGCACGAAGCGTGGCGACACCACCGACTACTCCACGCGCGCCGCGAATCTGCTGGCCTTGACGGCGGATGCCGGCGAGCTCGACGCCGTCCTGCCGCTGTACACCCTGCTGCAGGCGAACCAGGTCGACGCCGACGGCGCACCCACCGACGCGGACTTGCTGGAGTTCGCCGCCGAGGCGGGCGTCACCGCCGACCTCGCCGCGGGCGTCGAGGGCCGGACGATGGCCGAGTGGGTGCAGGAGAGCAACGACCACTGGCTGGGCAAGACCGTCGGCAGCGAGTCGGCGGTCGACCATGTGCCGCTCCTGGTCGTCGACGGCGAGACCTTCGACATCCGGGAAGACGGCACCGACGGCGAACGCCTGCGCGACGCCGTCACCGCCGCCGGCTGAGCCGCGAGGTCAGATCGCGTCGTCGGCGGCGACGATGTCGAGATCCCAGACCCGGATCCCGGCCGCCGTGGGATCGTGCGCTTCGCGGGCGTCGTCGATCGCCTGACTGATCGCTGTCATCAGCGATTCGAACTCTCCCTCCGTGAGGCGCAGCGTCGACCGCAAAAAGGTGCCGTGGACCTCAGTGGTCCGCGCCGCGGTGTACTCGGGAGCCCACGCGATGACGCGGCGCAGAACCTCGGTATGTTCCTGCGCCAGCGCCCCCAGCAGGGCGCCGCCGAGCGCTTCATCCTCGACCGGATGCTCGGGGGTGCCGAGATTGAGCACACCGGGCACGGCGGTCCAGACCCGGTCCCGGCGGTCACGCGCCTTCTCCGGCGCCTCGACGATCAGGCCGGCATCAGCCAGCACCCGCAGGTGGAAGCTCACGCTGTTCGCTGGCGCCTCGAGAACGGCGGCGATATCAGCGGCCCGCGCGAAATCGCGCGACGCGAGCACCTTGAGGATCCCGCGGCGCAGCGGATGCGACATCGCCTTCAGCATGGCGGAGGTCATGACTGCGGCGCGGTCGTCATCCGTTTCATCGGCCATGGGCCGAGTCTATCCGCAAGACATATTGCGCACGCGTAGTTGCGCAACTTCTCTTGCGTAACTACTCTGAGGCCATGACGACCACGACCGTGCCGCACCGCCTGTGGCGCAACACCCCCTTCCTCATCTGGCTGGTGAGCGACACCAGCAAAGGTCTCGCCGCCGGGCTGTTCGGTTTCGCCCTGCCGCTGGTGACGCTGATCGTCACCGGTGACGCGATGCAGGCCGGCATCATCGGCGCCGTCGCCGGCGTCGTGCGCACGCTCACGACGCTCTACGGCGGCGTGCTGGCCGATCGCCACTCCCGCACCCGGCTGATGGTGCTGGGGGCGGCGACCGGTGTCGTCCTCTCCCTCGCCTTCACCCTGCTCGCCCTCGGCGGCTCGCTCACCTTCACGACACTGCTGGTGCTGACAGTGCTGCTCGCCGCGCGCGCCGGGTTCTTCGACGTCGCCGGCGAGAGCGCGCTCAAGCAGATCGTTCCCGACAGCGCGATGGGTCGCGCGCAGGCGGCGAACCAGGCTCGGGATGCCGCGCTGCAACTGGCCGGCGGCCCGCTCGGCGGGGCGCTGCTGGCCGTCGGCGCGTGGCTGATCGGCGCCGCCATGACCTTCTGCCACCTGATCTCGGCCATCACCGCGGAGATGCTGCGACGCGGCCGGCGCACGGCATCTGCCGATCTCGCCCGCGAACCCGAACCCGAGCCCGGGCCCGTGAACGAGCAGCTGCCGTCAGCGCGCCCGAGCACGAGCGCCATCGCCGAGATGCGCGAGGGGTTCGGTTGGCTGCTCGGCCGTGCGGATCTACGTCCGGTGCTGTTCATCGCCACGATCATCAACCTCGGCTTCAACGCCGGCCTCACGACCGTGATCTTCGCCCTGCAGCAGTCGGGGCACTCCCCCGCCACGATCGGGTGGCTCTCGGCGGGCGCCGGTGCGGCCATGCTCGCCGGCGCCGCAGTCGCCCCGCTGCTGGTCTCGCGCGTGCGCAGCGGCATGCTCATCATGGCGGGCCTGACCGCAGCGACGCTGGGGATCCTGGTGATCTCGCAGCTGCATGCCCCCGGGGCGATCACGGCGGTGCTCGCGGCATCCGTGCTGCTCCTGCCCGCACTGAACGCGGGGCTGCTGGGTTACTTCATGGTCGCGGTGCCCACCGAGCTGCTCGGCCGGGCGAACAGCGCGAGCATGGCGCTGAGCATCGGCGCGATGCCGCTCGGACCTCTCATCGCGGGCTTCGGCCTCACGTGGATCGGCAGCCAGCAGACGATCCTCGCCTGCGCCGCGCTGTGCGCGATCGCGACCGCTCTGGCCGTCGGCAGCCGCGGGGTGCGCTCGCTCCCCGCCGAAGCGGGCTGGTCGGCTCACGCGATGCGGTACACCGCCCCCGCGTGAGCCGACCGGCGCTACCGCTCCGACGCCTTCGTCTCGACCGACAGCAGCGGCGCACCGGCAGTCGTGGGGCCGAGCTCGATGGGGTCGACCGCGTCGAACTGGTCGGCGTTGAGCACGATCACCGGGGTGATGAGCGGGTAGCCGGCCTTCTCGATGACCGCGCGGTCGAAGGTCACCAGCGGCGTGCCGACCTCGATGCGGTCGCCGTTGCTCACCTTCACGTCGAACCCCTCGCCCTTCAGGTTCACGGTGTCGATGCCGACGTGGATGAGCAGCTCGATGCCCCCGTCGAGCACCAGCCCGAAGGCGTGCCCGGTCGGTTGGGCGGCAGCCACCGTGCCCGCGCCCGGGGCGTACACGGTGTCGCCACTCGGCTCGATCGCGACGCCGGGGCCCATCGTGCCGCCCGCGAACACCGGGTCGGGGACCTCTGACAACGGGACCGCCCGCCCATCCAGCGGCGACATGATCTGCAGTGCCGTCCCGACTTCGGGCGCATTGCCCGGATCGGCCGTCGCCGTCGCGGTCGCGGGTCTGGCGGCCGTCGCGGTCGCGACCCCGCCGGCCGTTGCGGCCGCGGTCGCCGCGGCGGGTGCGCCCGAGGGGCCCGCCGGTGCGGCGGTCGCGTCGGTGTCGGCAGCAGCAGCCTCCTCGGCGGTCGGCTTCGGCTTGTAGCCGAAGATCATCACGAGCGTCATCGACGTGATGAACGCCGCCGCGACGGCGATGCCGTACAGGGCCAGCGGCTGGAAGGCGGGGATGGTGAGCAGCGACGTGAAGACGAACGCCTCCGTGCGCACCCCGCCGCCGATGCCGATGATGAGACCGCCGACGAAGCAGCCCACGAGCATGCGTGGGTAGATGCGCTTGAACCGCAGATGGATGCCGTACAGCGACGGTTCCGAGATGCCGCCGAGCAGACCCGCCGCAAGCGCGCCGGTGGCGGTCTGTTTCATCGCCGGGTCACGCTCGCGCCAGGCCAGCACCAGCACGGCGGCCGTGGCGCCGAAGCAGGCGAAGTTCCATGCACCCATGGGGCCCTGGATGAAGTCGTAGCCGAGGGTCTGGATGTTCAGCAGCATGATCGCGTTGATCGGCCAGTGCAGCCCCAGCGGCACCATGAACGGGTAGGCCAGCGGAATGATGATGGCGAAGATGAACGGCGAGAAGTCGTTGATCGAGCTCAGCAGGTTCGCAAGTCCCGCACCGGCGTAGACGCCGATGGGGCCGATGAGGAACGCCGTGAGCGGGATCATGATCAGCATCGCCAGGAACGGCACGAAGATGAGGTGCAGGTTCGTGGGGATGATCTTCTTCAGCCCCTTCCACAGCGGCCCGAGCACGGCGGCCATGAGCAGCGGCGGGAACACCTGCGAGCTGTAGTCGAACACCGTCAACGGGATGCCGAAGACGGGCACCGTCGTGATGTCGGATCCCAGGAAGACGATCTGCTGCGCCGTGGCATCCTGACCGAGCGCCATGAAGCCAGGGAGCATGACGACCGCCATGATCGCGAAGCCCACCCAGGGGTCGGCGCCGATCTTCTGCGAGGCGTTGTAGGCCACCATGAGCGGCAGGAAGATGAACACGCACTGCCACATGAGGTTGATGAACGCCCACGAGGGCTCCAGCACCACGCCCGGCGCGTTCCACGAGGGGATGACCCCGAGAGTCGCCATGAGCGCCATGAAGGTGATGAACAGCGAGGCGCCCAGCAGCGCACCCAGGATGGGGCGGAACGAGTCGGAGAGGAACTCGAACAGGGTGTCCAGCCACGCCACCTTGCCGCGCGGACCCCTGGCGCGCTCGCGCGCCTTGATCGCGGCGGCGTCGTCGACGTCGCCCTCCGCATCGCCGGTCATGGTGGGCAGCGCCATGATGTCGTTGTAGACCGTCTGCACGCCGCCGCCGATGACGACCTGGAAGCGGTCCCCGGCCTGCGGCACGGCCCCCATGACGCCGGGCAGCGACTCGATGCCGCTCTGGTCGACCAGGTCCCCGTCGCGCAATTGGAATCGCAGTCGCGTGGCGCAGTGGGTGAGGCTCTCGATGTTGCCGGGTCCGCCGACTTTCTCGACGATCTCGGCTGCGGGGCTGTCAGGCATGAGCACTGCTCCCTTCACCAGGATGAGCCTGCCGACCGGGCTCGGTCGCGAGGAGGACCAGGACCATCGCGGGCGACTTTAGCCCGGGATCCGCGACCGGTCGAGGGGTTGCGAATCATCCCCGAGTGGGATGGCGCATACGTCTACAGGCCGACGACGCGACGCCCGCCGCCGCGAAGACTGGCATCGTGAACAACACCCCTGCCCCTCCTGCCCTGGCCGCCTCAGGCCTCATCAAGCGCTACGGCCCGCTCACCGCGCTGGCCGGCGTGGACGTCACCATCGCGCGCGGCGAATCCGTCGCGGTGATGGGCGCGTCCGGTTCCGGCAAGACGACGCTGCTGCACTGCCTCGCCGCGATCCTCGCCCCCGACGCCGGGTCGGTGCGACTCACGGTGCCAGGGGCGGCGGTGCAGGAGCTGGTCGGCATGAGCGAGTCCGAGCGGTCGGCCGTGCGCCGCTCGCACGTCGGGTTCGTGTTCCAGGAGCACCTGCTGCTGCCCGAACTCACCGCCATCGAGAACGCCGCGCTGCCGCTGATCGTCACCGGGGTCCCCCGCAAGCAGGCCGAGGCGCACGCCGCCGGCTGGCTGGCGGCGCTGGGGCTGGCCGGCATGGAGGAGCGCCGCATCGGCCAGCTCTCGGGCGGGCAGGCCCAGCGCGTGGCCATCGCCCGCGCCCAGACCACCGGCGCCCCGGTGGTCTTCGCCGACGAGCCGACCGGAGCTCTCGATTCGGCGACCTCGGCCGAGGTGATGGGGGCGCTGCTGCAGGCCACGACGGGTCAGGGCCGCAGCCTCGTCGTCGTCACCCACGACCCCGGCGTCGCTGCGCGGTGCGACCGCGTGCTGCACATGCGCGACGGCCGCATCGTCGGCGAAGCCGTGGGCACCGCCTCCGCCGCCGCCGCGAGCGGGGCCGGACGATGACCGCCGCCCTGGTCGGCGCCCCCACCGCCCCGCCGCGCGGCACGGTGGGCTCGGTCGGGCGCATCGTGACGCTCACGACGCTGATGGCCCGCCCGTCGCGGCAGGGGCGGGCGGCGCTGCTGCTGCCGGTCGTCGCGTTCGCGGTCACGACGGCGTTGCTGCTCGTGGTCGTCGGCGGCACCGTGATGTTCCACACCGACCCCCGGGTGGCGGGCGACCCGCTCTACCCGATGCTGAGCCTGCTCGCCCTCGTGCTGCTGGCGGTGCCGGTGTTCACGCTGGGCGCCGCGGCGGCCCGCCTGTCGAGCCGGCGCCGCAACGACCGGCTGGCCACTCTGCGGCTGCTGGGCGCGACCAGCGCCGAGGTGTCGGCGATGACCGTCGCCGAGGCGGCGCTGGTGGCCTTCGCCGGCGCGCTCGTCGGCGTCGTGCTGTACCTGGCGCTCCTGCCGCTGGTGGGACTGCTGCCCTTCTTCGGCGGGCCGGTCGGCATCGCCGCGGTGTGGGCGGGCCTGCCCGCCCTGGGCTGGGCCGTCGTGGGCGTGACCGCCCTGGCCACCACGAGCGCCGCCCTCAGCCTCCGCGCCGTGCGCCTGGGTCCCCTCGGCGTGCGCCGGCGCACGGATGCCGCGCCGCGCCGGGTCGTGGTGCTCGTGGTCGGCCTCGTGCTGCTGATCGCACTCATCGCCGCCGCCGCGACCGTGTCGGTGGCCGATGCCCTGGGTGTGCTGATCCTGATCGGGATGTTCGCGGGCGCGATGGCGCTGATCAACGTCATCGGCGCCCCCATCGTCGCAGCGCACGGTCGCCGCATGGCGCGGCGGGCGACGTCGGCGGCGACCCTCATCGCGGGTCGCGAGCTGGCCGCCCACGCACCGCAGG
Organism: Microbacterium sp. NPDC058021; assembly: GCF_042885955.1. Taxonomy (NCBI): domain Bacteria; kingdom Bacillati; phylum Actinomycetota; class Actinomycetes; order Micrococcales; family Microbacteriaceae; genus Microbacterium; species Microbacterium sp. NPDC058021. Next base: position 461,548 of record NZ_JBHVRF010000003.1, read on the forward strand.
CGTGGCGACGGGTGTCGGGCATCGCGATGATCGCGTTCATCGCCGTCGTCGCCGGCGGCGGGATGGGCCTGCTCGAGGCGATCGGCGAGAACGAGCAGGGTACGGTCCTGTCCGACATCCGCGTGGGCGTGCTGGTCACCTTGGGTGCCGCTTTCGTGCTGCTGGCCTGCTCGGTCGGCGTCACCCAGGCGGCATCCGTGCTCGAAGACCGCGAACTGATCGTGGGACTGGATCGCCTGGGCGTGCCCGAGGACCAGCTGCGCCGCTCTCGCAGCCTCGCCGTCATGGTGCCGCTGCGCTGGGCGGCGCTGGGCGGGGCCGCCGTCGGCACGGCGCTCTGCCTGCCGATCGTGGGTGCGGCCGGCATGATCGCGCCGGTGCCGATCCTCGTCGTGGTGCTGACCTTCGTGGCCGGGTTCGCCGCGGTGACCGGGGCCATGGCCGCCACCGAGCCGCTCGCGCGGGCCGTACGCCGCAGCGCGGCGTGACGGTGCCGTCGGGCGTGGTTCGATGGGAACATGACCGATTCCCCCGTCTCGATGTCGCTCACGCTCGACGGCGTCACGGTGCTCTCCCCGGCCGCCCTGCAGTCGCTGTACCGCATCAACGGGCGCTCCACGGTGGAGATGCGCCTCGCGGTGGCATCCGGCGAACCGCTCTACACCGCCGAGCTGTTCGGCACCGACCACCTGCAGGTCGTGCCCCGGCTGGAGAAGACCGCCGCGTACCTGCTCGAGCACGGCGTGCCGTTCCGCGTGTATGAGAGCGCCGACGGCGAGCGCGAGGAGATTTCGCTCGAGGTGATGCGCAGCATCCTCGGCGAAGCCTGAACGACGAACGGCGCCGACCCGCAGGGGTCGGCGCCGTTGGTGTGTCCGCAGCCGCTTCGGATCTCACACGTCTTCGGGGGCGAGGTCGCCCTCGCCCTCCTCGCCGAGCTCCGCGATCAGGGGGTCCTCCCCCTGCGTCTCGGGCTGCAGCACGGCCGGCGCGCCGACGTCTTCCGCAGCAGCGGCGGCGGCCGCCTGCGCACCCGGGTCGCCGAAGCGCAGGTCGGCTTCGGCGGCCGTGCCCGGGCCGTCGCCGACACCGCCGTCGAAGCGGTCGTCGGGTTCGGACGGGCCGCCGGCGGCGTCTGCGGACTCCTCGTTCGCCTCGTCGGTCGCGCCGTCGAGCTGCTCCGAGTACTCGCTGCCGGCGAGCGTGTCGCTCTCGGCTGCGCTCGTGCTGCCACCCTGAGCGGCATCCTGTGTCTCTGCCATGTCGGCTCCTCTCGTCGCGGCTTTTACGGGCGATGCACCCGCCCAGCGAGCGTCCCCCATCTGGGTGCCCGTGTTCACCCCGTTCCCTCGGCGGCGACGGCGCGCTATCCTCGCGCCGACGTCGCGGGCGCACGCCCGTCGCCGGCGCAACCCCGTGCGCGAGGCGGGCGGCGGGCCTAACGTTTCGTCCATGCAGGGTTTCGCTGCTGTCGATTTCGAGTTCGCCCGGCAGGTGCTGCAACGCGGCATCGCGGCGCTGTACGCCGTCGCGTTCCTGTCGACGCTCAACCAGTTCCGGGCGCTCCTGGGCGAGCGCGGGCTGCTGCCGGCTCCGGAGCTGCTGTCATGGGTGGCGACGTCGGCTCGCCGCTCGCGTCTGCTGGGCCCGACCCTCTTCCGGCGGGTGGGCTACACCGACCGACGGCTGGCGGCGCTGTGCATCGCCGGCCTCGTCGTCAGCGCGGCGCTCATCGCCGGCATCCCCCAGCTGGGGCCGCCGTGGGTGCCGATGGTGTGCTTCCTGCTGCTCTGGCTCGGGTACATGTCGGTGGTGAGCATCGGGCAGACCTTCTACGGCTTCGGGTGGGAGATGCTGCTGCTGGAGGCCGGCTTCCTCGCGGCGTTCCTCGGCTCCAACGACCAGCCGCCGCCCACCGTGGTGATCGTGCTGCTGTGGTGGCTGCTGTTCCGGCTCGAGTTCGGCGCCGGCATGATCAAGATCCGCGGCGGGCGGGAGTGGCGCGACCTGTCGGCGCTCACCTTCCACCACGAGACGCAACCGATGCCGGGACCGCTCAGCCGGCAGGCGCACCTGCTGCCGCGGTGGTTCCATGAGATCGAGGTGATCGGCAACCACTTCGCCCAGCTCGTGGTGCCGTGGCTCCTGTTCGCCCCGATCCTCGGGCTCTGGATCCCGGGGCCCGTCCCGGCGCTGATCGGTGCGGGCGCCGCGGCCATCGTCATCGCGACGCAGCTGTGGCTCGTGCTGACCGGCAACTTCGCCTGGCTCAACTGGGCGACGATCGTGCTGGCTTTCGCGGCGATGTCGATTCCCGGATCGGGCGACGCAGTGGCATCCGACCCGCCCTGGACGATCGACGGCCTCCCGCTGTACTGGCTCGTGATCACCTGCGGCGTGGGGCTGCTGTACCTCGTGATCAGCTGGCCGGCGCTGCGCAACCTCTTCGCCCGCCGGCAGCTGATGAACGCGAGCTTCAACCGGTGGCAGCTGGCCAACGCGTACGGCGCGTTCGGCACCGTGACGCGGGAGCGCATCGAGTACGTGATCGAGGCGACGATGGATGCCGACCCCGACGACGCCACGTGGCGCGAGTACGACTTCAAGGGGAAGCCCGGCGATGTGCGGCGGGTGCCGCGGCAATGGGCGCCGTACCACCTGCGGCTGGACTGGCTGATGTGGTTCCTGCCGCTCGGGCGGTCGCTCGAAGGCTGGTTCACGGTGCTGCTGGTGCGGCTGCTCGAAGCGGATGCCGCGACGCTGGCGCTGCTGCGCGCGGCGCCCTTCGGCAGCGAGCGGCCCCGGTGGGTACGGGTGGTGTCGTACCGCTACCGGTTCTCGAGCCACGCGGAGTACCGCCGCGACCGCGTGCGCTGGGTGCGCGATCGGCACCGGGTGCTGGTGCCGCCGATCAGGCTGTAGGTGGCATCCGGCCTTCCCCAGAACAGGTGATCTCCCCGGAACAGGCCCGATCCCGCCGAAACGACCTGTTGCGGGGAGATCGCCTGTGCCGGGATGGGGATGCCCGCGCGCTACCGCTGTGGGGTGTCGCCCACTCGGCGGGCCAGGGCGACGGCGTCGTGCGGGGCGTGACCGCGGGCGTCGTTGTCGAAGTACACGTAGACGTCGCGGGGGATGCCGTCGGCCGCGCCCGAGCGCCAGTCGGCGATGCGGGCGGCCCAGGCATCCAGCTGCGGATCGGTGTAACCGCTGGTGTAGAGGTCCTCCGCGCCGTGCAGCCGCACGTAGACGAAGGATGCCGTCGCCTCGCCGAAGGCGGGGAAGCGCCCGGCGGTGTCGGCGACGACGAGCGCCACGTCGTGCGCGCGCAGGATGGGGGCGACGGCGGCATCCTCGAACGTCGTCGAACGTGGCTCGAACGCGTAGCGGATGGGCTGGTCCCGCTCGATGTCGAGCCACGACCGCCCGTCGAGTCGCTCATCGTGGCGCCGAGCCAGGTCCAGTGCCGCCCCGGTCGTGCGCGGGAGGGCCGCCAGGAACTGCTCGAGCGTCTCGGCGTCGAACTCCTCCCGCTCGGGCAGCTGCCACAGCACCGGCCCGAGCTGGTCGCCGAGGGCCAGCACCCCGGAGGCGAAGAAGTTCGCCAGCGCCACCTCGATGCCGCGCAGCCGCAGCATGTGCGTGATGTAGCGGGATCCCTTGACCGCGAACACGAAGTCGTCCGCAACCGCGTCGCGCCACTTCAGGTAGCTCGTGGGCCGCTGCAGCGAGTAGAACGAACCGTTGAGCTCGAGCGTCGACATCTGCTCACCGATGTACTCCAGCTCGCGCGCCTGGGCGAGGCCCTTCGGGTAGAAATCGCCACGCCAGCTCGGGTAGCGCCATCCCGAGATGCCGACTCGCACGCGCCTCTGCATGCCCCCTCCTCCTCGTCGTCGCAGCATCATCCTAGGAATGCGCGACCTCCGCTCGGCCGGACGCGGGGCCGCGCGTCGGCGCGACCCCGGCGTGCGACCGCCGGATCAGGAGCGACGACGCGACGTGGTGCTGCGGCCGCGCACCATGACGTAGACGAGCAGGGCGATGATCGCACCGATGATGGAGCCGATGATGCCCGCCGGTTGGAAGAACCCGTCGGCGGCATCCTGTCCGAAGAGCAGGAAGCCGAGGAATCCACCGACGAACGAGCCGACGATGCCGAGGACGATGGTCATGAGCAGGCTCATGTCCTGCTTTCCGGGAACGACGGCGCGGGCGATGAACCCGGCGATCAGACCGATGACGATGATGCTGATGATGAGACCGAGCATGATTGCTCCTCTTGTTGAACGCCCGGGGGCGTGTCGTGTCGGGCACCGTTCGGTACTCGGGATGCCGCAGTTCGCGACATCACGTCACTCCACCACCCCTCGGGGTGTGGCGGCACACCCCTGGGGGTGAAAAGCTCAGGCGTGCCCTCGTCCCCCAACCCGCCCCCCATCACGGTCGCCCTCGTCGATGACTACGACGTGGTGCTGAAGGGTCTGGCGCATCTGTTCGACGATTACCGCGACCGCGTCGTGATCGCGGAGATCGACGCGAACCGGGACGTGAGCGATCAGGTCGACGTCGTGCTGTACGACTCCTTCGCCCAGCCCGAGTCCGACCACCAGGAGATCTCGGAGCTCATCAAGAATCCGCGGGCGCGACGGGTCGTCATGTACACGTGGAACTTCCACCCCGAGCTCATCGAGTCGGCGCGCCGGCAAGGGGTGCACGGGTATCTCTCGAAGACCTTGACCGCGGCCCAGCTGGTCGCCGCGATCGAGGCGGTCCACTCCGGCGAGGTCGTGATCAGCGACCAGGCCCGTCGGGCGCCCAGCGCGCCGGGCCTGGAGTGGCCGGGGCGCCTCGAGGGCATCACCGATCGGGAGTCCGAGATCCTCGCGCTCATCACGCAGGGCAAGAGCAACGCCGAAGTCGCCCGCCTCACCTATCTCAGCCCGAACACGGTGAAGTCCTACATCCGATCCGTCTATCGCAAGATCGGCGCCACCAGCCGAACACAGGCGGTGCTCTACGGCGTCCGACACGGATTCACCCCCGACACCCACCGCATCGAGCACTGGATGGGCGGGCCGTGATGCCCGCACCGCACCCTGCCTCACCGCAGGCGCGGGTGGAACGCAGTCCCGCGTAGGATGAACCGCAGTTCCACAACCTCGAGCACAGGAGTCCGTCATGGCTGACGCATCCGCATACACGCCGCCCGTCGAGGACTACGCGTTCCTCTTCACCGAGGCGTTCGGCCAGGATCTCGTCGCGCGCGCCTCGGGCAGCGAGCTCACCGCCGAGGACGCGACGGACATCATCGCGGGCGCGGGCGAGTTCGCCGCCTCCGTCATCGCCCCGCTCGAGGTCATCGGAGATCGCGTCGGCGCACGGCTCGAAGACGGCCAGGTGCGTCTGCCCGAGGGGTTCGCCGCGGCATATCGCGCGTTCGTCGAGGCAGGCTGGGTCACCGCCGAGGCGCCGGTCTCCGCCGGCGGCGACGGCCTGCCGGGCGCCGTCCGTGCCGGACTCGGCGAGATCTGGAACGCCTCGAACGCGGCATTCGCGCTCTGCTCGCTGCTCACGGCCGGGCAGGTCCACGCACTGGACGCCGCGGCATCCGACAGCATCCGCGAGACGTACCTCACCAAGCTCGTCTCGGGCGAGTGGACCGGCACGATGAACCTCACCGAGCCCGAGGCCGGCACGGATCTCGGCGCCATCCGCACGACCGCGACGCCGCAGGACGACGGCAGCTGGGCGATCCGCGGCCAGAAGATCTTCATCACGTGGGGCGATCACGACATCGCCGAGAACATCGTCCACCTGGTGCTCGCCCGCACCCCCGGCGCACCCGAGGGCGCCAAGGGACTCTCGCTGTTCGTCGCACCCAAGCTCCTCGTGAACGACGACGGGTCGCTCGGCGACCGCAACGCCATCACCACCGTCGCGATCGAGCACAAGCTCGGCATCCACGCCAGCCCCACGTGCGTGCTCGCCTACGAGGACGCCACCGGCTACCTCGTCGGCGAGGTCGGCGGAGGGCTGGCCGGCATGTTCGTCATGATGAACTCCGCCCGTGCGGCCATGGGGTTCCAGGCGACGGGCATCGCCGACCGCGCCTACCAGCAGGCGGCGGCCTACGCGGCGGACCGCCGACAGGGCGGCGTGCTCGAGCGCCCGGCGGGCACGCCCATCGCCGAGCACCCCGACGTCCGCCGCCTGCTGCTGTCGATGTCGAGCAAGATCTTCGCGATGCGCGCCTTGGGCGTCTACGTCGGCGACCTGCTCGACCGGGCCGACAGCGACGAGTCCGTCGTGAAGCTGGCGGAGTTCTTCGTGCCCATCCTCAAGGGCTGGACGACCGAGGACGCCATCACCGTCACGAGCGATGCCATCCAGGTGCAGGGCGGCATGGGCTTCATCGAGGAGACCGGCGCCGCGCAGCACTACCGCGATGTGCGGATCACCACGATCTACGAGGGCACGACCGCGATCCAGTCCAACGACCTGGTCGGCCGCAAGGTGCTGCGCGACGGCGGCGCCACGGTGTCTGCCCTGTTCGACCGCATCGACGAGACCGTGGCGAGCCTGCGCGGGTTCGACCACCCCGTCGCGGCGCGCACCGCGGAGCGGCTCGAGCGTGCGCTCGCGGCATCCCGCCGCGCGACCGACGACCTGCTCGGCTTCGCCGCTTCGCCGCGCGACGCCTACGCCGTGAGCGTGCCTTACCTGATGCTGCTCGGCACCCTCGCCGGCGGCTGGATGCACGCTCTCGCGGTGACCGCCGTGCTCGCGCGCGACGCCGCATCGGAGACGGATGCCGCCCGCCTGACGTCCGCGGACTTCTACGGCGCCCACCACCTCCCCCGCGTGCACGCGCTGGCCGAGACGGTCGCCGGCGGAGAGATCGGCTGACGACGGAGGTCTCCTGCGAGCCCACCCCCGCGGCGATCCTGGCAGCGGATGCCACGACCGGCATCCGCTTGAATGGTCGCCGGGAGGGGATGTGACCCGACAGCCCGCGGCGAACGCCGCACCGCACGCCGGCACCGCCGGCGAGGTCTTCCGCGCGTTCCTGCGGCTGGGACTCACGTCGTTCGGCGGACCGATCGCGCACCTCGGGTACTTCCGCAACGAGCTGGTGCTGCGCCGCGGCTGGGTCGACGACCGCCGGTACGCCGAGATCGTGGCGCTCGCGCAGTTCCTCCCGGGGCCCGCGTCGAGCCAGGTCGGCTTCGCCCTCGGGCTCATGCGGGCGGGACCCCTCGGCGCGATCATGGCATGGCTGGCGTTCACGCTGCCTTCGGCGATCCTGCTGGTCGCCTTCGCGTACGGGGCCGCACTGCTCGACAACCCGGTGGGCGACGGCATCGTCGCCGGGCTCAAGATCGTCGCGGTCGCGATCGTCGCGCAGGCGGTGTGGGGCATGGCGCGCACCCTCGCCCCCGATGCTCGGCGCGCGACGATCGCCGTCGGCGCGGTCGCCATCGCGCTGCTGGCCGCCGGGTCGCTCGGGCAGCTCGCCGCGATCCTGCTGGGTGCGCTGGCGGGTCTGCTGCTCTGCCGCGCACCGGAAGGCGCTGACGGCGAGGCGGCGGCGGACCTGAGCCCGCCGGTCTCGCGCCGCGCGGGCGGCGTCGCGCTGGCGGTGTTCGCGGCGCTGCTCGTGCTCCTGCCGCCCGTGGCTGCCGCCGTCGGCACGCGCCTGACGGACATCGCCGACGGCTTCTACCGCGCCGGGGCCCTCGTCTTCGGCGGCGGTCACGTGATGCTGCCGCTGCTCGAGGCCGAGGCGGTCGCGGACGGCTGGGTGAGCGCCGACCAGTTCCTCGCCGGCTACGGCGCGGCGCAGGCCGTGCCCGGTCCGCTGTTCACGTTCGCCGCGTATCTCGGGGCGCTGGCCGCGCCGGGAGCGGCGGGAATCCTGACCGCCGCGGTCGCGCTCGTGGCGGTCTTCCTCCCCGGCCTGCTGCTGATGGTCGGTGTGCTGCCGTTCTGGAACGCCGTGCGCACCCGCCCGACAGCCCGGGCACTCATCCGGGGGGCGAACGCCGCCGTCGTCGGCATCCTCGCCGCCGCCCTCTACGACCCTGTCTTCGTCACCGCCGTCGTCGACCCGGCCTCGTTCACCCTTGCTGCCGTGTGCTTCGTGCTGCTGATGGCATGGCGGATGCCGGCGTGGGGCGTGGTGCTCGTCGGGGCGCTCGGCGGGCTGCTGATCACCCTGCGGTGAGCGAGATCACCGGCTCGCCTCGGGAGGACCCGGCACCGAACCCGGCGCGAGGTGCCGGCTCAGGGCGGTGGCGACGTCGTCAACATGGGCGAGCATCTCAGGGGTGAGCGCATCGAGGAACAGCTCCCGCACGGCGCGAAGGTGCGGGACGGATGCCGCGCGGAACGCCTCGCGGCCGTGCTCCGTCGCGGTCACGTCCACCCCGTGCACGTCGTCGGCGCAGTGCGCCCTTCGGATGAGCTGCCGCTTCTCCATCCGCCCCAGATGATGCGACAGGCGACTGCGCTCCCACCCGATCACCGTCGCGAGCTCCGACGAACGGAGCGTGTGTTCCGGCGCCTCGGTGAGAGCGATCAGCACCTGGTAATCGCCCGATGAGAGGCCCGACTCGGTCTGCAGTCGGTTCGCGAGGCGCGTGCGCAGCGCCTCTGCCGTCTCGATGTACTCCCGCCAGATGCGCAGCTGTTCCCGGGTGGGCATCGACCGGTGCTTCTCGCCCATTCCGCCTCCTTGGGAATTGATACGTCAATCCTACGGTTGACGCATTGACACGTCAATCCGGAGGGGCCGGTGACGGGAGGGATGGGATCATGACCACCCAGATGGAGTTCGGCATCGACACCTTCGGCGATCTGCCGCGCAACGACCGCGGCGCCGTCGTCTCGTACGCGGAAGCGATCCGCGCCACCCTGGCCGAGGCCGTGCTCGCCGACGACATCGGCGTCGATGCCATGACCGTCGGCGAGCACCACCGGCCCGAGTACGCGATCTCGTCGCCCGAGACCGTGCTGGCAGGCATCGCCACCGTGACCGAACGCATCCGACTGGGTTCCGGCGTCACCGTCCTGTCCTCCGATGACCCGGTGCGGGTGTTCCAGCGCTTCGCCACCGTCGACGTTCTCTCGAACGGGCGCGCCGAGGTCATCCTGGGCCGCGGATCCTTCACCGAGTCCTTCCCGCTCTTCGGCTATGACCTCGCCGACTACGAGGTGCTGTTCGACGAGAAGATCAACCTCTTCCATGCGCTCCTCGACGAGAAGCCGGTCACGTGGGAAGGAACGACGCGCGCGCCCCTGCACGAAGCCGACGTCTTCCCGAAGACCGACTCCGGTCGGCTGCGCACGTGGGTCGGCGTCGGCGGCACCCCTCAGTCGGTGCTGCGCACGGCGCACTACGGATTCCGGCTCATGCTCGGCATCATCGGCGGCCCACCCGTTCGCTTCGCGCCGTATGTCGACCTGTATCGACGGGCGACGGAGCAGCTGGGTACGATCGCTTTCCCGGTGGGCATGCACTCCCCCGGCTTCATCGCCGAGACGGACGCCGAAGCCAAGGAGCTCTTCTACCCGGGCTACAAGGTCATGCACGACCGCATCGGGGCCGAGCGCGGCTGGGCGCCGGTGCAGCGATCGCAGTTCGAGGCCGACGTCGAGCGGGGCTCGCTGTACGTCGGTTCGCCCGAGACCGTCGCCCGCAAGATGGCGGATGCCATCACGACGCTCGACGTCGGTCGGTTCGATCTCACCTACGCCGCCGGCGGGGCCCTCGCCGCGAGTGCCCGCCTCCGTGCCGTCGAACTGTACGGCACGAAGGTGATCCCGATGGTCCGCGAGCTCCTCGCCGAGACCCCCGGCCGACGGGCGACGACCGGTGCGGCGTTCCGGCGATGAAGGAGACCGACGACATGGACATCACCAGCCGCAGCACGACGACCGTCGGCATCCTCGGTGCCGGCAAAGTGGGCACGGTTCTCGCCCGCCTCGCCGTGGCCGCTGGGTACCGCGTCCTGGTCGCCGGTTCCGGGGACCGCGAGCGGATCGCTCTCACGATCGACGTGCTCGCACCCGGGGCGACCGCTGTGCGTGCGGAACAGGCGGCCATGGAGGCGGACATCGTCGTGCTCGCCCTGCCTCTGGGCAAGCACCGCCGCCTTCCCCTCACGCAACTGGACGGCAAGCTCGTCGTCGACGCGATGAACTACTGGTGGGAGACCGACGGCATCCGGGACGACCTGGACGACCCGCGCATCTCCACGAGCGAGATCGTCCAGGTCTTCCTTGCGGGCTCGCGCGTCGTGAAGGCGCTGAACCACATGGGCTACCACGACCTCGAGGAAGAGGCACGACCCACCGGCGCGATGGGCCGCAAGGCGATCGCGATCGCGGCAGACCGCGCCACCGACCTCGCGCGCGTGGCGGACTTCGTCGACGCCCTCGGGTTCGACCCCGTCATCGTCGGTCCCCTCGCTGCGGGCGTCGTGCTGCAGCCGGGCCATCCGGCCTTCGGCGCCCATCTCCCGGCAGCGGACCTGCGTCTGCTGATCGATGAACACGAACCACACAAAGAAGGAGCAGTGCAGCAATGACCAAGATCGCCATCATCCTCGGAAGCACCCGTCCCGGCCGCAACGGAAAGCAGGTCGCGGACTGGGTGCTCGCGCAGGCCGCCCAGCGCGACGACGCCGATTTCGAGCTCGTCGACCTCGCCGACTACGTGCTCCCCCACCTCGACGAGCCGATGTCGGCGATGTCGGGTCAGTACAGCAACGACCACACCCGGCGGTGGTCCGAGAAGATCGCCCAGTTCGACGGGTACATCTTCGTCACGCCCGAGTACAACCACTCCACATCCGGCGTGCTCAAGAACGCGATCGACTACCTGTACACCGAGTGGAACAACAAGGCGGCCGCGCTCGTGGGATACGGCGGGGTCGGCGGAGCACGCGCGATCGAGCATCTGCGGCTCGTGCTGGCCGAACTCCAGGTCGCCACCGTGCGCCAGACCCTGACCCTCTCCCTCATGACCGAGTTCGAGAACTTCGCCACCTTCACCCCCGGGCGCGAGCAGTCCGCCCACCTCGGCATCCTGTTCGACCAGCTCGTCGCCTGGTCCGAAGCCCTCCAAGACGTGCGGCAGCCCCAGCGTGCCGACGCGGCCGCCTGACCTCGGCCCTGGGGACTCCATCACTACGGATCGTCCGGCGCGTACCCGCCGGTGAAAGGAAAGAGACAATGGCGACAGTGACCTTCGACCAGGCGACGCGGGAGTATTCCGGCGTGCGCCGCCCCGCGGTCGACAAGCTGGATCTGGATATCGCCGACGGCGAATTCCTGGTGCTGGTCGGGCCGTCGGGCTCCGGCAAGTCCACCTCGCTGCGCATGCTGGCCGGCCTCGAAGAGGTCGACTCCGGCCGCATCCTCATCGGCGACCGCGACGTCACCGACGTCCCACCGAAGGACCGGGACATCGCGATGGTGTTCCAGAACTACGCCCTGTACCCGCACATGACTGTCGCCGAGAACATGGGCTTCGCTCTGAAGATCGCCGGCGTCGGCACGCAGGAGCGCGCCGCCCGCGTGCTCGAGGCCGCCAAGCTGCTCGACCTCGTGCCGTTCCTCGAGCGCAAGCCGAAGGCCCTCTCCGGGGGGCAGCGGCAGCGTGTCGCCATGGGTCGCGCCATCGTGCGCCAGCCCCAGGTGTTCCTCATGGACGAGCCGCTGTCGAACCTCGACGCGAAGCTGCGCGTGCAGACCCGCACGCAGATCTCCTCACTGCAGCGCCGCCTGGGCGTCACCACCGTCTATGTCACGCACGATCAGGTGGAAGCGCTGACCATGGGCGACCGCATCGCCGTGCTGGCCGACGGCGCGCTGCAGCAGCTGGGCACACCGCGCGACCTGTACGAGCACCCCGTCAACGTGTTCGTCGCCGGTTTCATCGGATCCCCAGCGATGAACCTGTTCACCACGGACGCGACCGAGGACGGCATGCGATTCGGAAGCGCCATCGCTCCCGTCGAGCGCGACGTCGTCGCGGCCGCCGGGCCGCGTGTCACCATCGGCGTCCGACCGGAGGACGTCGCCATCGGGAGCACGGCCGACGCGGGGCTGACGATCACCGTGGACCTCGTCGAAGAACTCGGCGCCGACGGATACCTCTACGGGCACGCCGACATCGACGGCGAGCGCATCGCGATCATCGCCCGGGTCGACGGGCGGGTGCACCCGGCCGTGGGCGACACGGTCTCGGCGACCCCGAAGCCCGGGCGCATCCACGTCTTCGACGTCGACAGCGGGGAGCGTCTGAACGCCGGCGTCGCGGGGTGAGGGGCTGCGTCGCGGACGGGCACGAAGCCGCAGCTTCGCGCGCCGGGTCAGTCGCGCGGTGCGGGCATCCCGGTCGGCTCGCCGGTATCGCCGAACACGTGCAGTCCCAGGTCGTCGCTGAGTCGCCGGCTCGCCGCATGGCCGCGCACGCTCGTGCCGTATCCGTCCAGCGGCGGGCTGACCACCGCCGCGCCCAGCCGCCCGGGGGCGGAGAGCACGATCGCGCCCGAGACGCTCGACTTCGCCGGCACCCCCACGGCCCGCATCCACCGGCCCGACCCGTCATACACACCGCAGGTCGCCATGACCGAGACGACGTCGCGGGCCACGTCCGCCGGCACCACCTGCTCGCCCGTCACGGGGTTGCGGCCACCGAAGGCCAGCGTCGCACCCATCACCGCAAGCGCCTCGGCATCCACGAGCACGGCGCAGGCGCGGGCGTACACGGCGACGGCGTCGTCGGCGCTGACCCGCAGCGTGCCCTCGGCCCGCATGAGGTGGGCGAGGGCGTGATTGCGATCGCCGAGCAGGTGCTCGTCGCGGGCCACCTCCTCGTCGACCTCGAGGGCGCGGCCGGCGAAGGCCGACAGCCCGGCGAGGATGCGCTCATCGCGCGCGGCGACGTCGTCGCCGTCGACGAGGGCCGCCGTCAGCAGGGCGCCGGCGTTGACCATCGGGTTCGGCGGCCGACCGGTGCCGCTTTCGAGCTTGATCGCGTCGAACGCCTCGCCGGTGGGCTCGATGCCGATGCGGTCGAGGGCCTCGCCGTCGGTGTCGAACAGGGCGAGCGCGAACAGGAACGGTTTGACGGCCGACTGCACGCTGAAGCGCACGTCGGCCTGCGCGCTCGAACGCACACTGCCGTCAGGCAGGGCGATGGCAAGGGCGCAGAACCCGGAGTCGGCCTCGGCGAGCTGCGGGATGCTGTCGTGCACCTCACCGCCGTCTTCGGCGAGCACCTCCGCGCGGAGCCGATCGAGGTCGTAGGTGCGCGGGTCGGGGCGACGGCTCATCCCCCTACCCTGACACGCGGGGGTGGTGGGGTGCCGTGGTGCGGCGGCCCGCCGGCTCAGCCGGCCGGCTGATCGGCGCGGTCGCGACGGTCGACGAGGCGGTTGAGTCGCTCCGACATGACCACGCCGAGGATCACGAGGATGCCGAGGAACACCGGGAACAGCCACATCCCCACCCACTCCGAGAGCACGCCGAACAGGGGCGGTGCAAGCGTGGAACCGGTGTAGGCCGCCGCCATCTGGATGCCGATGATGGCCTGCGAGTTGCGCCGGCCGAAGTTGATCGGCGTGGAGTGGATGATCGCGGGATAGATCGGCGCGGCGCCGAGCCCGGTGAGCACGAGACCCGCGAGGGCGACCGCGTCGGTCGGCAGCGGCAGGGCGAGGAGCACGACGCCGAGCGCGACCAGGGCGAACCCGCCCCGGATGAGCGCCCGGTCCCCCACGCGGTCGGCGAAGATCCCGGCGAGGAACCGGCCGCCGGTGATGCCGAGGAGGAAGAGCGAGGCGAACGCGGCCGCGGTGGCCGCCGGGACGGCGCGGTCGGTGACGAGCCAGGTGGACGCCCACAGGATCGCGGTGGACTCCAGCGCGCAGTAGGCGAAGAAGGCGGTGAGGATCAGCGCGACACCGGGAATGCGCAACGCCTGGGCGAGCGGGACGTGCGCGGTCCCCCGTCCGGACGAATCGGCGTCGTCAGCTGCGTCATCCGTCTCGGCGCCGGCCCCTGCGGGCACGACGGAGTTGACCCTGCCCCACAGCGGAAGGCTCACCAACAGCACGAAGGTGAGCGCGACCTGCACCACGCCGACGATGAGGTAGGCGCTGGACCACCCGAGGCCCGAGGTGAGTGCGTAGCTCATGATGAACGGGCTGATCGAGGCGCCCAGACCCCAGAAGCTGTGCAGCCAGTTCATGTGCCGCGCCGCGTAGTGCAGCGCCACGTAGTTGTTCAGCGCCGCATCGACGGCGCCGGCGCCCAGTCCGTAGGGGATGGCCCAGAGGCACAGCATCCAGAACGAGCCGGAGAACGAGAACCCCACGAGGGCGGCCGCGGTCATGCCCACGCTCACGGCGGTCACCACGCCCGCCCCGAACCGGCGCGTGACGCGCTCGGAGGCGAGGCTGGAGAGGATCGTGCCGCCGGCGATGATCATGGTGATGAGGCCGGCTGCGGCGAGCGGGACGCCGAGGTCCTGGTGCATCACCGGCCAGCCGGCGCCGACGAGGGAGTCGGGTAGGCCCAGGCTGACGAAGGCGACGTAGATGATCGTGAGCAGAAGCGAGTACACGGGTGCCGACGGGCCTTTCACGGGGAGCAGGGGGGCGCGGCGATTCGAGTGACCGCCGAGGCGCACGCTTCGACAGTACACAGCAACCCGGCGCGGCCCTGCGCCTGACGCGTCAGCCCTTGACCGCCCCCGCCATCACCCCGGCGACGAGTTGACGGCCGGCGAGGACGAGCACCACGAGCAGGGGCGCCGCGACCAGGAAGACGCCCGCCATCACCAGCCCGGTGTCGGAGGTGAACACTCCCCGCAGCTGCGGCACGACCAACGGCATCGTCAACTGGGAGCGCATGACCACCGACGGCCAGAAGAAGCTGTTCCACGAGCCGATGAACGTGAACAGGGCCAGCGTCGCCGCTGCCGGCCGGGCTGCGGGCAGCGCGATCGACCAGAAGGTACGGAACATCGAGGCGCCGTCCACACGTGCCGCCTCGATCAGCTCGTAGGGCAGCGCCTCCTGCAGATACTGCGTCATCCAGAACACGCCGAACGCGCCGACGAGTCCGGGCACGATCAGCGCCAGGAGCGAATCCACCCAGCCGAATTCGTTCATCATGACGAACAGCGGGATCGTGCCCACCTGCGCAGGGATGATGAGCGTCGCCAGCACCGTCACGTACAGCCCCTGCCGACCGCGGAACCGCAGCTTCGCGAAGCTGAAACCCGCCAGCGCCGAAAAGAACACGGTCGACGCGCTGACGGTCACCGCGACGAGCAGCGAGTTGCCGAACGCGACCCAGATGCTGAACTGCTCGGTCGCGAACACTTCGCCGAAGTTCTCCCACAGGGTGATCGTCGGCAGCCACCGCGGCAGATTGCCGACCGCGCGCGTGATCTCGGTCGTGGTCGAGGACCCGTACATCGCCGCCGCGTACAGCGGGAAGACCGAGACGGCGATGACCACGGCCAGGAACGCGTACGTGACCCAGCCGGGACGGCGTGACGACGGGTTCACCGAGACCGGGCGCCCGCGCGCGGCGCGGCGGCGGGCGTAGCGGGCGGCGCTCGGGCCGGCGGTGTTCTCGATGAATGCCGTACTCATCGGCGGGCTCCTTCGAGCGAGGTTTCTGTGATGTCCGACGGGGTGGGCAGGTCGGGCGCCGGCGGGCGCCGGCGCACGCGGCGCGGCCGCGGGGCTGTGGCATCCGACGAGGAGATCCGACGCGTGAGCCAGAAATTGGCCAGAGAGATGAGCAGGATGATGAAGGCGAAGATCCACCCCACCGCGGCGGCCTGCCCCAGCCTGTCCTGCCACTGCCCGAAACCGAGGTTGAACAGGTACAGCATCACCGTGGTCCACTGGTTGTCGGTGCCGCCGGCACCGCCGCCGGTGCCTCCGCCGTCGAACAGCCGCGCCTCGTCGAAGATCTCGAGACCGCCGATCGTCATCGTGAGGATCACGAAGATGAGCGTCGGACGGATGCTGGGGATCGTGACAGAGAAGAACTGCCGCAAGCGACTCGCCCCGTCGACAGTCGCCGCCTCGTAGAGGTCGCGCGGGACCGCCTGCATCGCGGCGAGCAGGATGAGGGCGTTGTAGCCGGTCCAGCGGAACACCACCATCGAGCCGATGGCGACGTGGGAGAGGAACCGGTCCTGGAAGAAGGGCGAGCTGTAGTCGGTGAGCAGCCCCAGCTCCTGCAGGTTGGGCACGAGGATCCCGAACTGGCCGAACACCTGGCCGAAGATCATCGACGTCGCCACGGGCATCACGACGAACGGGATGAGCACGCTCATGCGCCAGAAGGTACGGGCGCGGAGGTTCTGATCGAGAATCGCCGCGATCAGCAGCGCGAGGAACAGCTGCGGCACTCCCCCGAGCAGGAAGATCGAGATCGTGTTCTCCAACGAGCGCCAGAACAGCGGCTGCTGCAGCACCCACGTGAAGTTGTCCAGGCCCACGAACTCGCCCATGCCGGTGCGCCGATGCCAGTCGTGCAGCGCCACGACGACGTTGAAGAACAGCGGGAACGCACCGAACACGGCGAACAGCAGGAAGAACGGGGAGATGTACAGATAGGGCGAGAGCTTGAAGTCCCACCGCGAGATGCGCTGCCCCCATCCGACGCGCCGGACCGGGCGCGGTGAGGCGGGATCGTGTGCCATCGGGAGAGCCTTCCGAGGAGTCTGGCGGGTGCGGGGACGGACCGCGGCCCGGTGGGGTGCGGTCGCCCGACCGGCCCGCGGTCCGTTCATCATGAGGCGGTGTCGAAGCCGAGGGCGTCGAAGTTCTTCACAACCGACTCCCACGCTTCGTCCGCAGTCGCGCCACCGGACTCCACGAGGCGGATGCCGTCGGTCACGAGCGTCTGGATGCCGGCGAAGTTCTCGCCGCGGTAGCCCCCGGCCGCGGCGTCACCGGCCGCGGCGGCGAGCTCGCCGTACACCTGGCCGAGCTGCTGCCCGCCGAAGAACTCGTTCTTCGTGTCGGCGATGTCGGCGCTCTCGATGGCCTCGAGCTGCGACGGGAACTGACCGGTCTCGTGGAACCACTGCACGGCCGCGTCGGCCGTGGTCAGGTGGTCGGCCAGCACGACGGCCCAGCCGGTGTTGTCCCCCGTGGCGGGGACGGAGAAGAACGAGCCGCCCCAGTTGCCGCCGCCGTCGGGGAACGTGCCCGATACGCGCCAACCGTCGATGCCGTCGGCGTTCTCGGCGATGATTCCCGCCATCCAGGCGGGGGTCACGACCGTGGCCCACTGCTCGTTCTGGAACCCGGCGCCCCAGTCCGCATGCCCGATGGGGATGCCGGCCGAGATCCCGTCCTCCGCCGCTTCCGCGAACGTCATGAACAGGTCCTTGATCTCGGTGTTCCCGGCCATGTCGTACGGATCGCCCGACTCCGGGTCCTCGAACGCCGCGGGGAGCAGGTTGATCGCCGCCTGGAATGCGCTCGAGAGCGAGTCGATGAAGTAGTTGTCGGCCATGGCCACGTACTCGCGGCCGGCATCGAGGAACGACTGCCACGTGGCGGCGTCGCCGCCGATGAACTCGGCGAACGCGTCGGCGTCGCCTGCGACCCCGGCGGCGCCGGTCATCGCCCCGTTGTAGGCGATGCCGAGGGGGCCGATGTCGGTGCCGTAGCCGCGGACGGCGCCGTCGGCCGATCCCTGCGTGACCTTCCAGTCGACCCAGCGGTCATCGATCTCGGGCAGCTCCACCCAGTCCTGCGGCACCGCCATCATCTCGGTCCACCAGTCGAGCTCGATCAGATGCACGTCGGACAGTCCCGCACCGTCGGAGGAGAGTCCGTTGCGCAGCACTGTCTGCGCCGAGGCGCCGTCGGGGAACGAGTTCACGACGACCTCGATGCCGTACTCCTCCTCGAACGAGGCGAGGAGGTCCGGCGGGAAGTCCATCCAGGCGGCGACGGTGAGCTTCTCGGGCTTGTTGTCCTCGCTCGCCTCCTCGGCCTGGGCGGAGTCACCTCCGCCGCCCGAGCACGAGGCGAGCAGCAGGGCGCTGACCGCGATGGATGCCGCAAAGGCGGCGGCGCGGGTGCGTGTCTTCATGATGTGGTCCTTTCGATACGTCGTTGTTCGTGTGGATCAGCAGGGTTCAGGCGGGGACGCGGGAGACGGACATTACGGCCCAGGGGGCCAGCGTGACGTCGATGGTCAGCTCGCCCCCGGCATCCACCAGGAGGGTGCGCCGATCGAGCTCATCGGCGACCCCGGCCAGGTCGGCGACCTGCTCCCGCGTGAGATTGAGGGGCTCGCCGAGCGCGTGCCAGGCCGCGGCGACGTTGCCGTGATCCTGGTCGAGCGTTTCCACGAGATAGGCGTCGCCGGGGGTGAGCCCGGCGACCGCGTGCGTGATGCGCCGCTCCGGTCCCTCCACGGCGAGCCGGGCGGCATCCGTGTGGCTCGTGGCCGATCCGACCGAGCGGGAGCCCATCGAGTCGGGGTAGTTGAAGAACAGCGCTGCGAGGCCGCCGTCGTCGGTGCGGGTGATCACGCCATGCTCTGTCCGCAGGGCGAGGTGGGCGCCGAGCCGCTTCAGCATCGCCATCGCGTGGAAGGTCGGCTTGTGGATGCCCTGCTCGTTCACGAAACCGAACCCGCCGTGGAACGGACCGATGCCGCCGCCGCCCTCCTCGAAGACGTCGGTGAACGTCCAGTACGAGATCGAGTCGGCGAGGTCGGTGCTCTGCAGGAACGCGCGGACGATGTAGGTGGCGGCGAACACCGTGTCGTGCATGTGGTCGCGGCTGGAGGGCGACGTCGACCACTCGGTGATGTGCAGCTCGGCATGCGGATAGGGCGACGCGGCGATGAGCTCGCGCATGACCCGCAGATCGTCGCGGGTCGCGTCGCGACCGCGGCTGATCGGGCGCCCCTTGCCCTGGGTGTCGAAGGCGAAGTCGGTCGGATAGAGGTGCGTCGAGAGGAAGTCGATCGGGATGTCACGCTCGACGCAGTAGGCGATGAACTCGTGGATCCACACCGGCTTCCACGGCAGCACGTCGGGGTCGCTCGCCTCTGCCGTCGCGGCCTCGACGCTCTTGTCGTGGTACTCGCCGTCATACCTCTCGTCGGGGACGAACACCGACGACGACGGCCCGCCCACCTTGAACGCGGGATCGATCGCCTTCAGCGCGAGGGCGGTGGCGGCGTACAGCTCGAAGTACTCCGTGCGCGTGCCGGTCCAGAAGTGAGGGACGAGGTTGGGCTCGTTCCAGACCTCGAAGGGCCAGGTGCGCACCTCGTCGATGCCGTAGCGGTCGATCCAGTGCGTGACGGTGGCGGTGACGAGGTCGACCCAGGCCTGCATGTCGTTCGGCGGGCTGCAGTGCGCCTTCCACCAGAACAGCGTCTCGGTCTGCGTCGCCAGCTCACGGGGCATGAAGCCCAGCTCCACGAAGGGGCGGGCACCTGCTTCGAGGATGGCGTCGAACACCTTGTCGACGTACGCGAACGTGTACACCGGCTTCGCCAAGGGGGTGGGCGGGCCGAAGCCGCCGCCGTTGGATGCCCGGTAGACGAACATGTCGTCGTGGAAGACACCGTGGAACCGCACGTACCGGGCGCCGAGCGTGTCGACCGCCTCCCGGAAGTGCGCCTGCCAGTCCGCCCGCAGCGCCTCGTTCGCCCGGCCCGCCCCCACGCACTCGTTCCAGATGTGCCGGAGCGGCATCTCCCCGGCCGACTGGCCGTCGATCGAGAGCATGGGCGTGGTCGCGACGGACACAAGACCTCCATTGGTCAGAAATTGCACTTTGCTTGCGAAATGGTTTCGCGAGCGATAGCTTCGGCGGAACGAGGCGACTGCGCGTTTCAGCAGGCCTGGCGAAAAGATAGCGAGCGGTGCGCGGCTCTAGCAACGCTGATCTTTCGAAATAGTTTCGGGGGCAGATGAGAAACGGGAAAAGCAGTCGGGCGACGCTCGCGGACGTGGCGAACGCCGTCGGGGTATCGACGGCGACGGTGTCGAAGGCACTCAACGGGCGCGGCGACATCGCTGCCGAGACGCGTGATCGCGTGCTGGCCGCCGTCGCCGAGCTGGGGTACCGGCCGACGACGGTGTCGGGCGGCGCATCGACGCGGCGGGCGATCGCGGTGGTGTTCGACGTTCCCGCCTCGCCCTACATCCTCGGGGTGCTTCAAGGCGTGCTCGCCGCAGCAACGGAGACGCACGTCGACCTGCTCACCCGCCTCGCGCCCCCGCGGGCGTCACGCGGTCAGCGCGCCGTGGCACGCGACTGGGTGCTCGAGCAGCAGGCATCGGGCGTCACGGGGATCATCGGGCTGACGCTCTCGGCGCCCGACGCCCTCATCGACGCCGCCAGCAACGCGAGCCTCCCCTTCGTCATCGTCGACCCCGTCGACACGAGCCACGCCCGGATGGTGAGCGTCGGGTCGAGCAACTGGGCCGGGGCGCGCACCGCGACGGAGCATCTGATCGACCTCGGCCACCGCCGCATCGCCTGGATCGGCGGGCCCGAGACGTCGACGGCGGCGCGTGACCGCCTGTACGGATACCAGGCGGCACTGGATGCCGCCGGCATCGCGGTCGATCCGTCGCTGATCCGCGCCGATCACTTCACCGTCAGCACGGGCGCGATCCACGCCCGCGATCTGCTCACCGCGCCGGAGCCGCCGACGGCCATCATGGCGGCCGACGACGAGATCGCCGTCGGCGTGCTCGCCACCGCGCACGAGCTGGGCGTGCGCCTGCCCGAGGACCTCAGCGTCACCGGGTTCGACGACACCCCGCAGGCGGCCTGGACGACCCCGCCCCTCACGACGGTGCACCAGCACCTGGAGGGAATGGGCGCGATGGCGGTTCAGACGCTGCGGGTCATGGCCGAGGGACAGCACCCGTCCTCACGACACGTCGAGCTGGCGACCAGCTTGACCGTGCGGGAGAGCACGGCACCGCCCCGCCGACGCTGACGGCGACGGCGGGACTCAGGGCAGCAGGCGTGTCACGAACGCGTCGACCACCTCGTCTATGGACGTTCCCGGGTCGATCGGAGAGGTGAGGAGGTCGAACACGAGCCCTTCGATCGCGTAGTGCAGCAGCACGATCTCGCGGCGCCCGCCGGGGAGCCCGGCCTCGGCGTTGAAGGCGATGTCAGCCTCGAGTCCTGCGCGCTGCCATTCGCCGAGCGCGGCGGCGAGCTCGGGCCGCCGTGCGGCTTCGAGCCGCAGCTCGTAGAGCGCGAGGGTCACCTCGGGCTGCGCCGTCAGCCGACGCACGATGTCGCGCACGTGCGCCGCGAACAGCTCCCGACTGGGTGGCTCGGCGGCCCTCGCCTCGAGGTCGGCGGGGGCCGGGGCGAGTCGCGCGCCGATCCGCTCGAACAGCCCCGCGATCAGCGTCTCCCGCGTGCGGAAGTAGTTGGACGTCGTCCCGACCGGCACACCCGCTTCGGCATCGATCGCCCGATGCGTGAGGCCACGCGATCCTTCGCGCGCCAGCACCGAGATCCCGGCGTCGGCCAGGGCGCTGCGCCGCGCCTCGTTCTTCGCCATGCCGACCACCCTAGCCCGCAACCACGACAGCTGCTATGGTTCCAACCACTTCACCTGTAGTTATTGGAGCGATGATGCGAGACCTCACCTATTTCGTCGCCGTGAGCATGGACGGCTTCATCGCCGGTCCGGCCGGCGAGTTCGACAGCTTCCTGGTCGAGGGCGACCACGCCGTCGACATCTGGTCGCGGTACGGCGGCACCGCCCCCACCGACCTGGCCGTAGCGGGGGGCCTGTCGGTGGCGGACGGCCCCTTCGACACCGTGCTCATGGGCTGGAACACGTATGCCGTCGCCCTGCCCGCGTTGCCGAGCCCGTATCGCCACCTGCGGCAGATCGTCTTCACCCGCGACCACGAGGCACCGCAGGGGGCGACGGGTGTCGAGTTCACCGACCGCGACCCCGTGGAGGTCGTACGAGACCTCAAGGCCGAGGACGGCGGCGGCATCTGGCTCTGCGGCGGCGGCGCGCTCGCGGCATCGCTCGCGGACGAGATCGACCGCCTCGCCCTCAAGCTCAACCCGGTGCTGTTCGGCGACGGCATCCGCCTGTTCGGTGATCGCCCCTATCACCCGGCGGCGCTGGAGCCGCTGGGAGTCACGGCCTACGAGTCCGGCGTGGTGCTCGCCGAGTACGCGCGCAGCTGAGGTCGCGGGCGGGCGCTGCCCACTGTCAGCGCGACCCGCCGGCGCTGCGTGTGATCACGATCACGACGGGGCACGCTCTGCTGGCCGGCGGTGGCACAGATGGACGCCTCCCACTCTCCTTCTTGCCACAACTCTTGCAGGCCGACCTTCGCGAGGGGGCGACCGGAACCCTGGAACTGGCGCCTGTTGACGCTCGCCCTGCTCGGGGGCGGCGTGCTGCAGGGCGTCATGGATACCGTCGCGAACGTCTATCTGGCCAGCAGCATCGGCCTGATCTGCGATGCGCTGGACTGCACCCCGCAGGACCTCATCTCCATCGAACCCCGGGATGCCGGTCGCTAGCCGAGGCGGTGCGCAAGCGGCGCTCGCCGGCTGCTGATCCTGCTCGGATGAACGGCGCCTCCTTCGCAGGACGGCTGCAAGTCGGCGTCGAGAGGCCGGCTCCGATCCAGGAGCGAGAGTCGCTCGCCGCGGTGGCGGCATCCCACGCTCCGGCTCAGCGCTGGTACAGGGCTCGGGAGGTGTACGCCGTTCTGCCGTTGAGCTTGGCGGGCAGCATCTGCTTCGCCTGCATCGCCGCACGGTAGTCGGCTTCCGTCGTCAGCGCAGGGTCGTTCTTGATGTTCTGGAAGACCAGGCGGTTGGCATCCGACGCCGCTTGCTGATCTGCGCAGTCCGTGGCATCCCAGCCGAACTCGTTGTCCATGCGCTGCCGGTTGGCGGCGGTCGAGATCCATGTCACATCCGCGGTGTACGCCTGGACTTCGAAGTCGACCATCTGGGCGAAGGACGGCACACGGGTCGTCAGCGTCTTCGCCTGGCCGATGTGCACGAGTTCGTGCAGCAGCGCGACGAACGCCTGCCCGCGCACGAAGTCCTCCGCGACGATCTGCGCGGCGCCCGCGCTGATCATCGACGCGATGGTCTTCTGGAACAGCTTGGTGTTCACATAGATGCTCTTCGCATCGTCGGTCCAGGCGGCGTAGGGCACGGCCTCGAACGTGGCGGCGTTTCGGTGGCGCACCATCGGACGCAGGGTGATCCCCGCCAGTGAGACCCCGGCCGATTTCGCGTCGGCACGCATGGCGTCCAGGAGCGCCTTCGCGCTCGTGGCCAGGGCGCTGGTCGAGGCACTGCCACCGCCGAAGGACGCCGGGATCAGCGGCACGCCCAGCGCCGCCGTGGTCGCCCCCAGCAGATCCGGCGAGACCGCCGCCGCGTCGTCGGCGAAGGCGAGTTCGCGCGGGAACTGCCCGACCCCGGGCATGACGTCGGGCGCAGTGCCGCCGTCGCCGTCGCCGGCTCCTCCCACGGCCTCACCGCCCGACGAGCCACCGCCGGTGCCGCTCGCGGCGGCACGCCCGCCCGCGCCTGCACCAGACGGCACCCCGCGCTCATCCATGTCGCGACCGTGGTTGATGCGGGCGCCGTCACCGGAGATGCCGCCGGCGCGGCCCTTCTCCGCTTCGCCGGTCTTGATCGCCGAGAACATGTTGGCCGCGGCCTTGCCCATCTCGGTCGCCTGCGTCGTCGCCGCCTGGAAGTTGGTGCTCGCGATGCGACCCGCCTCGGTCGCGGCATCCAGCGTGCCCGCCGACGCCGCCTGCGCAGCGGCCTGAGTGCCCGCAAGCCCCGCCATGTCGCGGAACATGCTGCCGTTGGCGAGCGCCCCGAGCGCGGCCGCGAGGCCGGCCGGGTCAGGCACCGACGTGGGGGTGGCGATGTTGAGCACGGGCGCGCCGAGCGCCCCGGGGGTCAGGTCTTCTGCGGTCGCGCGCGAACCGGTCCCCACTGGGGAGATCTCGGGCGGCTGCAGCGGGATGGGCGAGTCCTGCCAGTTCCAGAAGCGCGTGATGTCGAGCTTCTCCGCAGCGTTCGAGCGCCCCAGCACGGCCTCCGCGAAGACTCCGGCGGTGGGGATGGGCACGAGCCGGGTCGATTGCGATGTGAAGTCGACGCCCCGGTCCTTCAAGACGTCCCCCCAGGTCGGGAAGGCCGCGAGCCCGCTCGGATCACCGGCCTCGGCGGGCGCGCGCAGCACCAGGTAGTTGCCGCTGACCGCCAGTGGCGTGGGCTCGACCTGCTCCGCCAGCGGCCGCCCCAGCCAGGACACGTCGGCGAGGAGGAGCGCGAGGGATGCCGCGTCGAGCCGCCCCAGCACGACGCGGGTGTAATGACTGCGGTTGGCCTGCAGGTGCTCGAGCAGCTCCCCTCGGCGGTCAGCGGCATCGCCGTGGAAGATCACCACCTTCTGCATCGCGCCCGTGGCGAGTAGCGAGACCGGCACGACCGCGATCGCGGCGTGGCCGTCGGATTCGAACCGGATCACCATCGATCCCTCCGCCGCGGCACCGGAGTCATGGCCGACGCTGATCGATTCCAACCCGCGCATCGGGATGCCACGGGGGAAATCCACCTGCTGTTCGGCAGCCGCCACGACGAAGGTGCTCGCTTCGGCCGACACCCCGGGCTGGTCCAGCCGCACCCGGCCGACGGTGACGTCGTCGAAGGCGATCGACGTCACCCGGGCGTCGCCGGGGACGACCTCGGCGATCGGGCCCGGTCGCACGACGGTGAACTTCGACACCACCCGCGACGGCACGACGTGCGCCGTCGCCGCGAGCACGCCGGCACCCTCATCCACGACCTCTTCCAGGGCCGCCGCCCCCGTGCGCCGAAGTGCCGCGCGCGCCGCCGCAGTCGCGGGGGTCGCCGTCGCGGCGAGGTCGAGCACATCGGCCACCCGGATCGGGAACGGCACCCGCACTGCGCCGCGCACCTCGATGCGCCCACGGTCATCAAGCAGTAACTCGGCCGCGCGCGGCGTCAGCGCACCCGCCAGCAGCTCACCGCGAAAGCGGGCGACCACATCGGCACCGCCCGGTGCGCTGAAGTCGAGCAGCTCGAACGGGAGGAACAGCGCGCGGTCGAAGCGATTCAGCTCCACCGCCACGCGATAGATCTGCACCACCTCGTAGTACTGCACGGTGAGGGCGTGCATGTGGTTGTAGTTCGCCACGATGCGCGTGCTGACCTGCTCGTGCTCGGATTGCGAGACTTCGCGCACCGCCGTTGCGCGGCGGTTGCGCACCGACGTGGCGTTCTGCTCGGTGCGATCGTTCACCCGCTGGTTCATCTCGGCCAGCACCGATCGCGAGCCCACCGACCACGAGGCACTCGTCGCCTCGGATCGGGTTTCCGACGACTGGCTCGTGGCCGACCCGCCACCGCCGAAGCCCAGCGCGCCGACGGCGGAGCCGATAGACCCGGCGATGCCGCCGCCGACGCTGCCGGCGATGCCCTTGCTCTTGCTCGACGACTTCGCCCAGCCCGTCGCGATCGAGCCGCCCTCCTGCATCTCGTCGGCCACCGCGTTCTGCACTTCGCTGATCGCACGTACGTGGCTCGTCGAGTTCGACAGTCGCTCGCTCTCATCGATGCTCTCGCTCGAGGTGGCGGTGGTCCGCCGGGTCCAGTCGATCACAGCGAGCCGGGTCGCCTCACCCGGGGCCAGTGCGAGCGAATGCACCATGTGGCCGAGGGTGATGCCCTGCGCGAACCACGACTGCGCATAGGTCGCGACGGCGCCGATCGCTGGTGTGCCGAAAGCGAGCGACCCGCTCGCCAGTCGTGCCAGCGACAACGGCTGCGAGAGCGGCTGCTGATTGCGAGCCGCGTCGGTCCCGAGCATGAAGAGGGTGTCGTAGTAAACCCGCTCGGTGGGGTACTCCCCCATCGAGGGGCGCAGCTGCTCGGCCGCTGCCTCGGCCTCGTCGATGCCGAGGTCGCTGCCCGAGGCAGCCGACACCATGGCGTGCGCGGCACGACGCGGCGGCCACAGCGCGAACTCGCGGATGCTGGCGACGGCCAGTGCCGCCGTGAGTGCCGCCGCCACCGCCTGCGACAGCCCGTGCATGCGAACAAGCGGCAGCTCGGGGATGCCGGCCGGGTCGAGGTCCGCGCCCGACGGGCCCAGCAGGTCGCGCGGCACGAGCCGCACGTCGCCGTCAGCCGCGGCGACGGCCGCCGCTGCCCGTGCGAACACCGACGACGAACCGAGGTCGAAGATCGTCTCGATCGCGAGCGGCGCCAGCGCGGCGGCTGCGGTGTCGCTGACGCCGATGAGTTCCGTGACGGGTTTTTCGAGCAGCTCGCCGAGGCTGAGATCGGAACTGGTCTCGCGGACGAGATCGGCGAAGAAGGCAGGCATGGAGATCTCCGAACCCGAGCCCGGAGGCTCGTACGCAGGTAGCGAGGAGAGCGCTGCGCAAAGCCGTGCGCCGGGGCGTCGTCGACTCTGCTTGGCGCGGGAGTCTACCCCCGCGCGGGAAGGGCCGACAGGGGCGGCATCCCCTCGCAGCCCCCGCGCACCCCCTCCCCGGCTCCCCCATCGCGCAAGACGCGGCGAGTGACCGACCCCGAACGCTAAGGGCTCGGTGGGTGCGCCGGCGCCGTGGTCGAGCTTCGTCGAGCTCGACCACGGCGCGGGGTGTCTGGCGCGTCCGGCCGAGGGCCTGGGCGCGGAGTGGTGTCAGACCGTCACCAGTGGTTCGGTCTCCCGGGTGACCGACCGGGTGGCAGGCACCTCGACGGGGAGGTTCGCCTCGCGCACCTCCTGGTACTGCGGCAGCTGGGTGTACAGCTCGTCGCGCAGCGGGTTACGGCGCAGCTTGATGATCGTGCGCAGCTGGTAGGCCGCGACGGCGACGTTGGCCGCGAGCGAGATGGCCGACACGACGAACAGGGCGGTCGGGTTGTGCGACGACTGCACGGCGAACGGAGACGAGGTCACGAACGTGGGAACGGCCATCGTGAACATCATCCACAGAGCCAGCGTGTGAGCACGGTGTTGCAGCCAGGCGCCCTTCTTGATGAAGAAGGCGGGGATGGTGCAGGAGATGAGCAGGGCAGCGCCGGCGTAGAACGAGTGGTCACCGACGCAGTTGTAGACGTAGGCGAAGTTCCACAGGTCGTACGCGATGACCCAGAACCACATCATGTCGGGCCAGATCATGTCCTTCGACTTGTCGCGAGACACGATGATGCCGGCCCAGCCGCAGATGGTGACGAGGTTCAGGATGCCGGCGATGGCGTTCATGTAGTTCCAGGGGCCGCCGACCATGAAGACGCCGTCGTGCATGCCCTGCAGGCCGGCCACCTCGAAGTCGCGGATGACGGCCTCGCCGATGTTGATCGCGAGGATCAGCGGGGGGAACAGCAGCATCCAGCGGTTCGCCGCGAGACGCGGCACGTAGCGGATGAGCATGAAGCCCAGGCATCCGATCAGTGCCGAGTAGACCTTCACCCAGTGGAACCAGGTACCGGTCGACGAGCCTTCGCCGGCCGTCGTCGGCCACACGAAGATCGTCAGCAGAAGGGGCAGCACCACGAAGAAGCCGATGCCGGCCCACTTCCAGCGCCGCGTGACCTCGTTGAGCGCGATGAGGCCGACCAGGACGACCCCGAACATCGCCCAGGAATACCAGGGAATCGATTCGTACAAGAACATGTGTGTGGACCTCTCCTCAGCGGCCCGCCGGACGCGTGCCGTCCGGTTAACCACGGTAGAAATCTGCGCTCATCTCGTCATTAGACAATCGATGCGATGTGTCCAGGAACGCCGGGCGGTACCGTGAGGCATGGTCGATGCGGGCTCCGAGGCGGGTCGGCGGGCGGGTGCCCGCGACGCGTTGGCGGCCGCGCTGAAGGCACGACTGCGCACCGAACCCCTCCACAAGGTGACGGTCACGCAGCTGACGCGCGACTGCGGCTTGGCCCGACAGGCGTTCTACTACCACTTCCCCGACGTGCGGCATCTGGCTGTCTGGGTGTTCGAGACCGAGGTCGCGGGCCGGGTGCGCTCCTTCACCTCGGAGCTCGGCTGGGCCGACGGGCTCGTGCGACTGATGCTGTACATGCGCGAGAACCGCTCGTCCACGCTCGGGGTGCTCGACGGGCTGGGCCGTTCGGGACTCGAACGCTTCCTGTTCCAACAGATGCGGCCCGTGACCGAAGCGGTCATGGACCAGGACGGCGGGGGCCCGGTGCGCGCGGAGGATCGCGTGCTGGTGGTCGACTTCTACACCTCGGCGGTGCTCGCCGTGGTGCTGCGCTGGGTCTCAGACGGGATGGTCGAGCATCCGTACCGCGTGGTCGGCGATCTCGAGATCATGCTGCACGGCGCGGTGCGGGAGTCGGTGCGCCGGCTCGACGAGCGCGCCGCGCCGGGGGCTGTGCGCCCGCCGGCGAACTGATTACAAAAAGGTAACGACGAACCCTTGTGGGTCGTTATCTTTCCGTTATAGAGTGCTCGCACGGTAGTTGTTTTGCTGTGGCAACTACCCTTCATGTGATTGCAGGACACTCTTGGTGCAAGGGACAAGGGCCGGTCGGGAGCCTCTCCGACCGGCCCTTACTCTTGCCGTCTTGACCCGTCGCTTCCTCCCCAGGATGGATCTTTTGCGGGTTGTCCACAACGTGGGTTGATCTGGGTTTTCCGGGCTCTCAATGTCGGTGGGGGTCGGCAGGATGGGGGTATGAACAGTTCCCCGACCCGTCCCGTGGATGCCGTGTTGTCGGCGTCCGGGGTGGTTGCGGAGCTCGTGGCGACGGAGCGGGGCATCGCGGCGTTGCAGGCCCGGCAGTTGGTGCTGTTGGGTCGGGCGGGGCAGATCGCGGCGGAGCAGACCGTCCGCATCCCGCTCGGGTTGCAGCGGGAGCGGGAGATGCCGTTGCGGTCGATCGCGGCGGAACTGGCCGCGGCGATCCGCCGGTCGGATCGGGGCATGCAGAACCGCATCCACCAGGCCACCACCCTGCTGGACCGGTACCCGGCCGCGGTCGCCGCGCTCGC